>NZ_JACOPL010000021.1:0-24201 GCF_014287995.1 Agathobaculum faecis
TGGTCTATCCGGCCAATGTCCCACAGCTTGGGGTAATAATGCCGCGCCATTTCAAATACTGTCATAGCTCCACCCCCGTCATAGCCGCGATAAAGTCCACGTCCGCGCGGAGCTGTTCTTCCTGCGTCGGTTCCGGCTCCGGTTCAGGAGGCCGTGCGGTCGGCGTAATATCCACCAGCGCGCCGTCCTCAATCGCCAGTTCGCAGTACGGGCAGTAGGCACGCGCACAGGGTTCAAGGCTGACAGGGACCGGAATCCATCCGTCCGGTGCTTGTCCGTGGTGGAGGGTGCGCATCTGTCTGGTTTCCGTGTTGATAATGAGCATATGGTCACCTCCATGCGATATAGCGGTAAACAGCACCACTGAGATTCATCTGTCCTGATGCAGAAACGGAATAAAACGAAACTTGCGTTTTATCGAACGATATAGTTACCGCAGCGGAAGTTGGTAATGAATACGAAACATTTACGCCGTTAAGCGCGATAAAAACAACTCCGGTAGCACTACCTGCAGATACAACTTCGATAATTAAACATTGTGGTCTAAATCCTACGTCAATCACCGTAGGGTTACCAGCGCCATAAGTACCGTTACCCGTATACTCTCCTGTTACATATCCTTTCGCCCACTGATCCTTGATTTCCAGCCACCCATCCAGCGGGCTATACGCCGTCACGCCCTCTGAATCGATCGTCTGACCTGCGGTTACGCCCTCACATGCGCAGTACCCACCAAAACCGAGTTTGATGGTATCTCCGCCCTTTCCGGATTCAAGAGCGATTGCGTCTTTGGAATTGTCCAGGAACGAACCTGCGATCTGGTCGCCGGAGATTTCAAGGATGGTGGTGGTGCCGTAGTTGGAGTTGCCTGTATCGGCATAAGCGAGTAGAATTTCATTGTCTGAAATTCGTGTTCCAGAGACATAGTTTGATGGGTTTCCAATATTAAACTTATATGGACTTCCGTGCTCGATTGATGTTCCGTTCCATGTTGCAAAAACAGCATTATAATTTGTTGAACCGTTTACTGCAACAACACCGGTCGGCAATCCAATCAATGCTGTATCAGCACCGCTTGTGCCGCTACCATAAAGGCCGGCATTACCCAGAACAGATAGGGCTTCATTAAATACATATAGGGTGGTTTGAGACAAAGCATAGATTACCCCGTTAGAGTATGTGCACTGAACATGATGCGCTGTTGAATTTATAATCGTCGCAACCTCGCCAAACGTCACCGCATTGGAGCTGTCAATCGTCACAATAACAGCCTTGCCCTTGATACCATCTCCGGCATCGGAAAAGAAGATGCATGCGCGCTTGTTTCCATTGTCGTCGTCTGGGATGCGGGTTGCGGAGAGGGAGGAGCTATAAACATTAACGTTTAATGTTCCGGCAGATATGCTCTGGTTCTTGTCCGTATCGCGTATCATTACACTCAACGACGTGGCTGATCCGGAAATTAACAAATGCGTCAGTGGAGATAACGAAACCGCAACGGCATCCGTATTAGCTGTGTCGGCTATAACAAGGAATGTGTTTTTTACAGAAAGGCTGTTACCATTTCGGGTAAGATATTGAACAGTAACCCTATTGTCGCTAAGCCGATTTAGTATTCCACATAGCGTATTCGACAGACAAAACACCTGACGGGTTTTTCTATCATTTGATTCTCCAGCAATACTCGTAATAATTCGCCCGTCACTATCTAAGAGCCAAGTTGTAGGTCCGTTATCAGAAGATCTAGTAAGCGACGCGAGTATTACGCCGTCTGGGAAAGTATCACATGCACAACTAGATGTTCCCACAGATAAAAGTACTGTTTCCACGTTTTTCTGTGCCACAACATCACGGTAGATTTCCCCGTCCTGAACATTCACCACATCCCCCGCCGCGATGCTCTGGCCATCCCGCACGGTGCCGGTGCGAACGTCATTCGTTGGAAGCCCTTCGATCGGCGCAGCGCTTCCCGCGGGGACATAATCCATCTCCGGCATCTGCTCCTCCGGCACCTTTCCGTCCGGCCCAAGCCCCGCCACGCCGTCCGGCTGGCCGACCGCGCCCCAGCCGATCACGCCCGCAGGGTCCAGCTCCACCGTCACCTCGGCCGCGCCCCCAAAGCTGAAAACATACGTCCAGTCCACCGAAAAGCCCGGGCTTTCCGCTGCGGCTGGGATGGGGTCGCCCGCCTCGTCCTGCACCAGCGCATACAGCACCTCGTCCCCGCTGTCCTCGGCGCGCGCGTAAAAGCCAAGCTGGCGCATGGTGTAGCCCGCCGAAAGGCCGGTGTTGACCAGTACCGCCCGTACCCGTACCTTTGCGCCCTCCAGCACCTGCGCGGGCTGCAGGGAGAGCGCCTGCCGTTCGTCCGTGACTGCGGTCTGCTCCTCCAGCGTTCCGGCGGCCAGCCCCGCGCCGCTTGCCGCGCGCGTAAATACCAGCCCCTTGCCCGTGCCGACGAGCGCCGCCTGCAGGGCGTGTCCCGCGGCCGTGACCGCCGCATTTGTCCAACTCATAGCATCACCTCGTGTTCTCCGTAATGTTTCGCCTTCGTACCCGCCGCCGCGAGACGCGTCACCGCCTGCGCCTCACGCATCAAATGTGCCACCACCAGGCAAACCATATTGGCCGGAACAACAGCACACAACATATCGCGCACAGCTTGCAGCTTATTCCGCTCCTGAACAGGCACTCTCACCAGTAATTCATATGAATCATTGTCTATTTCTAACGAATACCCATCTTCCCCACACAAAGCGGTGAGCATTCTGCGTAGCGACCGCACCGTATAAGGCAATTGTGCATTCATTTCAGAAAGTACAGTGAACCGGCGCTCATCGAGCGTAGCCGTATTCTGTGCTGTCAATTCGAAAATCTTCTCATACCGCTCAATACCACGCAGCGGCGCGGTCATGACAAACTGTGAATTCAGCACCTCGGTCACGCCGGCGGCCAACGCGTCAAACTCCGGCTGTTCACCTTGGCACAGCAACGGGAACTCGCAGGTTCTCAACAGGATAGGCGCCAAGTAGTCTTGCAGCTTTTTTCTCATGTACCCACCTCCCCGACCGTTCCAATCATTGGGATGCTGTCCGCATCCACCTGCAGGTTCTTCGCCTGCCCGTTAAGCGTTGTATCCGTGATGTCCAGTACGCAAGGCAGATCCAGCAGCCGTGTTTCAATCTGGGAGATGCGCACGATCGTTGCGACCGCGTCCTCCCACTCCTCCGCAAGCTCAGCAAAATAAGTCTTGATTGCATCCTCGATCTGACTCTGCGCGGCCTCCCAGCTCCAACCGCTGATGAACGTGATATTACTCTGAATATTAACAGTCTGCGCTGTTACGCCTGTGACCGTGACCGTGTGACCGATAGGGGCAATGCCAAGCCCTTCTCCATGATTGGCTTCCGGATCAATGAAGGTCTGTACCCGCTGGACTAATTCCTCTGAAGGTACCGTGCAATCAGAGGCGATGATGACGAGCTTTACCGTCCCGCCCCCATTCCAAACAGGATACACTTTGACACCGCCCACACCTGGGATAGCGTTTACTTTTTCCTTGTAATCAGCCACGTTGCCGCCGAACGACTCCCCATCGATCGAAGCATAATACTTTTCACGCAGCGTCTCGGTCGTGTCGCCATCCTCGCCCGGGATCAGCACACCGGTGATCTCGGCGGTTTGCAGACCATTTACCGTCTCGACCGGCAGTAGTGTCCCGCTGTACTTGTTTCCGGCAGTACCCAGTGTTTCTGCCTGCAGGCGATATACGCCGTCGGATATCTTTTCAGTAATGGCGTAATTGATGTCGTCGCAGTTGAACCGCGTACCTGCGGTCAGCTCCAACATAGCGGGAGTGAATGTGCCTTGAATGATGGCCGCTGTTTCTCCCTGGGCTTCAATACCGCGCTCTTTACAGCGCAGGATCAGGTACTGCAAGCTGGCAGTATCTACGAACGTCTCGTCCATGACCACGTCCAGCTCCATATATGTCTTGGCCAGTTCGGCCGCGGCCGGCGCCAGCGCATCATAAATGACACTTCCCTCGCGTTTGTCCACTGTATCAGGTACACGGTCGAGCATCCGGCCGAGTATGTATTCGAATGTCATCTGATCCGAGTATTTTCCGATCATGCCGCACCTCCCGTAAATTCATAGTCGGACTGTATGTCGCCCTGCGTGGTATGCACAGTAAACGTCACCGTCAGCCGCTCACGGCCGGTACGCTCAAAAGAAAAACCGTCCACCTGCGTAATCCGGTCATCCGCGAGAAGCGCGTCCTCGATAGCGCTCCGGATACGCGCCTGCAGATACGGCGTAATGCCCTCGCCGAACAACCGCTCCAGCTCGACGCCATAGTTCCACGAGTAGATTGCATAACAGAACCGCTCGGTCTGCAGAGCAAGGAAAACAGCCTGCTTCATGGCCTCTGTGCCGTTCAGCATCCCGCCCGCTGGGCGGCCGTCAAACCGCAGGCGATAGGTCAGCGTCGGCTGGGTCTTGATCGTGAAGTCCTGCACAAGGCCGTCGTTGTAATCGGTCGGAAGCATCAGAGCGCCCCCTTTCTGTCAAGGATTAACCACTGTTGCCCGCCCTGCATCCGGATCAGGATCAGCTCGTCCCCCACCTCAAAGGATTGTGTCGTTGTTCCATAGCGGACGATGAAATACTCTTTCCCGAACGTCTTCTTCTGATCCAGCCGGATTTTGAACGGGCTAAGGGACTGCACCGTCCCATAGCAGATCTCCATCGGTGCTTTCGCGTCATAGACGTCTGCCGCGATCTGCTTGATCATTTCCACCAAATCAGGCACTGAACTCACCCCTTATTCCAGACAGATACAGGTCCATCGTATACAGGCCATGCGAAAAAGTGTGCTTGGCCTTTTCGATGCACATGTAGTTTGAAATATTGATATCACCCAGCCCCATACCGACGGCAACAGACGCACCAGCTCGCGCGCGGATGTCACCGAACACCTTCTTCATAGTCAGCTCGCGCCGGATAACATTGAAATATTTGAGAAGCGCCTGTGCCTTGGTCTGAAGATCGGCAGTGGACAGCGCGCTGTCCAGCTTGGCGTAGTACTGCAGCACGCCCCAGCGCCCCTGACTGGCGGTATCGTTCATTACATGCACTTCGCGTTCGCCGGTCTCACCGTTGTCATAGGCGAGCTTGATGCGGTTGTATACGTCGCTGTCGATGGACGAAGTGTAGGTATAATCCTGTGCGGTATCCTCATCGATATAGATCGGCAGCAGCAGCTCCTCGTAGGGCTTGAGCGTCAGCTTGCCGAAATCGTCGTACAGGTTGAACACCTTTCCTGTGTTGATCAGCGTCAGGTCGGAGGCGTTGCCGAGCGTATCGAACAACGTCCCTTCCTCGATACGCTGCGGGATCTTGTACTTGGTGTCTGCTACCGTACCGACGGTCAGACCATAGTCGGCTGCCAGCATCTTGAGCAGCTCTGTGTAGGTCTTGTTCTCGTAGGATATCGTATCCTTATTCTTCAGGTACCGCAGCTGGTCATAGCAGGTGACGTCGATCAGCAGGCTGTCGCTGCGGCTCTTACTGAACACATACCCATAGAACACGTCCGATCCATTAAACCGGAAGGACACCGGATTCCCCTCATGGAAGTTCAGCATCTCGTCTTTGACGACTGTGAATTTGAGCGAGGACGGTGATCCCCGGCGCGTAGTCTCCCAGACGACATCCCCCTCGACAATGGGGTTCTGCATCTGGTTATTGTTGTTCTGGATGGTGATCTCGATGCCCGCCTGCTGGTAGCTCGGCAGTTGCCGCAGGTCCTCCTTGCGCGTGCCGGCAGCACCTGTGGTCGACTTGACGACCACCTTAGTGATCGGCTTGGACTGCGGTTCACTCTCCTCAGCTGATCCAGAGGAAGCCCCGTCTCCGCCGATGATGGCTGTGCCGTACTTGACGCCCCAGTTGTTGCACTCCTCGTTCGTGCGCATCAGCAGATCGAAATGATATACACCGTTTTCAATCTGGATCGCGCTCCCACGGTCGTTGACCGTATATGTCACGCCGTCCAAGCTGGTTCCCGTCCCCTGTACGGTCACCTTGGTACCGAACGGCACGGAGGGCGGCGCTGCACAGGTGCGCTTGGATGTATCGAGCGGACTGCCCATTGCATCCAGGAACCCGCCCTCCATTGCATTATCAGCCGGATAGTAAGCGGTGAACATGGCCTTGACCGTGTTGGTCGCGCTGCCCCCGCCGGAGCCTGTATAGTTCGCGGTCGTGTCGCTGTCTTTGACATAACTCTGTGGGTTAACCGGCGAGCCGTTCCTGTGCATACCGAAGTGCAGATGGTTGCCGGTCGAGCTGCCCGTTGTGCCGACAGCCGCAATTTTCTGCCCTGCCTTTACCGTTGCACCCTTGGATACATACAGCGCTGAGCAGTGGCCGTAGAAGCTCATCAGGCCGCCACCGTGGTCAATGCTGATGTAGTTGCCGTATCCGCCGTTCCACCCAGACATGGTGACTGTACCGGGGCCAAATGCGAGGATCGGTGTGCCGGATGCGGCAGCCAGGTCAATGCCGTCGTGGAATTGAACTTTCCCGCTAATTGGGTGTACACGGTTGCCGTAACCGCTGGAAATGCGGCTGTACCCTGGGCAGGGCCATACATATTTACCCATAGCCACGCCCCCTTACGACGGCAGCTGCAGCACGGTACCGGGGTAGATCCACCAGCCGTTTGAGCTGCTGGACCGGCCGTACTTTTTGGCTGCGGCTTCGATGGTATCCTTGTTCAGCTCGTAGATCTCGTTCATACGCGAGCCGTCTCCAAGCTTGACCCGGGCAATATCCCACAGGTTATCACCGGATGCGACCGTATAACTGGTTGTCTTCGGCGCGGTAGAAGTATCGCGCTTTTCGGTAACCCTTGCTTCGGTCGTGGTTCCGGTCTTCTTAAACTCGATCGTTTTTGTGCCGTAGGACTTATACTGCAGAAGCGCTATCTTCGCCATAACGTCGACCCCGTATTCCTCTGCGCTCTCCTCCAGCTCATAGCTTTCGAGCGAAACCTGTATGTCCAGCGAATCCATCAGCATTTCTCCGCGGTCATCTGTCCGGATCATCTGAAACTGGAACGGCAGGCATTTCGTCTTCAGCAGTTCCAGCTTGTCCATGTAGTAATGCGCATTTTGGAAACCGCCCTCGTACTGTGCAAAGGGGTACTCTTTATTCGGCAGCAGCGCATTAAAGCTGATCTTGCTCAGGCCAGGCAGCTTGAGGATATTGATCTCGCCCTCGTTGATCAGCGTGACGGTCTTGTTCTGGTTGGCGACCTTCAGCGTCATCGCGCCCGGCGTGACCGGCAGCAGTATATCGTCCATATAAAATTGATACATCAGATATGCACTCCTTCCGCGCTGGCCGCCATCGCTTCCTGCACCCTGACCTCCAGCAGGTTGACCACGCCGTCAATGTCCATTTCAGAGGAAATCGTGTTGTTGTTCACCATCTCAACACGGATCTCAGCGGTCGTATATTTGTTGATCTCCTGCCGCTCCGCAATGTCGCGCAGCAGCTCGAGGTCTTCGGTGGACATCTCCACATCGTCCGCGATCTGGTCGGTGTTATCCGCGATGCTCGAAAGCAGGCCAACCGTCGGGTCGGTGGTATCGGAGAGAGCGTCCAACCCCATCGAGCTCGCGATGCTGTCCTGTAGGCTTGCGCCCCAGTCATATCCCGCGTTATAGGCAACGCTGTAGTCGATCGCTTCTTTCCGCTGGACAAATTCCTGCCAGCCGGATTCATCCTTGATCTGTTGGATGCGCTGGCTGTAGCTGTCATAAAAGCTGTCCAACCCTCCGGTAATATTGACCTCAACGCCCGGAATCAGATTGATCAGGCTCTCGATCTTTTCCACCATATCCCGCACGAAACCGACCACGCGCTGGTTAAGCTGCAGGAAGAGAATCTCGATCGCAGCGACTGGATCGTTAAATACGTTCCCGATAAAATTGCAGAGGTCTGCGAACAGATTCCAAACTGGCAGATAAAACGTGTTATAAATAAACGCGCCAGCTACAGCAAACGCGCCAGTAATAACCCCAAGAGCGCGTACTGTTGTCCCCTGCGCCTTGTTCATAGCTGCAACGATCGAAAAGATCACACCTATCAGCAGGGCGCCAAGGGCTATGATTACACCGATCGGGCTCGCTGCCATTGCCGCATCCAGCGTTAACTGCGCGGCTGCCCATAGCCTGGTCGCGGCGGCACAGATATTCGCCCAGTTGGCCAGCAGCACCAGGATACCGACCGCACCGCCGATACCGATCACCAGCGGTGCGATAACCGCAAGATTGTTCGCCAGCCAGTTTATCCCCTCCAGCAGCGGCTGTAATGCCATGGTGGCTATATTGGTTGCCTGCGTCCACACATCCGCCCACGTCATGGGGATACTCTCAAACCTAGCGTTCGTTTCATCAGCGGCCGCGAACATGGCGTTTTTGACAATTTCTGCAGTGATTTGCCCATCTGCCGCCATGTCACGCAGCTCGCCCGTTGTGATGCCGAGGTAATCCGTGATCGCCTGAATAATCGTCGGTGCCTGCTCGAATACCGAGTTGAGTTCTTCGCCGCGTAAAACGCCTGCGCCCATGGCCTGCGTCAGCTGTAGCATGGCGGCAGCTTGCCCTTCGGTAGACGTCCCGGCAATCTTGAACTGCTTGTTCAGCTGCTCGACGAAGGCAACCGTTTCCTCATTGCTGTTAAACGCGTCGCCGGCGAGCAGACCCATCTTGGAAACCGCCGCGGCCGTATCCGTGTACGCACCGCGTGACCGCAAGGCTGACTGGTAGATCATGTCCTGCAACTCAGCGGTGGACTGAAGGCCGTCGTTCATCAGGTTCAGGCGGGCGGTGGTCTGCGTCAGCTCATCCGACATGCCGACCACGCCTTTCACGATCTGAGAGCCGATGAAAGCTGCACCGATCCGCTTGAGCGTACCCATAAGGGTATTTGCCGGAATCTGTGCGCCTTGCATGCTCTGCGAAAGCTGGTCGAAATCGTCTGCCATTTTCTGTACTTCGGACCTAACGCCAGCGAGTTCAGACTGCAGGTGATCGTAAGTGCCTGTCGGAATGGGATGCCCTCCAAGGTTCTGCATGCGCTCGAAGCGCTGGTTGACCGCATCCATGCGGGATGCGATCCGCTGCAGGGTGGCGCTCATACCGTCCCTGAGCTGTAAAGTCTGTGATACGGCTATATCACGTCACCGCCTTTCATCGCCTCCGGTGCCGCCCGCGCGGGGCTTTGGCTTTCGCCTTTGCTTCCCTTGCTGCTTTCTTCTCGCTGTCAATCCTTGCCTGGATGGATGCGATAATAAAGGCACGGTCTTTTACTGGCAGCCCCAGAAATTCGGACGGCAAAATATGAAGCTTCTGCAGGCAGAAATGCGCCACAGAAGCCTCAGTATCACCGTCCTTTATCAGTTTTTTGCCTCGTCCACCAGATCTCCGAGCGACTGATTCGGCGAGCACATCCCCTCCAGGTAGTCGATGTACGCAGCCAGCTCGCCGGGCACGCTCAGCAGCTTGACAATCAGATCCTCTGCGCACTTGACGTGATAGCTGTCCTGCAGCTCCGCGTCATTGAGATTGGGGAAAACCGTGCAGGCAGCAGCCAGTTTCCGGCCATAGAGAACAGTGTCCGCCGCCTGCCGGTACTGGTTGCGCTTACCGGGGATCGGGATCTGCCGGATGCAGTCGCGCTGGAGGACCTCATTCTCCTCACTGGAGATGCAGCGCACCTCCCACTCGATCGGTTTGCCGTTCTCATCCACAAAGCGGTCGGATACGACCAGCTTGATATTCTCGGGTTTCTTGACGTTTTGCGCCATGAATGCGGATAATCCGCCCATTATACATTTCCTCCTTTACTCCATACCGTCCAGCATGTCGAATGTTTCCGGCATATCCCAGTCGTCAAAGGTGCCGCTGATCTCCTCGTCCAGCAGGTCGTCGCCCGCATTAAACTTTGCCAGGATAATGCTGTCGATCAGGCAGCCGGTGTGTGTGATCGTCTGACGGCCCGCCGCCGAGGACGGATCTTCGTTGGACACCTGAATCTCAAACGGCGTCAGCTCGCCGGTTTTCTTGTAGTGCAGAAACCACTTGCGGAACACCGACTGGTTATAATGTGCTGTCCCTTTCCATGTCCCCGACCAGCCCGCGGGCTTCTTGCCTTTACCGGTTCGGCCAAGAATGGGTACGTCGATCAGATTGATTGCAGCGGACGATTCAAAGTCGTACAGCTGCATCATGTTATAGCGGTTGCCGTCAATCGTTACATAGCACTCGGCCAGCGACCCGTAAACCGCATCATTTGCATTCATTGTGGGGTTCATTCGCTCTTGCGCCTCCTTACTGTACAGTTACGACCATATACAGTTGCTCCATGGCAGCGACCGGCTGTACATAATCCGTAACCGAAACCGCCTTGCGCAGATCACCCGCCTGCACAGTCACCTGCTCGCTGTCAAAATTCTGGATCGCGCGGATGGTTTGCATTTGGTTGTGGTGCTGCACAATATCGCTCCACAGACTGACGCGGCCAGCCGCATCGTTCTGCACCTTGCCCAGATACTTGGTATTGAACAGTATCGCGATGTCGTTTGCGATCTGGTCGAGCACACGGATCACCTGATTGCTTGAGAAGTCCGCAGACTTTTCATCAGTAACAGATACAAACGTGTTGATGTCGGTCAGGACACGCACCTCACTGCCTACACGATGGAACACGAACTCACCGGCCGCGATCGCATTCTCAAGCTGGGTCTGGGTGAGATTCACGTCCGGTGTGTACTCGCCGGTATAGGTCACGTTGGTCAGGCTCTTATTGACCGCGCAGGCCGCCTCTGCGCCCGTGGCCCAGTAGACCATAGACGGGTCGGCATCCGCGCCCGCGAGGCCGTTCTTGACACTGATCACGCCCTCATAGTCTGCCTTGGAATAGCGGAAAAGGACGAGCTGGAACTTGACGCCCTGCTCATCGCGCAGGCGCTTGACAAAATTCGCAAACAGCCCCTTCACCGTATCGTCGGTCGTATCGCAGCCCATGACATTAAAGCTGTATGGCTCGATTTTGTCTAGAAATGCCTGATAGGCCGCGTCCTGCGCCGTTCCGTCAGCGCCTGCGGTAAACGTGATGCCTACCGACACATCAAACGCTTCCTCGCCCTTCCACACCACGTAGTCGTTCGGCCGCAGTTCGGAAACCGCCTTGACGCCCCGCTGGATGTCCACCAGCACAGAACCGAGGTAGACGGATACGTCGAACACTTCGTTCTCTTCCGCCTCGTAGCCCTCCCCCTGTCCGATCACGATCCGGAGGTTATTGCCCACTTTGCCGGGATATTTTGCATCCGCGTATTTACAGCTTGCCTTTTTTCCACCAGTGTTCAAATTGAACACATGCAGTGTCTGTGCGTTTGCGAAAAGCTCCCGCAGCGGCCGCAATTCATCGGCCGTATACGCATAGCCGAACAGCTTCAGGCTGTCCTTCTGGAAATCGCGGCTCCCGACCGTGACCACCTCATTTTCCGGCCCCCAGCTCAGTTGGAGCGGGAAGGCGGCAACGCCGCGATCAGACAACGTCGCTGACGCGCGCGCCGCCGAAACGAAGTTGATATACGCGCCGGGCAGAATCTTGTTCTGTATGGTAAACGTACCACCGCCAAGTGCCATAGCTTATTTCACCTTTCCTTTCATAAAATTATCGACCAGCGCGTCCACCACGGCATAGGTATAGCCCCGGCCGTCCTCGAGCAGCGTCCCCAGCAGGTCGCGCCGTCCACGGTATTTGTCAAACGTCAGAAGCTGATCCTTGGTAAAGGCAGGCGCTTCCGGCGTTTTTGCTTCGGTTTGCTTTTTTCTGACTGCCATATCAGTCCTCCGTTCTTGTGTTCTGCTGCAGGGTTTCCATCAGGATTTCCTCGGGAACCTCCCGTACAAACTGCCGATAGCTGACGAAGAAGTGCAGCACATCGTCTGTGATCTCCCAACTGAGCCCCGTACCGCGCAGTCCGGTGAGTTTCCGAAGCAGGAACGTAAGCGTTGCCGCCACCGTCCTGCACTGCCCGCGCGGCCGCGTTTCCGTGGGGAAGAAGCGTACGTCGAAGTACTGCACGATCTCGGTCCGGCGGCTCGGATATGGAGTGACATCTGCGCGCAGCTGATGAATCGCAAAGCAGGGTTCCGTAAAGCCCTGCTCGATGGATTCCGTGTACACGTCGTACTGGTCTTCCGGATACTGCGTACGCAGCGCCGTTTTGATCTCCATTATCACGTTGATCATTTGCTGCCCTCCATCAGCTGCTTCAGGAATTTGTCCGACCGCTTGCCGATCACCTCCGGCGCAAGCCGTTCGATCTCCAGTACAGAAAGCCGCAGCATGAAGATACCCTCGCGCCAACCAACGGTCTCACCGTTTCTTACAATACGGTGACCGTTCTCGACCCACGGAGCATACTCGGTGTTGTTGTAGATCTCGATCTCAAACATGTCGCCACGTTGCCGCACGCTGCTGATGAACCAGTTCCGCTGCAGGTGTCCGGTATCGACTGGGGTGCGCCGCTTAGTACTGCGCAGCAGCATATTGCCCAGCTCCTGCAGTACCTCGCGGGTAAACTGTTCGCTGGCGCGGGTGTCGGCGGCAGCGCGGAAGCGGTCTGCCATCGCCCTGAACTCTGAGAAATCGCAGTTTCCCCAACTCGCCATTACGCCCGCCCCTTCCGACTGACCGACAGCTGCTGATGCGTCGGGTAGGTGATGCCCTCCCCGCTGTATACCAGCGCATAGCTCTTACCGTACTGCATGACCATGATCCGGCAGCCTGCGGGGATGTCCAGCTCCGGCGCGCAGAAAATCGTGCCCCGGTAGCTGATCTCACCTGCGTCCTCGCCCTGGTTGCCATCCGGTGTGCCGGAGAAAGACAGTGCGCAGGGCTGATTCTCATACAGCACCACATTCGGTGCGGAGACCGTCTCTCCGTCTACATTTTGCTTTTTGCTGCCCGTGACGGTCATTACGCCGTCATAAGTCAGCTCAAGCCATTTGCGTTCCAGATCGGGATTACCCAGCATGCGCCATCACCTCCGCATCTTCCGGAAAGCGTTCAGCTGCACGCGGTAGTCCGTCAGGAAATCGCCCGAGGAGATCAGCTGGGCCATCTGCTCGGCAACCGACGCGAAAGAATAGGACGTATCGCCGCGCGACACTCCCTTGACCGCCGGTTGCATCTGCTCTGTACCCAGCTGTGTACTGTTGTATAGCCCCCGCACCATCAGGGTCGCTGTGTTCAGCAGCTGGTCCGGCACTTCCAGGAGGTTGCAGTAGTTACAGATCTCCTCGATCACAAGATCGCAGGCAAAGTTAAGCGTCTGCTCCGGCACCGTCGACAGCAGGCTTTTCACCCGCGTCATCAGCTTTTCCTTTGTCATCCTGCTTCCCTCGCTTTCCGGCCGGCTTCTTGGCCTGCGCGACAGGTTTTTCCTCCGTGCCTTCTGCCGGATCTTCTACTGGTACCAGTTCGACCGTAAAGCCCGGCCGTCCAGAGAACCAGGACGCAAGCCAGGCATCATCCGTCTCGGCAACGCCTTTTATAAAACGGATCCCGCCGATCTTGCGTTCATAGCTTTCGCTCGGCGCTTTGATTCTGTACATGTCAAAGTCCTCCTTACTTGACCTTGAAGTTGCGCAGCACACCGGCCGCGCGTGTCTTCTTCAGGACGGTCGCTGCGACCATTTCCACATCGCCTGCCTTGACCGCGCCTGCGGTGGAAAAGTCCGGCAGGGTCGTGTTGATGATCTTGCCGCCTGCGGGAGATACCGCATGGAAACCGTCCAGACCCAGACGCACCACGTACAGATCGGTCAGGCCGTCAACCGTGGTTTCGGACGGGCTCTCGCCATACTTGCGCGATACAATAGGCACGACTGGGACTTCCTTCGACTGGGTGGTGTCGTAGAAATACTGCATGTCCATGAACGGGATACCGTTGTATCCGGTGACCGGACGGCCGAACGCGTCCTCCGAGTGGGTCAGGTATCCGGCGCGGCGGGCGCAGGAACGGATCTTGGTCAGCAGCGCGCCGTTGCCGATAAACATAGTCGGCTGGCCGTCCAGCTCACTGAGCAGCGCATCGATCATATCCAGCACGGTCTTGTAGTTGGTGTCGATCGCGGACGAGGTAGACAGGTCGATCGCGGTCTGCGCGCTGGTGTTCAGTTCGGTCGAGCTGCCGACCAGCATGGTATCCAGACCGTCAAAGCCGGTTGTATCCGCATCACCGTTGATCGCGGTATAGTGGAACAGGTTGGTGGTTGCCTTGATATGCTCCTGCAGTTGGAACTGTACCTCGTTGATCTGGCCGTTGGTGGTGTTTGCAATCACGCGATCCACCTTGAACATGCCGCCGAAGATCTTCAGGTCGACGCTCTTGGTCTCGCGGTCGGCTACGGTCTCGGTGTACTCCGCATTGAGTTCACGGAATGCCGCGCCGGCGGGCGTCTTCAGACGGGTGTAGCCATAGGTCAGGGTTGAACCACCGGTACCGGGCGATACCGAGTTGTCGAAGGTCAGACGATCAAGCAGCAGCGAACCGCGGCGGAACTCGTCGATAACCGTCTGGTCAATGTGGTCGGCCATACCGACCTTTGCTTGTGCAAGCGTTACGGGCATTTGTCATCTTCCTTTCTTTTTACGCATTGTAGTGTTCCGCGATCGCACTGCCCAAGTCGGTCACGGTGTTGGGTTTTCCGCCTGCGGCGGGAGTGTATGCAGAGCCGCCCGCAGCAGGATTGCCGCCGGCTGCGCCCTTACCATTGTTACCGGCATTGCCTGCTTCGTCATCGAACAGCCATGCCTTATCCTTCTTCAGCCCCTCGACCTGCGCATCAAGGCCAGCGACCTTGCCATCCTTGTCCAGCTTGATCTCATCCATATTGAGCGCGGCTCTGGTCAACTGCGGGTCGCGGGCATGCGCCTTTACCAGCGCAAGGTCGATCGCGGCGTCCCGCTTGATATTCGCAGTATCGGTGTCGTACTTGGTCTGAAGGGTCTTGAGGTCGTCCTCCAGCTTCTTGGGGTCCTTACCATCCCACGCCTTCGCGGTCTCGCGCAGATCCCTGATCGTGGTGTTTGCCGTGTCCAGCTCGCGCTGCTTGGTGTCCAGGTCCGTCTTGGGGACATACGCGCCCCCCGCTGCGTTGACTACCTCGAAGCCCGCCTTCTTCGCCGCCTCGGAAAACTGCTCCCATGTCAGCGCGCCGGCTTCAAACAGTGTTTTCAAAAAGTCCATATTGTTGCGTCCTTTCTTAATTTTTTGCATGAAAAAACCACCTTGCCTTTCGGCTTGGTGGTTTCGTTCATTCGGTTGTGTTACGACAAAGGCGCCCCGTTTCCGAAGCGCCCTCGTTGAGGTTTCGGGACTTTGGCAGGCGTAGCATTCTCCTGCATCTCTCGGGTTTCCCCTGTCGTGCCATCGGCGTGTGGTCGCTACGAAATCTACCACCTCAAAGCCCACTTTTAGAAACAGCGCTTTGGCGGGTGTACCCTTTCCCGCATCTCTTTTGACCCCGAGGGTGCGTAGCAGCACAATCTCTACCACAAAGCGCTATTTCCCTGTATGCAGTATAACGCAGCTCGACCTTTTTCGTCAACTCTCTATGACTTCCCATCGCCCGCCCGGGCTGCTCCCATCCAGCGGTGCAGGATCTGTCATGGAATAGAGATAATCTTCCCCGCTGTCGTCAACAACTCGATACATTCCGTCTTCCTCGACAGCCTCGTATATTTTACCATCCGTCAGCCCATCAATACCGAATGACGGACCGATATAGCGCAGTTTCATCCCTTTTCTCCGCTTACCTCACTCCATGATTTCAACATCTGCGAGCTCGTCTTCATATGCGCCTGTCAGCGCCCCGTTATCATCCCTGTAAAAATCGATCTCCGCAATTTCGGGTTCGTTGTCCAACGGACCAACCAGCGCCGTATACTTTCCTGTCAGGACGGTTCCATCCTGATAAGTGACACGTAATCGTATGTCCATCTCATCGGGATTTCGCTCGGCGAACAACCTCCTCATGTGTTGTATTAGATCCATTACTACCTCTCCTTAGCTGGTACAATGTGCACGCCTGTTTTGGAATAATGAATAGTAAAGCGGCGAGTGAGTTTTTCCTCTCTTGTCATCTGGTCACACCAGACGCCAATCTGCTTTTTAACCGTAATAAATTCCTTGTTCGTCCACTTTCCCTTACTGTCCCGCAAAAGTTCGCCGGTACCCGCATACTGATCGACCAGCTTTTGTGCGTCCTCCTGCGTAATCGTCAGATAGCTGCGGCCTTCCATATAGTTCTTATGCCCTCGGATATGCTTGCCCTGCTTATCCGGCACGACCGTCAACGGCTGTTCGCCGGATCGAAGCCTGTCGCGGATCGGCTGATCCTTGTAGGCTTGCTGCAAGGCGTTCCATTTCTCAGGCTCATTATACTTCATTTTCTGGAACGAGGCAAATGATTTCGGCACGTTTTTACTGCCAAGGCGCTCCAAATACCGTTCGTGCTGCTTCTGATCCGCATGCCTGTTGCGGTATGCCTTTTCAGCCGCAGCGCCCGCTGGGTCATCCTCGACATACTTTTTATGCCACTGGGCATAAGTCATGTCCTGCTCGACATACTCGGTCTTTCCGGTCACGGGATTGCGAGCAGCCCGCTCGCCTGAGATCTTAAACTCTGTTTCGGGGACCGTCGTGCAGCGGCACCGCGGATGCACCGGCGGGTAGTTGACGCCGGTCTCGCGTTCCGAGACTTTGAATGTCATACCGTCCATCGCCCCGCAGATCGGGCAGGTTTTGAGATCAAGCGACGCATCGAACGTGTATTCGCTGACGCCGGTTTCCTGATATCCCCGCGCGGTCGCTTCTGCGGCTGCGTGGGCGCTCTCCGTGTGGATCATCGTTGCCGCACGGCTCTGGGACACACCCATCCGCTCAGCAAACTGCTTGGAAACCCGCTGCAGCGGCTCGCCCCGTACGAACGAGCGGGACAGCGCGGTTTCCAGTTCACGCAGCAGCTTGTCCCGATCTGCCCAGATGCGGCTGGAAAAGTCGCTGTCCAGCCATGGCTTGGAAAGCAGCTTTTCGACTGTATCGGTATCGACCCGCGCGAACGATGCGAGCACCGGCGTCTGCTGGCTGACAGTGTACACCGTCTGATAGTAGGCATCCGTATAGATGCCTGCCAGGTGATCATGCAACTGCTCCTGCTGCTCCTGGAACAGTTCCTGGATACGCAGCCTGATCTGCGTTTGCAGCGCCTGCAGGCGGGAGACGCGCGTGCGCAGATATATCTCGTTCAGTTCCTTGTCATAGCCGCCCGCAATCGCTTTGGCGCGGAACTCATCGAGCGACATGCGGAAGTCCTCGAGCTCAGCATCTTTTAGCAGCCTGCGGGCTTCGACCATGCTGATACTCTCGTTCTGTGCGTACCGTGCGTAGAAAGAGCTCAGCTCCTGATCCAGTTCATGCAGAATCCGCTCGTACTCACGCGCAATATCCTGATTCAGCTTCTCATCCGCCTGCATCTGCTGCTCAGCCTGCCGGACTGTCCGCTTGCGCCAGTAGGCGCTGTTCATTTTACTCGCTGCCGTCGCCATTTACAGGGTCACCGTCCTGCTGGCCGTTTATGGCCTGCGTGGGGAACTGGAATTGAGGCTGTTCCTTCGCCGCCTCTTCCTTTTCCTTCTTCATCTGCTTCAGCTCTGCCTCGGCATCATCGACCCACGGGTGATTCTTGACAATCGTCTGATCCGAAATCACACCGACCGACTGCGCCGCGATCTGTGCCGTCTCCAGATCATTCTGCACCATATTGCGTGTCCAGGTCTGGATAATCTTTGCCGGCTCGGCCATACCCTCTACACGGCAGATCGCGCGCACCAGCTCGGCAAAGCCGGTACGAAACTGTGTCTCCATCATACCCGCTTTGAGCTCCAGCAGGCTGTACAGGTATTTGAGCGCCACACCCGAACTGTCCCCGAACCGTTCCGGATCAGGGTCAACACCCATGCCGGATACAAAAATCTGCCGGCGTACACGGTCCAGAAACTCACCGCGCGCTTCATGGGGGATCTCTGCGCGGATCGTGTCCACGCCGCCGTCAGCCTCCACCTTGATCACCTTGGACTGCCGAAGATCCTGCACAAACTCGGTTTTGTCCTCGCCGCCGTAGTTCTTCAGCACGAAGATGATCTCCTGCACATCCTCCATATCGTTTGCGAAGCCCGATACTACCTTGTCATACGCGTCAATCAGGTCTTTGTACAGCGGCAGGTCGCCCATGTGCTGTGCGTTGTTGTAAAACGGGATAAACGGCACGGTGCCCAGGCCATGTACCATCTCCCTGCCGAGCTCAGGATAGTCGAAATATGCGTACTTGCCATAGGTATTCTGGCGGTAAAAGCGCACCCGCGTATCATCCCAGAACTCACACACCTGCATGTACTGCGCTTTCTCCGGATCCAGCAGGGTGTAGCACCGGAGAACGGCAACCAGGTCGCTATCCAGCGTACCCGAGAACACCGGAATGATCTGTACCGGATCGACTGTGTGATACCGAAAACCGCCGTCCTCTCCCCGCCAGTAGTGCAGCCATCCCACCGAAATATTGCTTGCGTCCAGCCCCAACTGAACTGCAGTGCCGGTGTACTGATCCCCCAGCACCTCAGCAATACGAGAATTGGACGTTTTATCGCCCAGGTCAAACGTCGGCGGGAAGGACAGCGCATAGCTTACCTTCTGTGTAACCAGCAGGTTATGCCAGTTATGCGAGATGCGGTTATCGGCCATCCGCAGCGGATTACCGACTTCCTGTTCAGCCTCGACCTGCCGCTGCAGCACCCCAGTGTCGTCCTTGATCTTGTTGTGGTTGGCAAAATACTGGCGTGCGCATTCGGCCTGCGTGATAAACTTCCCATGTCCCTCCAATAGGAACTGGATCGTTCTGCTGTTCACTTCCAAACGCTGACGCCTCCCTTCTTCATATCGCGCTCACAAGCGTATCTTGCAGCGTCGATTGTATGGTTATCTTTATCCGGATAACCGGACTTGAACGCCGTGCCGTCTGCGGTGCGCTCTAGTTCATAGCCGCTGAACTCACGCGCTGCGTTCGGGCAGGTTACGGGATCAATGACGATCTCGTTCAGATCCTGCAGCCAGCTGATTCCATGCTCTACACTCCCGGAGCCTTTCTTCGCCGGACTGATGCGGATGCCCCTGCTTTTCAGCTCATCATTCGAGCGCGGCTCAGCGCTTTCCGCGGTGACCTCACGGCGATCCAGATTTTCTTTCTTTATCTCGCGGGCGATCTCATCAAATCCCGCCCGGTGCTTGTAAAACTCATGGTAGATAAACAGCCGGCGCCGCTTGCGGTCGTAGTGCAGCGCAAGATACACAAACGGATCCGGACCATAGCCCCAGTCAAGGCCGCGCCGGATGTGGTCGAAAGATGCACGTTCTTCTGCGGTGATCTCCCGCAGCGTGACATTCTGGAACACCTCGCCTCCGGTACCGGTGACCTCGCCCAGGTATTCATGTCGGTACCGCGCTTTATTCGTGCGCTGTAGTTCTTCTGCCTCCTGCAGGAACGGGTCACCCAGCCAGGGCTCCGGCACAGAACGGTAATCACTGTGATGTACCAGCGTATCCGGCCGCAGCTTTTGTGTTTCTACCTCACGGTTGATCCAGTTGGTCTGCGACTTCGGCGGGTTGTAGCTGTAGAAGATATCAAACCGGCTGCCGCCGCGCATGAGCGACTGGTTGATCGTGTCCAGTTCCTCTTTCCCAAGGAACTCATCACACTCTTCGTACCAGATGTACCGGATATAGCCCTTGGACACCTTAGTGGACTTGATCTTCTTGGGCTTGTCCGCACCGCGGAACAGGATGCGCTGCCCAGTCGGCAGATAGATTAGCGCCATTGGGCTGATGCGCTGATCCCACAGGTGGGACACTCCCAGTTTTTCGATCGCCCAGACAAGCTGCTCATACACGCTGTCCTTCAGGTACAGCCCAACCTTGCGCAATGCAACCGCGTTTGTGTCCGGGTACTCCATGATGCCGAGTACGATCTCTAACGCCACAAAGGAAGACTTGGTCGAGCCACGCCCGCCTTTGAGCCAGTAATGTGTGTACTGATCGCTCTTGACTGCAGTATGGACCGGATAGAACGCCGGTGCAATACAGCTACTCAGCCGGGTCAATGTCGCCCTCCGGAATATCGTCTACGATTTGCACCAGCGCATTGCCATCGAACTGCACGCGATCGGTGAACAGCCCGTACTTCTTCCCAAGCAATTCAAGCGCCTTGGTGCGCTGCGGGACGCTTGGGTAACGGTCGAACTTGTTGCCGAACATATCATAGGCTGGGTACTCCTTGCGCCCCATGCCGATGTTGGACAGCTCCTCCAGCACATCCGCTGCCGAAGCGACGCTGCGCTGCTCGGCTTCACTGCGGACTTTTGCCTGTAATTCCTCGAACCTTGCCCTTACCTTGCCCTCCGCAAACAGACGGCTCGCTTTCTCATCAACCGTTTTGTCCTTCATTCGATCCGCTTTGTAGGCCGAACGGTATGCATCACGCTGGCTCTTGCCCTCGATGAGCGCCAGCACAAAGGCTTCCTGTTTATTTGTCAGCTTTTCTGTCAAACGCCCACCTCCTTTCGGGGCAATAGAAAAGCACCCCCAAGCGAGAGTGCCTTTCCGGATTTGGAGATAAAAACATGGATGGGTGCTGGTTGCAGAGGTCGGATTCGAACCGGCGGCCTCGAGGTTATGGGCCTCGCGAGCTGCCACTGCTCAACTCTGCCGTATGCCCGCCCCGCTGCTGCAGGACGGATAGACCGGAGGAAAACATGAATTTCAGGCTTTTGAGTTTCAGCCCTTCGTGGCTTTGCTCAATTATAATTATAGCCTTTGTTCATCAGGATTTCAGGGAAAGTTGATGCAGAAATTTATCGTGCTTTTTTCTCTGTGTGCTCCCATCCCCATCTTGGCCCATGTTGGCTGCGATCTCCTGCCAAGACAGCCCATTCACATACCGCAAAGATAGAATCATCCGCATCTGCGCATCATCTACACTTGCTATGTATCGATTCAGCCGGTTATATTCTATTACCGACTGACGCACCTTGAGATCGATCAAGTCTCTCTGCTCAGCGATCAGGATACCCAAGTCACCGATTTTATCATGTACGCCCGACACATGCGGCAGTCCGGTGATCTTTGCCGTACATCCTGCTGCTGCCGCCTCAAGCTCTGACAGCTTCCGTTTCTCTTCCTCTATTTCTCTGTTCAGCCAATACAGTTGCGACAGTTCCTTTTTGGTCAAGCTCTTCTCCCCTCCACTCGTCATATTTTCTTCTGCGCGCGAGCATTTCAAGCATTTCAGGTGAGTAGTCAGTCACTTTGTTCTTGTTCCCACGCTTTCTTTGCTTCCTCCTGCGTACTATATCCCCCATCAATAAACATTCTCATCACTTCGCTCTCGTCCCCGTATCGGTATTGATACGGGGTTTCTTCGCGGTATTTGATATAGAGGTCAGGCATGGTTATCTCCTACAACCTTTCAAATCTATATTTCTGCGTCGCATCCGGATACTTCTTGCGGTCTACCTCGCTTGCAAACATCTCATAAGGACGCACATAAACAAGACGGTCGCCGTATAACGCCTGATATACGACCATCTTTTCTCCTGTCTCGGAGTGCTGCGCGATGCAAATGACATTATACGATTTGCCTTTAAAATGCCGGTAAGCGCCCGTGTCAATTTCTCTCATTCCGCACCTCCCGCGATCTCCCCGCCAAATCCATATTCGTACCACATGGCTGGCATTTTGCTGTTTTGCTCTTGATATAGCATGTCCATCATCTTGAGAACGTCCGAAACAGTTGACCCATATTCTTCAAGGAGCGGTTCCCTGAATTTTTCAAGCAGACGCATATTGATTTTTATTACACGGTCCATTTCCTCGGCTGTGTACATTTTTTCAGATGGTTTCATTTCTGCCTCTCCTCATGCTGTCCGCCCTCCCCGTCGTGGATGTTGCCGATGACAATTGCTTTGTGTTTGCTGATTGCGTCATCCAAAAACGGTTCTGCAACCTTACAATTTACACCAAACGACCCATTAATAAATTCAACAAATCCACAATAATTTTTACCATATGCGTAAAATATCATTTTGTCATTTTCAAAGACTTTTGCGCCGTTTCTGTCGGTCAGTCCGGTGTACTGGCAGACCGTGGAGGGGTCAACCTCAAGACAATTTACAGTAAAAAAAAGAGACGCGCCTTTCTTGCAAAGCGCAGCACTCTTAGATGGTAAAATCGCTCGCCCTCCATCTGCAAACGAAATCAAGCTCCCTTCCACCCATTCTCTATTATCCAGCCGCTTGGCTTTGAAAAGGATCTCTCTCATTGTTTCAACCTCTCTTCCAGCCGCTCCAGTTTTTCCTGTTTATACTGCGCTACAATGCTTTCGCAATCATGCAGTATCATCATCTGATCGAGCATGATAAGCACATCGGCGATTTCTTCAGCAATGGAAAGCTGATTGTCTTTCCCTCTGGCGTGCTTACACAGCTCCTTTTGCAGTTCGGACATTTCTTCCATCACCATCATGGTTTGTGCCTCTGCGCCGTATGTAGAAAGGGCGAGACGGTAGAGTTCGGTGTTAGTCATTCCGCACCTCCGATGATCTCGTCAAGCTTTATGGTTTCGCCGGGGCGGAGGGAGGTGAACAAAGCATTATCAAGCGTTGCAATAACAAATTCGGTGTTCAATACCTTAATTTGTGGGTCACATTCATCGAGGTGGTCTGCCTCTGGGTACAGTACCTTGATCGCTTTCGCCCTCTCCACCTCCTGCTCCGTCCAGCGGGGCTTGTGGATGATGCGGTCGGGGTTGTTAATGATGTAGCACAGTTCTCCGCCAGTGACCGAACCACCTTTAGCATTTATTATTTCTCCGTCTGTACCGACAAAATAAACCTTGCATTCGTCAAATGGAAAATCGTTGAACTGGAAGTTCTGGTTTACCTCGACCCCCAGCACCTCGCAAATTCTCGGCTTTCCCATGTTGGTTTCCTCCTTTTTCTCTGCTTGGGGAATATGGTCATCCTCCACGACCTCATAGCCCATCAGGCGGGCGGCTTCGTAGGGATTGGCCCTTGTGTATTCATAGCACGGCCTCTTTGTCCCTTTGTATTGCTGTACGGGTTCCCGAATTTCGCAATAGTCGCAGTCTTCTTTACTATCGCAAAACTGCTCTAATGCCTCATCAATGGTAAGTACGACTTTCCACGTCTTACTCCGAAACTTCATGCTCGGCCTCCTCAAATTTTACTGTACCGCATTTAGGGCAGATATACAGATTTTTGTGCGCTTCTACTGTGTGTATATTTCTCATTATGCCAGACGGGACGAAGTTTTTATATTGTTCAAATGGCTTGTCTTGCTCGTATCCACAGATGCACTTCATTTCAACATCCTCCATTCATCCGCACATCGCGTGGCCGACACCAAGAACAACCACGGATATCAAGAGCTTCACCGATTGCATGTATACCTCTTTCTTCTCCTCTGGCCAAAATTCCGCAATGGTGAGCGCAGCGCCAAATAACATAAGATACCAAATCGAACAAAAAACACCTATGCATGTAAGCATTTCGCCGATTTCATGCATTTTCGGCCTCCTTGTCCATGCGAGCGCCGTAAGAACAAAAGTCGTTATCCGTTTCCCATGTATGCTGTTCTCCACAGTTACAACAATAAAACATAGCGCATTCCTCACGCCCACGCCAAACGCAATCCTTACAGCGTACCACCTCCGCAACGGCGGCGTCGGGTTTCCCATCAACACAATGTCTGGCTATTTTCTGCATCAGCAAATAGTAGTCTAGATTGTCGGTGTCGAAATTTAGGCGGTATCCATCAGGCCCACTCTTAGTGCTAAATCCTGTTGCCATTCCGTTCCCTCCGTAGTGCGGCCTCGGCCTCTTCGCGGGTCAGAAAGACGGTTTTGCCAAAGTCCTCAAGGCTAACCGCTCCTGAATAATCTAGTCGTAGATACTGCTCGTAATCATCAATATTGACACTTTC
>NZ_JACOPL010000022.1:0-22243 GCF_014287995.1 Agathobaculum faecis
CGGTATAGCTCACCCGCGCCGTAAACTTCATCAGCCCTTTGGTCGATTCGCCCACTATGATCGGATTATGGATCACGCTCTTACCTCCTGTACGGTCACATAAACACTGATTGCCGCCGAAGGCTTGGTCTGACACTGGAATGTCAGCGTATTTGCCGCCTGTCCTGTGCATTGAATACCCGCCGCGTTATATGCAGTCATACTCGCTGCGGCGGGCATTGGAAGAATCAACTGCGCACTTTCATTTGCCGATATGCCGGAAACCGTTACGTTTTGTGTATATGGAGCCGCGCTTCCACTCCAACCAGCTGCCGGAAGGGAAACAAGCGTCGCCTTGGGCTTTCCCGCTTCCACATCAGCCTTTCTCGCCACGTCGCCGTCATTTACCGGCGCGGGCAGATTGGTCACAGCGTTTCCGCCCATATCGACCGCGCCCGTCAGCGTACCGCCCGCGAGCTTGAGGTACCTTGCGTCCGCTTCCTCCTCCGTCATGCCGCCCGAGCCGCCGGATGAGGTTTCTTCGGTGAACTCAATCACATAGGGACCGGTCCCAAGGCTTTCCGCTATGTCAAGCTCACCGCCGTTTGATGCGGTTATTGTATTTTTTGTTTTGGCGATCGCTTCATCAATCTGTGGTCCTGTAAATGTTCCATTATATCCTTCGGTCGTTGGCATGTTATCACTCCCTCATGCAAAGATACGGCTTCCCATCCGCGCAGATATACATTGAACTGTCCTGCGGGATGTAATAGTAATTATCGTTCCAGCTTCCGTCCTCGCCTTGGGCATAAAGCGAAATCCGGTATTCCCCATCGCCTTTCAGCAGGAAATCGTCGTAAACATCAAACTGCCGCTGCGTATTAGCTGGGGTCTGGGAAAAGGACGCGATCAGCGCCCCTTTCCCTCTGCCCCAATCTTCGTCTACTTTCGTAGCGCGGCACTCAAAAGCCTGATAGGCTATATCCGACTGGAAAGCCACAATTACTTTGTCAAACCCCGAAACCGCCGAAATCTTTTCCCCCGTAATGGAGAATGTCAAATGGGGCGCGGCCATTACGCTACACTCCAAATGCCTGCGGCGGTCTTAACAAACACCTTGACGATCTTCACGCTGTCGCCAGAGGATGCAGTCTCAAGATCGGTGCCGGTAATAGTGACTTCGATGGGCGTAGTCTTAGGATAGCTGCCCTCGGAACCGCTCGTGTTAATGGAACCGGCAGTCGTGGGAATGACCGTACCTGCATCCTGCGTGGAACTGGTCTGCGGAACAACGCATACCTTGTATTCCGCGAAGTCAACATCACAGGTAAAGGTGATCTTGGACTTGTTGAAGCCCTCAACCTTGGAAATCTTCGTTTTGTCGGGACCGGTAATCGTCACAACCGGAACCGCAGTATTCAGCGTAATATCGTCCGATACTTCTTCGGTTTCATTGCCTACATCGTCGCGCACCTTGATATGTACGGTTTTCAAACCGTCTCCGCCTGTCAGGTTGACGCTCTTTGTCTTTGCAAAGGTTTCCCAGCTTGCCGACGCTTCTCCATCCACACCGTCAATGCCCCAAATCTTCATCTGGTAGCCGGTGGTTACTTCATCCGATAAGCCGATCGTCAGCTTGACCGCCGTACTGGTTGCGTACAGCGCTCCGTCATTAATACTTAACGTCAGGCCAGACGGAGCCGTGGTATCAAGGGTTAAGTTAAAATAACTTGCCATTTATTCATTCTCCTTTTCATCCGCATTCAGCTCGAGGTAAAAGCATCCTCCCTGGCGGGTATAAATGATTTCGTTTCCAATTGCTGCGGTTTTTATCCCCATATCCTTTATAAACAATTGGGATATTGCATCAGCACCGACACTTATCATCCCCTCACCCCCTGATCAGGTACAGCGTCCTTGCGTCCTTTTCAGGAAGCTCCTCATATTCCGCAAGGTCTAATACCTTTATCACGTTGATTTCTTTGGACGATACATTTCCCGATCCTGTACCACTCGGAAGCGGAACGTCGGATTCTTCGTATTCATGTGTGTCCGTGTTCCAGATCAGCCAAAATCCATTGTCGCCCGGCATCGGGGGATGGTCATTCAGTTCTTCCAGCCGCTTTTCATAGTCGGAGAACTCAGACGGAATCGTCGGCCACTGTGCATCCCCTGAAAGGCTGTCCGGTATGTATGGATAAATCTTGTTCGTGTGCCGGACAACATCCCCTTGTGTCCCTCTAAGCTGCATGGTGTAAGCCACGTTGCCGAATGCAAGCTGGTCGTCTGTCAGGACAGCACCAATGCCCTCATCCATTGGCGACAGGCGTATGATATTGAGGTTGTCCCCTACGGACACCAGCATGTCCCACTCGTATCCCTCCGGCAATTCACCGACAACATAGAGGGCGCGGGAGTTATTATCATACTGCCGTGCAATTACGTCACATGACGCGGAGAGCGTCCAGTTATCGAAAGTAATTTCAGGATAATTCACACTGTAGCCTCTCCCTCCAACGCCGCAATGCGGGTTTCAAGCTGCTGCACCTTTTCGGACAGTGAGACATTGGCTGCGGCCAGTGATACATTTGACGCAGCGATCTTATCCAGCAGCGTGTCTATATCTTCGCCGCTGTATTTGCTTGTGTAATATGACATATTCTCACCTCACACCACCAGTTGACGGCCGAATTTGTCCAAAAACAGCTTATTGTTTTTGTCTCTGAACGCACCGCCCAAGCTGCCCTCCTTGGGTTGGGAATAATACAGGATAACGCAGCCGTCGCCAGCCGCACCTCCTGGGCCTCCGGAACCGCCGCTGCCACCAGTTCCAACCCAGTCTGCCGATGGAACTGTACCGCGCGGATAACCGCCGCCACCGCCGCCACCGCCACCGGCTCCACCAATCCCGCCTTGCCCGGGCACTGATTCCTTTTCTGGCGGTATATTTGCCGCGCCTCCGTCGCCGCCTGCTCCACCAATACAGTGGTATCCTGGGCCATAGCCGGTAATACTATCCACCCAATCTACCATGCCATCATTACCATCTTCTCCGTTTCCACCGTTTGCAGCGCCGCCACCACCGCCGCCGCCTGCATAGCCGCTCTTCCCTGCGTGTGTTCCACTTTCCCGCTTTTTGTATTCGTAATTACCACCTTGCCCACCAATGAAGCTTAATACATCTGCACCATTAGAGGCTCGCGTAGCTGTTTCGCTTTTTGTTCCATCGCCGCCTTTACCACCTTCCATTCCGTTTTTCCCTTTGGCTGCATAGGTCACTTCTGTGAAAGGATCTGTAAATCCATTGGGCGATGAGGCTCCGCTTGCAGTAGACAAGGAGCCGAATGTTGTATCCGTTCCGTTTACTCCCGCAGCGCCTCCGATTCCTATGGTAATCGCAAAGGTGTCGCCTGGATTCACATTTAAAGTCGATTGAAGGATTCTCCCGCCATTTCCTCCCTCTCCGCCTTTTCCTCCAGCACCGCCTGTGCCTCCCTGGTTACTCTGTTTGCCATCTTCGCCTTTTTCTCCCGTTAATCCACCCTGTCCACCGCTGATCAACACAGCCCTGACACTTGTCACATTGTCCGGCACAGTCCAGTTACCCGAGGCAGTCAATATCTCCGATTTGTCGTAATACTCCACATCCCCAATGTTCTGCGGCTTGTACCCGACAAGGACTGTCTCGTTTGATTTCAGCTTTTTCGACATTGTGATATCCGAGGATTCAATGCAGCCCTCTACCGTACCGCCATATGGATGTACAATGCTCACCACATCGCCTGGGGATTCGCTTTGCACCAGCACATCGCTTACAATGCGCTCGTTGCAGGAATAGTAGTTTACAAGGCGGTCGGCAACGGCGTTTGAGTTGGCAAGCGAAACAAGCGTCGCGCTCTCAACCTTTACCACGCTGTCCGACTGGTCTATCAGGTCCCGCGTTTTCGGTGCGATATCCTTGATCACCTGTCTTGTGGTATGCACATACTTCTTGCCCGTCAGCTTCCCACTACCCGCAGTTACAATCGCGTAATTTGCACCGGATTCCGTAATCCTGAATCCGTCTGCAACAAGGTCATAACACGGCTCGTCAAATGTGATCTTATCGCCAGCCGATGCGGTACCCTCAAACAGGTCTACTGTTTCCGTCGCGGTCTGGTTATAAGCATGCTCGGTTACGATAACCTGCGTCACGGGCGTTGCGTATTCGACCGAGCCGCCGCTGTACATATGGTCTGCATCGATCTCCGCTGACTGGGAATCCCATAACCCCTCTATGCGGATTACCCCGTTATAATCCACCTTGAGCGTTGCGCCGATCGCAAACAGGACTTGCGTCAGGTTCTCGCGCTTTGTGGCGATGGGGAGCCAGCCATACAGCTTGATACTCTTGATATTGTTCTTTACAATAACGAGATACGGACTGCAAATATCCGTAACCACCTCGTCTACCGTCTGGCCGGTATAGATGCCTCCGTTGTGATAGGATTCGTCTAACAGGCCGACGGTGGAGGTGCAGTCAAAGCGGTAGGTGTTGATATTCTCTCTGGATATCTTTTGGACATAAAAAGTCCCCATTTGCGTATCATCGTGAAAATACGTCAATGGGGTATTCCTTTGAAATTGTGTCAGCGTCGTATCGTCGCTTGTTACCTCAAAACTGAACGCGTCGATCTCAAGAGAACTCGACAAAAGCGACCGCGCGTAGTAAGGATTGCCGCTTTTTATTGCGGATTCATCAAATGTTTTATCTAAGTATTTGATTATATTTCCCATATTCATGTCCTCTGTGGTGCCATTGCAACAAACTTAACGGAAAGCCCTGTCCAGTAGGTTTCGCTTGCGTTTTTGCGCGCAAGCGTATCCTGTCCGGTTGTCACATACATTTCAAAGGTGGACATGCCCTGACCATACGGTAAAATGGCTATATGGCTGTCAACCGGAGCAGAAAGCACTTCATACAAGCTGTCATAGTCTGAATAGTGGCCAATCTTGGGGTATATCTGCAATTCATAGTTATAGAATGTACCTGTAATATCTCGCGTCATTCGGCCAGACGTAAGGCGGCCTGCATTTTTACCGTCCAGTATATCAAAGCTGCGCTTTACGCCACCGGCGGGAACGAGTACGTCATACTCCACATCATCAACGGTCAGGATCATAGCGCACCCCCTGTCACAAGATTCATCCCTCTGCGGCGCGTTTCGGATGAATTATAGTTTCCGGTAATGCGCGCGAATTTCTGACCATCAATGTACAGATCGATAGGCGCATTCCCATTCGCTCCACCGCGCTCTGCCAGAACCTCGGAAAGCGCTTGTTTGATCGTTGAAAGCGGTGCTTCAATATTTGTTCCTGCTTTTTGGTCGCCCAGAACGGCGAGGAACTCATTATTCGGGCTGATTACTGCGCCGGATGCGAGATGGGGAAGATTATCAAGAGAGTATGCGGACATCGCATACCCCCCTATGCTTCTACCGCTGACAGAGGCACCAGTTGCAGCCCTTTTATTTGCGCTATTGATATTGTGGATAACCATTGCAATTCCCGTTGCGATTGATGCAGCGGCTAAGAGCGCGCCTGCGGGGCCAGTGATTGCCCCAAGCGCAACAGCCAACGCTGCTACTGCTGCCACAACACCATATATGACTGTCGTTACCTTTTCTAAGGTTGTCATGTTTCCCCATGCTGCTGTAACAGATATTACAAGCCCTAAAATCGTAGCCAGAACAACCGCCATCGGATTAAGCGATGCAACTAATTTGGCTATTCCGGATATAATTCCTGCAATTTTCCACGCAGCAACAAATGCCACAACCAATTCGATTAATGTTTGTATTACTTCTGGATTCTCTGCCAAATAATTAAACAGATTTGTTAGGAGGCCGAGTAATGCAGGAAGTGCAGTCTGGGTCACCCACGTAAGGAAGGGCAGTACTTTGCTTTGCCATATTGATTGAACCGCTATGCCTATCGCGTCTACTGCACCCTTGAGTGAAGTTAAGGTAGACGCAACAGCGGAAAGAAGCGGCTCAAAGTTGATGCTTGCCGCCCAAGCCGCAGTCGCTTGCACGATACGGTCAATTGTGCCGACAATGCTATCAATAATGCCAAGAATCGCTTCCCATATCTGAACGCCGTTGTTGTTGGCCTCCCATGCAATTTGAAGCTGTTCTGCTATATTGCCGATAGCCGTAGCGGTGTTTTGCACGATGGAAAGAATATGCGAGAAAATGGATTGCCCCAATCCCGCTTCATTCCACGCTATCAAAAACGCCTGTCCTATGGAATTTGCAAAGCTGGCTATCTGCTGTACCATCGTCATGATCGCGCTCAACATAGCCTGTCCGGCATTACCATTTTCCCACGCAGCGAGGAACGCCTGACCAATGGATGCTATGATCTGGATTATGGTATTGAGCAGATTCATCAGGGTTTGCAACATTTGTTCGCCGACGTTGTTCTGCTCCCACGCCGCCCTAAAGGCATTTGCAATAGCGCCTACGATGTCAAGGATGGTTTGAAGCAGAAATTGCAGGTTATTCAGTGTTGCTACGCCCGTGCCATTCGTCCAAATACTCATGAACGACTGGCCAATTGCAGAAACCATGCCTTTCAGGGCTTCCAACGCGGCTTTCGCTGAATCAATAGTCGCCTGCCCATATTGCGCCCACGAATCCTGAAACACTTTCCAGAAGTCGGTCAACCATTGCGGCATGGGGATTTGTGAATAATCCGTATCAAATTGCGGTTCGCCTGGCTTCGGCTGCTCCTGCTTCTCCGTGCCATTGCCGAGCTTTTGAATGGTGTCGAAGCTGGCAAGGGCTTTTTCCGCATCCTTTGTCGCCTGCGTCGTCTCTTCCGTCGCCTGCGCCTGCTGATGCAGGGCATCCGCATTCTCCTGCGCCTTTTGTGCGGTAGTGCCAAATACAGACGCAACAAACTGCGCCATCTGCGCCGTGACCTGCGCCAAGGCTTTCATCAGCATATTGAGCCATGGCAGGATAGTGTCATAGATCGGCTGAAACGCCGTCAGCAGATTGCTCTTGATCTGGCCGAATGATTTTGCGAAATCCTTATTTGCAAGCAGCGCCTTTCCCAAATCCTCGGTTAAGGCAGTCAGCGCCCTCGATATAATATTGAAAAACAACGCGCCCGCAACAATGCTGCGGAGACGGACTGCAACGGCACTTGCCTTTTTTCCGGTCTTATCGAGCGCTTTGGCGCTGGATTTCCCGAATGAACTGATTTTGTTTTTCGCCTTATCAGCCGCCGCCCCGATGCCGCTGCCGAGATTCTTTTTCAGGCTCCCGAAAGTGTTGGCAAGGGCAGCTTTCAGCTTGCCTATAACACTGTTGTTCTGCCTGATTTTCTCATTTACCGTATTCGAGAAGTCGGAAAATTCAGCTTTTGACTGTTGCAGCCCCGCGCGCATGTTCTCAAGCTTGACCTGCTCATTGGACAAATTACTCTCAAGATTCTGCCCAACCGTGCTGTTCCGTGCGCTCTCAACCGTTTCTGCCAGCGTTTGACGAAGCTGCGCGGCTTTTTCATCCGCTTTTCTCAATCCCTCGGCGAGGCGGTCCGATTCTGCGGTAAGGGCATTCAACCTTTGCGCGGATTCAGAAAACTCTTCCTGTGGAATCGCGCCCACGGCAGCCTGTTTGAGCTTTTCGCTATATTCGGCCTGCGCAGAATATGCTTTTGCGTTTACCTCTTCAAGCTGCTGCGCCAGCTTTTTTGCCTCGGCTTCCGTCGCTTCCAAATCAGTCTTCATTTTCAGCCCGCGCGCGCCGCCAGAGGACACTTTTTCCCATTGCGCGGCAAGCTTCTTGACTTTCTCGGCCTGACGCTCTACGGCGGCAGTCTGCTTCTCAATGTCCTTTGACATTTGGGCGATCTGCTTTTTGGCCTGTTCGTCGCTTACGGTAGCTTCTATTCTGATGGAGCCGTCTGCATTTGCCATTCAATCACCCCTTTCGTTCAAAATGGGTATAAGAAAACCACCCTACGATGTGTAAGGTGGTCTATGTGTTGAGTTGTTTCTGCCTTGACTTTGGCAGCGCGCATGATATAATATAGATACAAAGGGCGCAGTCGGTAGACGGTTAGCCCCCTGAAGCATTAGAAGTAGCCGCTTCATTTGGACGTGAGGGCGGCTACTTCTTTTTATTGTCTAAAATACGCTCGATAAGTACGAGTACAATGACAAGTATTACGAGATATTCCATACAACCGCCCCCTTTCAGGGGCAAGACTTAACCGCCTACCGTTGGCACGACTGCGCCCGCCCCCTTATGGGGGCTTTTTTATTATATCATAGCGCGTTGTCCAGTGTCAATTTATAAGGTTTTTTGCAAACGAAACAGAAATTACCCATCAAACTGCGCCCAAAACGCTTCTACTGCCTCTTTTTCTTCATCAGAAAGCGCAGGCGCGGGGGTCAGATTCCGCTTCAACCGTTCATAATCATGCTTTTGCTTGCCCTTCATTTTGCTGGTATCAGTACCCCGTATCTGTATGGCATGCGATAGTGCGCTGCTTTCATCAAGGCTATCTATCATTGCCATAAACTCGAACCAGTGCAGCTTGGTTTTATGCAATTCGATTCCAAACGTTTGTCTGAATGATGAATACAGCCGCGCTGCGTCAAAATCGAACCACATAAGGCGCTTGCCGCCGCTTTCCATCTCCTTTTCCTCTCCGCAGCGCATGAACCACGTCAGGCCAGCAAGCGCAGTTTCAAGCGGCGGCAGGCTTTTCCCATAGAGGAGGCACAGCGCAACCCATATCCGATCTTCTTCTGATAGATTGGGATCATCCAGAACGAGGGATACCTGGATGCCGATACGGTAATCCGTCCGGATCAGATATCCCTCATAATCCTCTGGAAGCCGGTCAAGCAGCATGTTATACACTGCCGACACGCTCCGCACTGTACTTGTTCATATTGGCGACACGCTTGTTGGTATGCTCCTCAATAAACGGCAGCAGTTTGGTAAACAGTTCAATGAACATATCAGAGGACGGGAGAACATCACCAAACACCTTTTTGCAGGTATCTTCCCCGATCAGCGCATCCGTCTTATCGCGTACTTCCTCATCGAACTTTACAACGTCGTCAATTGTTTCTGCAATATCGGCTTTCTTAGCTGAAATCGCCTCTGCCCGCGTTTTGATATCGTTCAGAAGCCCATAAAAGCCTTTTACAAAACTGTCGTCAGACAGCGGCAGGCGGATCGTGTCGCCCGCGTCGTTTACCTCAATCACCTTAACGCCATTGTTAATTCTGATACTGTCCATTTATTACACCCCTACTCCATCAGCCGTAAATGTCGGTTTGCCAGACGTAATTTTTACCGTCCCTGGGATCGGGTCGCCTACATAGTTGAGCGTAAACTCCAGCGTCGGTGTCTCACCGCCCGCGCCGCCATAGGTATCGACCTGTACGGAAACCTCCTGTACTTCTGCCTTGTATGTGATATCAGGGCTTTCTCCTGTAGAATCCCACATATCAATATTGAGCAGCCAGGAATGCGAACTTCCGAGAGTGGCACGGCTTCTCCGCTTCTGGTTCACATACTCAAACACCTCGTCGCCCTTCGTACACTGCTGGGATACGCTCATGGTGGGCTGGTATCCGGTAATTTCCGTTGTGGCCGATTCCGAGATAATGTCCTGCTCAGTTTCGGTCTGCGCGCCATAGTCAGTTGATGCCTCGGTAACGTTTTTGCCAAGACGCGCCCATGTTGCTGCCGAATATTCTCCAAACGTCTCTCCAACATCAAGAAAATGTGCAATCAGCGGTCTTTTAATTTTTTCTGTTACTGCCATATTAACCTCCTACTTCATATTCCATTGTCATCAGGATTTGATAATCTTCAACTTTATCTTCGTACCTTGCAAGCAGGCTCGCGGAAGATGTGCGCTGCACGGTGGTGACGGTTTTCCCATCGTCCAAGTCTGGCCAATTCTCCTCGGCCCATTCGCCAAGTTTATTCAACTCGCTTTCCGCGTCTAACCGTTCTTCGCTATCTGTGGGCAGGGACCTGTACAGTATCCCGAATTGGTACTGTGCCTCATAGCTTCCATCAATGTACTGTGCTGTCTTATACGCCCCCTGGATGGTCGTCAAGCTTATCCCTGACCTTTCCGGCGGGAGATATTCAAACTCGATAGCAGGGCTATGCTTTTTCAGCCACAAAAGAACGGCGCGCGATATGCTATCCTGTTCGCGTGCCGTTACATAGCTTATCTTTTTACTTGTCGGCAAGGATTTTCTTCACCCCCTGCTCCCACTTCTCTTCGTTCACGGCTTTGCTTACTTCAAACCAGTGTGAGGTCGCTTGTGGATGCATTGACTTATTAAATATTAAGTTCTTATCTGTCAGTGCTTTCCTTGAGCCTTTTCTGGCATAGCTACTTCCCGTTTCAGGGTCTATCATCAGCTTCCCATAATACAAATAGCGCGCATATGGCATTGCATATACAATTGCATTCCCGTCACGATGGACATTGGTTGATAAGGCTCCAGTGAGCGCAGGCACAAATTGGTCGGTGTCTTTAATAATTTCTTCTTGCAACCAGGCATTCGCTTTTTTTATCCGTCCATCCAGCACATCATCCGGAATATCGATAGCAAGAGAATACCGTATCATTTACCACCCACCTCCCAATGCTGCATCTGCGGCGAGCCATAGTCATACCGCGCAACCGAAGTCACGCGGTACACCTCATGCTTCTCCCTGTTCGCCTGATAGCTCCCCTCGTCCGGAACGTCGCCATAGGCGAAGTAATCCGTTTCAGGGTCGAGCCGCAAATCCGGCGCAACGGAAAACGGGATATGCAACGTCACTGTATCCGCACTGTTCATCGCCGTTTTGGAAACGGATGTGCCGCGCGTAGATTCCAGCAGGACACCGGAAAGGACTGTCCGGCCGGACGGCTGGAACAGGGTCACAGTGTGGGGTAATCGCATGTCCCACACCTCCGTCCCCTGTACAACATGCCCGTTCTTGCAAGGTACTGTGCTGCAGCGCTTTTCAATTGTGTTTGGGATTCCTGCGATGCCTCCGCACCGCCACGATAGCTTACAGACCACGAGCCTACGCTTTCGCTTTGCTTTTCCTGTTCTTCAATAGAACGAGATTGGTACGCATCGATCACGCGGTATTGTTCCGCAACAGCGCAGCAGGCCATTTTCAACGCATCAAGGCTGGGGTTTTCCCCCGCCCGTCCCTGCGTGTAGTAATCCAAAAAGGAGCTTGCACGCAGCGCAAGGCGAGGGAAATCACTTTCTGTGATGTCTGTTCCCAGATATGCTGTTTTGTAATAATCATAGTCTGCGTAAACCATTACGCGCCCTCACTTTCTTGCACGGCTCTTTGATTTGGTCTGCGTCTCAAAAGATGCCTGCTTAAAATTGAACGTTACCACGCTGCTATCGTCTACGATCACTTCAAACGTGTCATTCCGCGACACCCTGAATATGATGTCTGGATCGAATACGATATCCTGCTTTGTGGGTGTCCCATTTTTCTTGAATGTCATTTTGGTTCCAGATTTGGTGAGGTGGAACGGAAAGTAATATCCGGCTTGCTCCTCCGGCTCGCTGCTAAATCCAGTAAAGCCAGTCACATAATGGAACGTGCCGACCACTTCTCCGCTCTGATAAACTTTCAGATCGTTACCCACCATATCGGAAACCTGTTTCCCCAATAGGGTCTGACTGCCGGGGAAAAGGGTTAGAGTGTCAGACCCGATCATTCCCCCGCCTTGTAGCTGGCAAACGGGAACGGATTGGAAAGGCTGGCGTTAAACGCACTCTTGGGATTTGCAACCTCCCAACCGAGACGCATAACTGCACGAAGCGCAACCATGTCGTTCTGCATGAGGTTATATGTGATATCCTTGGTGGACGGGTCCTGAATCACACCGCTGTCAAAAATCTTGAAGGTCATGTCCTGCCGAATCGCATAGATAAGCTGGTTCCAGTCACCGACAATCATGAGGGACTTGGTTGCGTCAAACGCACCGTTGTTGGGGAAGTACATGTCCATTCCATCCAGCGCATAGCGGGTGCTGCCCTGCATATCGGTTTTGAAAATGGGCTGTCCGTTCGCATCCACAAGGCCGCGGAGCTTCGCCCGCATACTGATTGCTGCCATTGCGCCATTGGGGATGAATCCATCCTCTTCAACCTTGGCGATCACGCCGCCCTCTCCCATGATATCCTTGAAGATATTAGCGGTCGCGGTTACTTCGTTGCTCGCCGTGCTGATGGATGGGACAAGCCCATCACGCCAAGAGGTCGGCTTGTTGACACCAAACAGAATAGCGGCATCGATAACCTTTCCAAATGCTTCGGTCAGGCGCGGTCGAACCTCACCCCAAATGTCATAAGCACTGTCGTCCAGCACCGCTTCGGGGATAGGTACGATAACAGCGATTTCCTCTGCCGTGATTTTCTTATCTTTCCACGCCATCGTGGTAGTCTGCTTGAAAGCATTCTCTTCCGCACCGCTTGCAGTTGCCTCGCCGTTCACAAAGTACGCCGTGGGCAATGCGTCAAGTACATTGATGGTCTGCGTCTTGCTGCTCATGTTAGGCAGACGGCGAGCCATCCTAAGCACGGCACTCTCCGCAATCGCGCCCTGCATAATCTCGCGGGTCACAGGCTCAGGGATAAGCCCGCCCAATTTTGTTCTGTCAATTGCACTTACTGCCATAATCTAAGTCTCCTTTCATTTCAGCGCTCCACGAATGAGCGCGTTCATCATGCTGTTTTCCGTTTGTTCTTTTGTTCCGTTGCCGCCAACAGGCGCAGTCCAGTCGAAAGTGGGATTCTTGCGATCTGCTGTCAGTGCATCCACAGCCTGCTCGAAGGTGGTCTTGTCATCCACCATCTTTCCGGCTTTGAATGTGATAAACTCCGCTTCTTCGCCGGAAAGACCTTTTGAAGCGACGTAATAGCTGCGCCTCAGTTCTTCAAGTTCTGCTTGCGTGGTTGTCAGCATACCGGTAGCGTTATCCGCTTCGGTTGTTTTCGCTTTTAGCTGCTTCGCAAGTGTTGCGGCTTCACTTGCTTTGCTGTCAAACACGTCTTTCTTGACATACCCGCTTAAATCTACTGCATCGGGAATCTGTACGCCAAGAAGTGCAGCTACTTTTTCGTCGGCGGTCATGCCATCGAATCCCTCAATCGTACTGGTGTCAATCGTTGCCATGTCAATTCTCCTTTGGGTTTTTAAGACTTCTCTGTCTTGTTTTGGGTTTCCCGACTTCTCTGTCGTTTGGGTTTTAACGTCTTCTCTGACAAAATGGGTATAAGAAAAGCGCCATGCGTTCGCACAGCGTTTGACTTATTCAATTATTTTAGCGCGTTCCCATTGTTCCGGCAGCTTTGCCGCCTTACTGAACGCCCTGTATTTTCGTTGTAAGCGGGTGATGCGGGCTTTGGTTTCCTGTTCCCGCTCTACCATGCCAGCCGCATTGTAGCCGATCCTTCGGCGCTCCAGTTTGCGCAGCGTGCGCTCGATCTCGCGCTGCTTCTGCGTCGCTTCATATGCGGTATACCGCCGTCCTTCATAGGTGATAGGCGGCGTGTCAATTTCCTGAAGCTCCTTATCGGTATATGCCCGCTCGGATACACCTTCCAGAAAGGCGTACTTTCGGTGTCTGCAATTAGCTCCCTCCAATCCATCGACAGCGCCCAATCCACAAACTGTGTATATGTTCGGGTATTTGCTGTCCGAGCGCGTACTGTAAACTTTGCCTTGCCAGCTTTTATGATTTTGCCAGCCAGCGCCTTTATCGCGCGCGCCTCGATGGGCTGTGACCTCATACAGATCGGTTTCCAATACCTCCGCTGCCGCTTCCGAATATTTTGCGGTAACCTGATTCAGACCTGTCATAATTGCACGCCTTGCGGCCACATCCGCATGATCTCGGTGTCCGCTGGCATAATCTACAATGCTTATGCCGCTGTCCGCTAACTCCCGAACAGCGTCTTCCATTGCCTGCTGCACGGTAAATGAACCGGAATATACTTTCAGCTCGGCTTTATCGAGCGCCGCCTGATATGCCTTTGCAATGGGCTGAAATGTTCTCACGCTTCCACTCTGCACTGCAAAGCCAAGCGAACGGGTGATATTGCGGTATCCGTCAAGCGTCTGCGCCTTGATTATTGCAATATCCACAGCGGACACAAGGTGCGCTGGCATGGTAATGCTTGCTTTATCCGCTAAGCTATCGTAGTATCTCCGGCTCATATCGACTACTCTGTCAAGCGCTGCCTCAACCTGCGGAATTGTGCTTTTGGTATTTTCCGCTATGCACCTTTCTATATCATCCATATCCAAACCAATAGAGCGCAGGATGCGGATATCATTGACTGCTACTTCATTTAGCTCGCCTGTCAATCGGAACCGGCTGCATATCTCCCGCAGGATATCATTCTCCAACCCATGCACCGCATCTATGATCGGTTGCGGCGCAGCCTCCAGGTATTCCGGTGTAATGGGAAATTTCATTATTCAACTTCTTCCTGCGGTTCATCCGTCATATCCTCCATCTTCGGCAGCATCTTCTTGGCTGTCTCCTCGTCCTCGTTCATCCACTTAGCCCGAAACTCCCAATCATTCATAATGCCGGCGTTCAAAAGCTGCATGTCTCGTGCAAAGTCTGACTGCTTATCTTCGATAATACTGTCGTCAAAGTCTATGGATATTTCTACGTCCTCATTCAATCCTGCACTCATTGCTGTATTACCCAAATGCAGGATGATTCGACATAGTTCCACAAGCACCTGCTCCAGAATGATCTCATGTTTCTTAATGGTGCGAAACAGGGTGCTATTCTCGCTGACGACTTGGGTGGCGGTAGCCACGCTGCCTTGATCGAACCTGTAATGATTCTCTCCGAATCCGCACTTGCTGGATAATAAATTAAGCTGATCCTGTACCCCTATATTCAATTCTGCTGTTCGAAGCTGCGGGCTGATCGGCTCGACAACGTTTCCCTCTTTCGTATCCTCTGGCAATAGATAAAATCGGTTGTCTGCACTATTAACCGTTGGCTCTCCGTCTATATAATCCGTTGCTGGCATCTTCACCATTAGCAACAGCGCGCCATTGTCAAACTCATTTGCATAACAGTTATAAGCCTTGTCTACCCCTATCAGCACATCAACGGCATTCGCAAAGACAGATATTCCAAGCGGAATGGAGTAATCAAAGTTGTTTGCAATGTTGGGGCGGTCAATAACGAATTGACGTTTATCGGACTTTGTGTGTACTACAGACGGGACGCGTTCAAATCCCTGCACATCCGTCAACGATAATTCCGTATCCAAATTGTTGTTACGGTAGCGGTAAATTCGGTTCTCAATGTCATACAAGCCGTTGACCTTATGATGGATTTGCAGGTAGCAGTAATCCTCGCCGCTGACCGTGACCACGCTGGAAAAGGCGCACTCGGTGATAATGCCGTTCTGCCATGCGATAGGCCATATGTTTTCGATCGTAACATAGTCCAACACGATACCGCTCGCGCTGCCAGGGGTAGGACCTGCCTCTGTGGCTTCCATTCCTACCACACGCGGAATAAAAGCTACTGTGCCAAGCGCGAAGGCCATTTCCTGCAGTTCGTTTGACTTTACAAGAAAATTGTTTTCCTCGAATGTACGGTTTATAAATTTTTGTTCCTTTTCCCCCTCTAATGTGATAGAAACTTTCTCATTCATCAGGAGATTTGCCCAATCCTCACAGACTTTCTTTGCCATGCCAAGCGATGCTCTTTCGCATTTTGCCCATTCATGGCCATTGTACCTTCTGTAAGTATGGATGCCTTTTACTTTTCCTATATACCAACTTTTCCATTCATCTACTTTTCGGTAAAAGCTTTCGTCTACGGTAGAAAAGCCTAATTCTTTCAGCTTCCCAATTACATTCATGCGGTCGCCCCCATTATCCTGCATATACGTTCCAGTGCGTATCGCGTAGCATCTATCAAATGGTTGTCTTTGTCCGGATACCCGCTGATGATCTCGCCATCCTTATTTCGCTCATATTCGTAATTGACAAATTCATCGTAGGCATGTGGTGTGCGGCGGCGGTCAATGACTATCTTTCGGCGCTGCAACCACTTCATGCCATAATCTACGCTGCCAGGGCCTTTGACTGCTTCTTTTGCCGGAAGCCCCATCGCCCGATAATCCGCTGAAGACTTCGGCTCTGCGTTGTCGCATGTAATATAAGCGTCTCTATATCCTTTTTGCAGTATCAGCTTTCCGCTTGCATCGTTTGTCAGCTTGTTCTGATATATTTCGTCAATAAAATAAATCGTTTCTCTCGCTCTATCATAATGAAGCCGGATAAATGCAAATGGATCGGGAAACCATCCCCAGTCAACGCCTTGGTAGATGCGGTCAAAAGATGCGATTTCTCTATCTGTGATTTCACGCAATTCCAAATTCTCAAATACATTCCCGCCGGTACCGACTGCTTCCCCCAGATATTCGTGCCGGTATGCCCGCTCATCTGTGGCTTTCAGGTGTTCAGCTTCCGTGATAAACTGCTCTCCCAGCCATTCGGACGGTGCTTCAAGGTATGTGCTTTTGTGACACAACCTGTCTTTACGTTCTTCCAAGCTGTCTTTATTCGCCCAATTATCACGGCTGATAGGAGGGTTATAACTCTCAAAATTCCAAAACTTAGACCCTCCGCGCATAGTAGATTGCAGGATAGTTCGTATCTCTGCCCGACCGGCAAACTGGTCTTTCTCTTCAAAGTGTGTCACCGCGATATACCCAAACGGCACCTTGATAGACTTTATTTTCATCGGGTCGTCTGCACCGCGAAACATAATTTTCTGCCCTGTCGGTCGGTATATCAGTTCCATCGGTTGTACCTTTGCATCCCAATAGGCCGCCATACCCAACTCACCTATCGCCCATAAGTACTGCGCGTATACGCTATCGCGGATGGTATTGGCCACTTTGCGCAGCACAACAGCATGCGTTCCTGGATTGGCAATAAGTATCAGCGGGACAAGCAGCGATACGCAGGAAGATTTTAACGAGCCCCGCCCGCCGGATAAGTCGTAATGCGTGTGTCCATGTTGAAACACGTCGCGCGCCAGAAAGTGAAACGCGGGACCTATCACAGATGATAGTTTAGTTTCAGACATCGATTATCACCTTTACTCCATTGTCGTTTCCGCTTCCCGCTTCCTGTGTCGTCGTCCACTTATCGATCAGCGTGCCAAGGGCGGTTGTAATCTGTGCCGGTGTCGCCTCGGCCAGCTTGTCCTCGCTATTCAATACATCCAGCCCTTTGTCAATAATCTCGCACACAACGCCGCGCTTACTTTCCATGTATGCTATGATATCAGCGGTATTCTCTTCCTTTTTTCGCTGCAATTTTTGTCTAATATCTGTATCATTCGTGACAATGTTCTTTACTGTCTGCCTTGATACGCCGTGGATTTTCGAGACGGCATTATAGCTGCCAAGTTCAACATAATCCGCAACTATTTTCTTCCTCTGTTTATCCGTCAGCCGCGCAGCCATAACGCCACCTCCAATCTGCGCAAAACAAAACCGCCATCCGTCAGGATAGCGGCTTTCCTTATCCAAGACTTGCAATTATGTCGCGCTCCCTATCGGATAGCATCCACTTATGCGCTGCATCACGTTCAGCCACAGCGCGTTCAGTCGCCACACATTCAGCCGCCGCGTGTTCAGCCGCAGCGCGATCCGACAATAGCAGCCCTGCTCCGAAAATGGTTTTCCCGTTTTTCCTCTGTGCGTCCAATGCGGATATTTGTATGCAGTCTTTTCTCCGAACCTTAAAATCGATACCGTATTTACTGTACCTCTGCATCATTGCCGCAGTCACAACATGATCAGGATAGTCGTATTTCGGCAGCGTCCGCACCTTTTCTTTCCGCAGTTCTTCGACCACGCTATTAACAGCCGCGCCCAATGTCGGCGCTGTCTGCATTACAACATCGTCGCCGAGGTTCGTGACAAATGCCGTTCGGACGATTGCACCGTTCTCGTACTCAATTCCTGCATTGCAAATAATATGATTCATCCGCATGTAGACCTTTTTGCCTGATAGAGCAGTAAGCGACGGTGCAAATAGGAAGAATGAGATCTCCTTGTCGAGATAAAACTCGCATATCTTCACCAAAATAGAAAACGGCGGATTGTCCAGCACAACACATCCGTCCGGATACGCGAATTTTTCATAGTCCCCGTCCGGCCAAAAAGGCCGGACAATCGTCTTCGGATCGATGTTGTATTCTGCGCACGCCCAGTCTTTTACCGCATCATATACAAGCGGCGGCGTGTAACAATCATCTGTTGTTTTCTTCGGCTTGAACTTTTCTACAAACTCTTCATATGTCTTGCTTTTCATGTTTCCTCCAAAGCAAAAGCACCCTCGATTGAGAGTGCTTTTTTATTCGGGCAACTTCTCGCCCGCACGAATAAATTTGGGGGACAGCCGGAATCGAACCGGCGCGCATCCGCTGTTGCGCTTTCCCAATGTCCCCATATACCCGCTTATCGCGGGTATCGCCCGCCCTGCACACACTACGCCAAGGAAAGGGATTACTCACCTCTCTTTGTCATGTAATTTAAGGCACATACATGGTGCGTGCTGCGCAGGTGCAGGCTTCTTCTCTTATGCGAGCTATCGCGCCGCATACGTCCGGCTGTCGGAGGGGAGCTGCCCCGCACCTCCCAGCTTCGCCAACGAATAGGAGGCGTTCCACACTGGGAGCTTCACATGTGATCGCGCTTGCCCCGTGGCCTTTGGTGCTTCGGCTTTCGCCTCGCCCCGCGTGGGCGATGATCGGAAACAGTTTGCCCCGCCGCCCTCATGCGGGCTTAGGGACATGTTGATATGCGGGTGAGGATTTGCACCTCACATGAGTGGATTGCTGTCTAACGCCCGTCGCGCATTTCTGCGGCCTGCAAACACGAGGGACTATACCCGCACCGCCAGCAGGATAATAGGTGCCACTCTACCCGTCACCATAGCGTCTACCTTATTCCGCCACCGCATATTCTACATTTGTTCTTTTATGCCTCTGTTAAGCGTTGCCCATCTCTCATCACCTACCTCATGGGGCGGCGTGACGGTAATGAGCCGCCACGCTTCGCAGTTTGTGTATACCCGCCCTGCGTCGCTTCGCATCATGCTCGCCGCATATTGCCCGAATAACCCGTCGGGCGCGGGAAAAACTATGGCTCCCCCTCTGCCTCATGCAGCTTTGGGGGCATGTCCCGCCCAGCACCGGCCGGACGGGTAGAAATGGAGGAACACATGAATTTCAGGCTGCAATCGGCATTTCCATATACTTTTTGCTATTATACATAATAGCAAAGATTTTCCGCACAAAACGCACACATTTCATTCAAAAAAGCGTTTTACCTTCATCCTGACAGCACTTTCCTTATTGTTCACCATTCCAGCAGTTTTCACCCAGCTATATCCCTTTATGTAGTGGTAATGGATAATCTGCCTTAGCTGGCTGTCCTCCAGCCCGTCAATAAAATCCTCTATTTGTTCAAGCTGTTCTGCCACCTCTGCGCGGCGGCGTTTCAGACGGGCTTCTTTTTGTAGTATCCGCTTGTTCGGCCTGGTCTGTACGCCTGTTATCGTGACCGGATGCTCTGTATATGGGTACTCTGCAAACGATCCGCGCACCGTGTCTTTCACCGACCCGCCGTATTTCTTATACAGCGCGTTCAGCTCCGCTTCCCATAGCTTCTTCTCTTTCATCATCGCTTCGTACTGCTCGAGCTGTTTCAGGGTCACTCCCATACCTCCATTCCAAATATTTTTCGATTTCAGGTGAGTAGTCAGTCACTTTGTTCCTGCTCCCCGTCGTGGATGTTGCCGATGATCTCACAGTAGTATGCCGTCTCCACGCTCCTTCTGCGCCAGTCATGTGCCATCTGGAAAATCGCATTATTTTCGTTCCACTCTACTGTGTATATTGAGTTCTCGTGCGGGTCATAGACGTTGTCCCCCTCAAAAATCTTCTTCCCGTTCTTATCGGTCAGGCCGGTGTACTGGCAGACCGTGGAGGGATCAACTTCAACACGCGGCCCTGTAATATCATGAATATCACAAATTTCATGTACATCAAGTACGCCTATTGGGCCTATGTAATACCCTTCCACCCATTCGCCATCACTCAGCCGCCTTGCTTTGAAAAGGATCTCTCTCATTGTTTCAGCCTCTCTTCCAGCCGCTCCAGTTTTTCCTGCTTATACTGTGCTACAATGCTTTCGCAATCGTGCAGTATCATCATCTGATCGAGCATGATAAGCACATCGGCGATTTCTTCAGCAATGGAAAGCTGATTGTCTTTCCCTCTGGCGTGCTTGCACAGTTCCTTTTGCAGTTCGGACATTTCTTCCATGACCATGAGCGTTTGGGCTTCTGCGCCGTATGTAGAAAGGGCGAGGCGGTATAGTTCGGTGTTAGTCATTCCGCACCTCCGATGATCTCGTCAAGGGTGACGGTTTCGCCGGGGCGGAGCGAGGGGAACAACTCAGAATCAAGAAAATAATCCACAACAACATCTTCGCTTGTCAGGAACAAGTGAGTCACACATCCATCTTTTTTTCTTACTATATCGGTATACTCTGACATAATACGCCGTATCGCCTTAGCGTCCTCCACCTCCTGCTCCGTCCAGCGGGGTTTGCGGATGATGCGGTCGGGGTTGTTAATGATGTAGCACAGTTCTCCGCCAGTGACCGAACCACCTTTAGCATTTCTTATTTCTCCGTCTGTACCGACAAAATAAACCTTGCATTCGTCAAATGGAAAATCGTTGAACTTGAAATTTTCATTGACTTCCACCCCAAGCACCTCGCAAATTCTCGGCTTGTCCATGTTGGCCTCCTTTTTAACTTGGTCGATTTCGACCACTTTATCATCCTCCACCACCTCATAGCCCATCAGGCGGGCGGCTTCGTTAACCCAGTTTTTTACCGTCTCTATATCTCGGTTAAAATTGGCTATGTCCTGGTCTTGGACTTCTTTGGGCTTATCTGCCCACAATTCCCGTCCTGCTCGTTGCCCATAAAAGAACTCCCATTTGGACAGGATTTCAAACACTTCGCCCGTCTTACTCCGAAACTTCATGGTCGGCCTCCAAAATTTTCTTTAATTCCGAAAGATGATCTTTTACCTTCCGAATAAACTGTTCATCCAGCAAGCCAGCTTTTTCTATGTTTTCGTTCCCGCCCAGGGCGGAAAACAAAGCAGCTGTCTTTTCCCACGCAGCAGATTCAGACCACTTTTTAAGTTCCGTTATAGTCTTTGCAGATAAGTGCATAGGCATGGTATCTATCACCCTCCCAGCGTAAATTTTCCACCAATCCAGCCAAATAGCTTGTTGCCGTTCGGCTGTCCATCCAATGTTCTTCATGTCCGAAAATCGGAGTATATTCGCTGTATGTATGCAGATCGGTCTGAATGCCTCTTGCGGACTTTGCGTATCTTTCGTTTGGCTCTAACCGCTGCAGAAACATATTGCCATCCATGATTGCAAACTTTTTCAATCTTTTTTCCTCCATTCTTCGCATGCATCTTCCGGCTCCGTGAAGTCGGCGCAGTACGGGGAATCTCCGTTAAAGCACACGCCCTGATAGTCCTCATACCAGGCGCAGGTGGCGCAGCACTTGGTCATGCTCGGCCTCCTCAAATTTTACTGTACCGCATTTAGGGCAGATATACAGATTTTTGTGCGCCTCTACTGTGTATATATTTCTCATCATGCCAGACGGGACGAAGTTTTTATATTGTTCAAATGGCTTGTCTTGCTCGTATCCACAGATGCACTTCATTTCAACATCCTCCACGCTTCTGATATTGCGTTTATTGCGTCTCGCTGCTCCTCTGTCGGCTCCGGCACAGGCAGGTTATTCTCTACCCTGATAAGCGTGTCCAGCGATGCCACTACATCCGCAGGCGGTTCTGCCCGCCCGCACTCATAGCCGCTGAGCTGCGCCGTGCCGAGGCGCATAATCAGCGCCATATCATACAGCAGCATGTCGTGTCGGAGGCGGTATGCGCGCGCCTTGCGCCCAAAGTCAGTCAGCATCCTTCATCCCCTCCAGTGCGGCCTCGGCCTCTTCGCGGGTCAGAAAGACGGTTTTGCCAAAGTCCTCAAGGCTAACCGCTCCTGAATAATCTAGTCGTAGATACTGCTCGTAATCATCAATATTGACACTTTC
>NZ_JACOPL010000023.1:0-21406 GCF_014287995.1 Agathobaculum faecis
ACAAGGCTGATGGCGCGCCGATCTTTGACGTTGCCGACTACGGCATCTGCGGCGACCTGTTCAAGGTCGTTCCCATGATGATCGACGCTATCAAGGCTGCTAAAGCTGCTAAGTAAAAAACAGAGCTTAAGCGAAAGCCCCTGTCCAATGGACAGGGGCTTTTTTACTACTTATTTATGATTTTTGGGGTAGGGCGCACGCACATCGGTTTCTCCGAGCAGATAGTCCACGCTGGTATGATAAAAATTCGCCAGCTTAATGAGAACGTCGGTGGGGATATCGCGTTTCCCCATCTCATAGTTGGAGTAGCAAACCTGTGTGCAGTTTAATATTTGTGCAATGTCCCTTTGCAGCAGGTCGGCATCCTCGCGTAAATTTCTGATTCGTGCGTACATAGTTGCTCCTCTTTTAGAAGAAATGGCTATATTCAAGTGTACGCAAAACGAATTGTTATATTGATTTATAAAACAAAATGTTATATAATAAGCAAGGAACAAAGGGGGAGTCGTTTAATGGGGAGCGTATCGGTTATTCTCAGCCTGCTTGTGTTTGGGGTGTTAAACATCGTGCTTATTTTGGTGGAAAAACGCTGATGAGACAGCAATAGCGGTTCGCAGGGCAGTTTTTACGCAAAAAAATCCCGATCCATATTGGATCGGGATTTTTTAGTCAGGGGTTATTCGTCCTTTGCGCTTTCGCTGGGATTTGATTCGGCAGGAGCCTGCTGCGCCAGCGTCAGCCTGTCATCCGCGACGTCCAGCGTTACATGGTCGCCCGCCTTGATGCGGCCCTCAAGGGACTGCTCGGCAACGAGATCCTCCACCTCGTTTGTGACCGCGCGGCGCAGCGGCCGCGCGCCATATATCGGATCGAAGCCGGCCTTGGCAAGATGCTTTTTCGCGGCGTCGGTCCAGTCCATGACGATCTGCATATCCTGCATGCGTTCGGCGACCTGCCGCAGCATACCGTCCGCAATCTGAGCGATCTCCTCCTCGGTCAGGCGGTTGAACACGATGATGTCGTCGATACGGTTGAGGAATTCCGGCCGGACCGCGTTCTTCAGCTCACCGAGCACATCCTCCCTAATCTGTTCGAAGGTGCGTTCGGCATCGCTCGCGCCGTCCGCGGCAAAACCGAGCGACTTGCGGGTATGGCCTGTGATCTTCTGCGCGCCGATGTTCGACGTCATGATGATGATGGTATTCTTAAAGTCAATGTGCCGGCCCTGGCCGTCCGTCAATACGCCATCCTCCAGAATCTGTAGCAGAATATTGAACACATCCGGATGTGCCTTTTCGATCTCGTCGAACAGCACGACCGAGTACGGGTGGCGGCGCACCTTCTCCGAGAGCTGGCCGCCCTCGTCGTAGCCCACATAGCCCGGAGGCGAACCGATCATGCGGGAAACCGCATGCTTTTCCATATATTCGGACATATCAATGCGGATCATGGCGTTTTCGTCGCCGAACATGGCTTCGGCCAACGCCTTGGAAAGCTCGGTCTTGCCGACGCCGGTGGGGCCGAGGAACAGGAACGAGCCGATCGGGCGCTTGGGGTCACGCAGACCGACACGGCTGCGCCGGATGGCCTTTGCGACCGCGGTAACGGCCTCGTCCTGGCCGATCACGCGCTGGTGCAGCGTGTCCTCCAAGTGCAGCAGGCGCTGGCCCTCGTCCTCCGTAAGCTGGGCGACGGGGACACCTGTCCAGCCGGAGATCACAGCGGCGATATCATCCGCCGTGACCGCGCCGTGCGTTTTGGTCTGCTGTTCAGACCATTCCTTTTTGCGTGCTTCGAGCGCTTCGCGCTTTTGCTTTTCTTCATCACGCAGCTTGGCGGCGTTTTCGAAGTCCTGGCTCTTGACAGCCTCCTCCTTTTTCGCGGCGACGGCGGCGATTTCGTCCTCCAGCGCTTTCAGGTCGGGCGGCGCGGTCAACGTGGACAGGCGCACACGCGAGCATGCCTCATCGATCACGTCGATCGCCTTGTCCGGCAGATAGCGGCCGGTCACATAACGCACGGACAGCTTGACCGCGGCATCGATCGCCTCGTCCGGTATCTTGATGCGGTGGTGTGCTTCATACCGGTCGCGCAGGCCCTTGAGGATCTCGACCGCGTCCTCCGGCGTCGGCTCGTCGATCTGCACGGGCTGGAAGCGGCGCTCGAGCGCGGCGTCCTTTTCGATGTTTTTACGGTACTCATCCAGCGTGGTCGCGCCGATGACCTGCACCTCGCCCCGGGATAGTGCGGGCTTGAGGATGTTTGCCGCGTCCGCCGCGCCCTCGGCGGCGCCCGCGCCCATCAGCATGTGCATCTCATCGACAAACAGGATGGTGTCTTTCTTGGCGGTCAGCTCCTCGATAACCTTTTTGATGCGCTCCTCGAACTCGCCGCGGTACTTGGTGCCAGCGATCATGCCGGTCAGGTCGAGCGAGATCACGCGCTTGTTTTTGAGCGTTTCCGGCACGTCGCCCGCCACAATCTTCTGCGCGAGGCCCTCGACAACGGCGGTCTTGCCAACGCCCGGATCGCCAATCAACGCCGGATTATTTTTGGTGCGGCGGGACAGGATCTGGATCACGCGCTGGATTTCCTTGGCGCGGCCGATGACCGGATCGAGCTTGCCCTCCCTGGCGGCGGCAGTCAGGTCGCGGCCGAACTGGGTAAGAGCGTCCTTATCCGAAGCGCCGCCAGTCGCGCCTGCTTCCGCAAAGCCGCCCTGCTGTGCGCCGCCGAGCGTCTCGCTCAGCTTTTCTGCCAGCGTCTGCGGCGTGACCTTGAGGTTGGCCAGCGCGGTCAACGCCACGTTCTGCCCTTCGCGCAGGATGCCGAGCAGCAGGTGCTCGGTGCCGACGTAATTGGTCCCCATCTGGCCCGCAGACTGCAGCGACAGCTCGATGATGCGCTTGGTGCGCGGGGTCATGCCCTGCGGCGCGGCGCTGTCGGGCGCGCCGCGGCCGGACAGGTCTTCGATCTGCTTCACCAGTGCATCCTCGGTCACGCCCGCCGCGGCAAGCGCTTTGGCGGCAGGGCCGCCGCCCTCACGCAGCAGGCCGAGCAGCAGATGCTCCGAGCCGATATAACTGTGGCCGAAAGAGCCGGCGGCTTCCTGCGCCAGCGTCAGGGCTTTCTGGGCACGTTCGGTGAAACGGTTTTGATAAAACATAAGTCAACACTCCTTTCAGGGGGTGGGAAATGGAAAGTGAATAAGGAAAGCTCACGCGAAGCGCAGACTTTGCGCGGTCTCGCGCAGCAGGGCGGCGCGCTTCTGGTCGCGCTCCTGCGGCGCGCCGGTCAGCATGGCCGGCCGGATGCGCTGTTCCAGCCCGTAAAGTACCTGCGGCTCCACGCCGGACAGCAGACCCATCTGCAGGCCGACCAGTACGTCCGAAATACATTGGATGGCTTCGCCTGTATCGATCAGGTAAGCCGAACGCAGCGTGCCGGCGGCGCGGCAGACGCGGTCCCGCAGCGCGGCTTCGTTCTGGCTGCGCACCTGTTCGCGCGCCTTCTTTTCCGCGTCGATGATCGCGGTCGCGGTCTCAACCAGTTTATCGGTCAGCTCGGCTGCGGAAGCGCCCAGCGTGATCTGGTTGGAAATCTGATAAAAACCGCCGACCGCTTGGGAGCCTTCGCCGTAGGCACCGCGTATCGCGCATCCGCGGCTGCCGGCATAGCCGGCCAACTGGTTGATGCCGCCGGTGGCGGTCAGCATGGGCAGATGCAGCATGATAGAGGCGCGCAGGCCGGTGCCGACATTGGTCGGGCAGGCGGTCAGGTAGCCCAGCCGCTCGTCATAGGCGAATGGCAGGGTGGCTTCGATCAGCGCCGCGATGCGGTTGGCGGTTTCCAGGCACTCCTTGGGACACAGGCCCGTGCCGATGACCTGCAAGCGGAGATGGTCTTCCTCCCCGACCATGATGGACACGCCGCCATCACGGGAGACGATCAGCCATCCGCCGTTTCGCGCCAGCTCGGGGGAGATCAGATGCTCCTCGACGAGCTGGGACGCTTCGGTCGAGCGGGGAATGATCTGCTTTTTTTCGAATTCCGGCCCAATGGTAGGGTTGCCGCGCAGCGCGGAAAACACCTTGTCCGCGATCTCGCTGTGCTGCGCCGGCGTCAGCCGGAACGGGTACCCCTTGAGGTTGCGCGCCAGCCTGACACGGCTGGAGGCGGCCAAACCGGTGAAGCCGCCGTGTAATGAAAACAGGCTCATTTCTGCTCGCCCTCCATTCTGCGGATCTCGTCGCGCAGGCGCGCGGCCTGCTCATAATCCTCGCTTTCCACCGCCGCCTTGAGCTGCGCGCGCAGGGCTTCGACCGGATCGGCCTGCGGCTGCTCCGGTGCGGCCGGCGCCGTGCCAATGTGGCGGTCCGCGCCGTGGAGCTTGCGCACATACGGGTTCAGGATATCCGCGAACGTGCTGTAGCAATCCGGACAGCCCACACGGCCGGTCTGCCGCAGCTCGCTTTCGGTCATGCCGCAGGTCGGGCATTTGCGCTCGGTGCCGAGCAGGGTGGAGGTGGGTGCCGCCGTGCCGAGCATATCGTTCCACAGGCTGCCGAAGCCGCCGCCAAGGAACGAATGGAACGGATCGCTCCAGAAATGGTTCATGGATTGGAACGCGTTTTCAAACGTGCCGCCAAGGTTTTCTTTCTGCGCGCATTCCGGACACAGGTGCATCTCGCGCGTGACGCCGTTGATAGTTTCCTTATAATACATGGTCGCTTCATTCTTGCCGCATTTTTCGCATTTCATAAGTCGTTTCTCCTTTCAAAGAGGATGGTGTATCGTGAAATTTTTACAGGATTTAGATGGTTGCAACGCCCATTACGGCGCATCGGAAGATTGCGGCGCGCAACCGGTCGCGGTCGGATTTTTCGACCTCCGCCAGCGCGCCGTCCGAACAGGCAGAGAGCAGAAGCTGTCCCTCGCGCTGGGTGAGCAGCTCAGCGGAAACCAGCGCCCGTGTCAGGCGGGCCGCGTCATTCTGCGTCAGCCGTCCGCCGATGCCGCGCGCGGCTTCCAGCAGCGTGCGCTGCTTATCGTCCAGCAGACGGACGATGCGGATATAGCCGCCGCCGCCGCGCTGGCTTTCGACCAAGTAGCCGTGTTCCGGCGTGAAGCGCGTTTCGATCACATAATTAATCTGGCTGGGAACACAGGAAAACCGGTCCGCCAGGCTTTTGCGCTGCACCTCCGCCACGCCGCCGCCCTCTGATAGCATCTCTCCGATAAAGTCGGCGATGATATCTGACATTTTCATGGTGGTCACTCCTTAAGCCAGGGATTTTCGTTTGACCTTTCCTGACCTTTGATTTTATTATAGAAGATGACTGATGAAAAAGCAAGGATTTTTTCTGACTAAATTTGACCTTTGTAGAGAAACAGAATAGGAAAACAGAGGGTTTTCTCAGGATTTCTCGTTAAAACAAATTTTTTCTAACTTTTTTGGATAATCACACCTATTTTATATATGTGTGAAAAGTTACCGATAACTAACCGTCTGTTTTTGTTGATTTTTTCTTATCTTGTGTTACAATAAGTGTGTAAAATACTTTTGGAGGTGCAATACCAATGGCATATGTTATCAGTGGCGCATGCATTAGCTGTGGCTCTTGCGCGGGCGAGTGTCCGGTAGGCGCTATTGCTGAAGGCGACGGCAAGTACGAGATCAACGCGGACGCTTGCATCGATTGCGGTTCCTGCGCAGGTTCCTGCCCGGTAGGCGCGATTTCGCAGGGCTAAGTTTTTTTAACTTACTTAAAAGCGAAAGTAAGACCCCGCTCCATTCGGAGCGGGGTCTTTTTTTGCCTGCGGTGAGGGGGTACGCCGCGCCTCGGAAAGCGTGTGCGCATCACCGGACAAAAGGGCGATGTGTTAAAAAAACGTAAAGAAAGGGGGGATGCTTTGTCACTAAATGACCAAACTTTCACACGAATTCCGAGTAATTCAGGAGAAAATACACATTGCAAAATGGAGAAAAACGGCGCTATAATATGTCGTAATAAAAATTGAGAGCTGTGCGCTGGGAAAGACAACCGACGCATAAGAAGGGGGTAAGAAAATGGACACTATGCAGATCCTTTCTGTCGTTGTTTTTTTGGCGGTCATGGCTGCGATCGTGACGGAAAAAATCCACCGCACGGTGGCGGCGGTGGCGGGCGGCGTCCTGCTTGTGTGCCTACATGTACTTACGGTGGATGACGCGGTCGGCTATATCGATTTTAACACCATCGGCGTGCTGATCGGCATGATGTTGTTCGTGGCGGTGGTGCGAAACTCCGGCCTATTTGAATATGTGGCAATTAAATCGGCAAAGCTCGCAAAAGGCAACCCTTGGCGGATTATGCTGCTGTTTGCAGTACTGACGGCCGTGCTGTCCGCGTTTCTGGATAACGTGACGACCGTGCTGCTGGTCGGCCCGATGACAATTTCGATCGCGGGTATCCTGGGGCTGAATCCGGTGCCGTTCCTGCTGACGCAGATATTGGCATCCAATATCGGCGGTACGGCGACCCTGATCGGCGACCCGCCGAATATTATGATCGGCTCGCAGGCAGGGCTGAGCTTTGTGGATTTTATTATGAATACCGGTGTGGCGGTGTTCTTTATCATGGCGGCGGTCTGTGTTTGTTTCTATTTTATGTACGGGCGCCGTATGGTGGTGGAAGCCGATAAGATGGCGGCGGTCATGCGCCTGGACGAAAACAAGTCGATCAAGGATCGACCGCTGATGATAAAAAGTATTGTGATGATTATTCTGGTGGTGCTGGGCTTTGTTTTCCATTCCACCTTGGGCGTGGACTCTTGCATTATCGCTCTGGCAAGTGCTACAATAATGTTACTGATTGGTGGTCAGGAGACTGAGGAAATTGTACTGGGCGTGGAATGGTCCACGATCCTGTTCTTCACAGGGCTGTTCGTTGTCGTCGGCGGCATGGTTCAGACCGGTGTGATCACGGCGCTCGGCAACGCTTTGGTCACGGTGACTGACGGCAACGCTATGCTGCTGATGATCCTGATCCTATGGGGGTCGGCATTGTTTTCGTCGTTTCTGGACAATATTCCATTTGTCGCGACGATGATCCCCCTGATCCTCTCCATGCAGGCGGAAGGAATGGACGTAACGGCGCTCTGGTGGGCGCTGTCACTGGGCGCTTGCCTCGGCGGCAACGGCACGCTGATTGGCGCGTCGGCAAATGTTGTCCTTTCGGGCATTTCGGCAAAGCATGGCCACCCGATTACGTTTGCAAGCTACCTGAAGGTGGGCTTTCCGATAATGCTGCTGTCGGTCGTTATTTCAACCGTATTCCTGCTTGTTCGTTTTCATTGATAGATAAAACAGATCGAGAAAGAGGGAGATCATATGATTACAAGCAGCTTTTCCGGCGATATTATCAATGCCAGCCTGCGTCAGCTCGGCGCATCCTCCATCAAGGAGATCAGGAACGGGATACTATATATTGCTAAATTTGAGCTTTCGGAGGATCTGTGCGTCACCTATGTGTTTGACGTGACCAAGCGCGACCGCTATTTTCTACAGCGCGTGACGCCCTACCCGATCTCGCATGGCGATTTTACCAGCGCGCAGGAGGTTGTGGAGTTCATCCGGAAAGATATCCGGAAGTTCCGCAATGCCCAGAATTCTCATAACTTCCCGAAGTTTCTCGATACGACTAATGCGATGGTCCTGTTTTCCCATGCGGTAGAGCTGCTCTTTCTGGAGCGCAATGTTACGCCGGAGGATCTGGACAGTATTTATCAGACGATCCAGAGCGGCCTGCATAAGATCAAGGACATCCATGATCGCGCGCCCAAGATTGAAGAATGAACAAAAGAGCTTCTGCACAAAAATGCAGAAGCTCTTTTGTTGATCTTTTTGTCTTTTTTTTGACAGGTAGGCTGGATGAAACTGAAAAAAACGCTATAATGATAGATAGATGTTTTTTTAAGACTGAGAGGGGTGGAGACTCGTGTCCTATGATTTCCTCCTGACCATTGCGATTATCCTGCTATTTACAAAGATTTTCGGCCTGACGTCAGAGCGTGTCCATATGCCGCAGGTGGTGGGCGCACTGGTCGCGGGCGTGATTCTGGGACCAAGCTGCTTGGGACTGGTGGGGGAGAATGATTTTCTGATCAAAACCGCGGAAATTGGGGTGATCCTCCTGATGTTCAGCGCTGGTTTGGACACCGAGCTGGATGAGCTGAAATCCACGGGCTTGGCATCCTTTGTAATTGCGCTGATTGGTGTGATTGTGCCGTTTATCGGCGGCGTCGCCTGTTATCTGCTGCTGGAAAATGATCCGGCGGATACCCAGAATATGATAAAAGCGGCGTTCACCGGCGTCGTGCTGACAGCGACCTCTGTTTCTATCACGGTAGAGACGCTGCGGGAGCTCGGCAAGCTCAAAAGCAAGGTGGGTACGGCCATTTTGGGCGCGGCGGTGCTTGATGACATCCTCGGCATCATCGTGCTGACCGTGTTGACGGGCTTTACCGATCCGACCGTCCAGCCGATGATGGTATTTGTGCGGATCGCGGCGTTTTTCGTGTTCCTCTGCCTGATCGGTATTGTCATGCACAAGGCGTTCATCAAAATGGATAAGCTGTGGGGGCATCACCGCCGACTGGCTATTTATGCGCTGGTGTTCTGCTTCCTGCTCAGCTTTGTAGCAGAGCGCTTTTTCGGCATCGCGGATATCACAGGCGCATATTTCGCGGGATTGATTCTGTGCAATATCAGTAATACGCGCGCATACGCGGCCAGTAAGCTGAATGTGCTGAGCTATATGATGTTCTCGCCGCTGTTTTTCGCCTCCATCGGCATCAAGACCGAGCTGGGCGGGCTGACCGGACGGCTGGTGGTATTCGCGGTCGTCCTGACGCTGGTCGCGATTCTGAGCAAGGTCATTGGCTGCGGGCTGGGGGCGCGGATGATGGGCTTTCAAACCTATGACGCGATTTCAATTGGACTGGGTATGGTGTCACGCGGCGAGGTCGCGTTGATCGTGGCGCAGAAGGGCGCGCAGGCGGGCCTGATCGACGCAAACATGTTCCCGCCGATTGTTCTGGTCGTTATTGTAACCACGCTGATCACACCGATTCTGCTCAAGATCGGCATGCGGCGGCAGACGCCGGCGAATACCGAGCTTTCGGGCAAGGAGGCGGAAATGTTGCCTAATACAGAACGCTACTGACCGGATACGGAAACCAGACGGGCCTGTTCGTCTTTGTGGGTCCGTCTGTCATTTTTCCGTCCCTGTTCGTTTAAGTACCACTGCGATGGGGTGCCGACAGGTTGGCTCGCTGCATATTGCAAGCGCAGGGCTGACCGCGACAGACTTAGGCCGGAAAACAGAAGTTGAAAGGGAGGAGATGCTGGAGATTTTTAGATATGTAGAGCGTAAAGACATTTCGTTGAGTTTGAGCCTTGTTCTAAAAGGGAGTTTTTTCAGCTTTCCTTGCTGACGCCGCCGTATTGTGGTATACTTATTGCGTATATTAAAGTTCAAACTGGAGGGAATGAAATGAAGCGATCCAAATTTCTGCCCGTTTTTGCGGTGGTGTTGTGCGTACCCGGCGTTGTGGCGCGCGCGCTCCATTTTTTGAACGGTTTTGATAGCAGGAACGGCCTGCCGGTGACCGGCAACGCATGGGTCTGGTACTGCGCTGTTTTTTTCCTGCTGTGCGCGGCCGCTTATGCGGCCATGGCGGCGCCGCTTCGTGCGGAGCGGAAAACGCCGTTTGAGCAGCTGCTGGGTACGCAGGGCGTGGGTTTCCGGATGATGGCGGTCATCTCCGGCCTGCTGCTGGTTTTGGGCGGCGTGGGATACCTTTATCTCACGATGACTACGGTGGAGGAGGACGCGGCCGGATGGGCGCAGGCATTGGAGCTTGCCTACGCGGGCATAACCGTGCTCGCCGGCCTCTGCAGCATTGGCCTGGCGAAAGCGCAGGGCGTGGAAATGACATCCCATTCCGCATTGCTGACGCTGGTTCCCCTGTTGTGGAGCTGCCTACATTTGCTCGTCAATTACCGCATGACCTGCGTGGACCCCAAGCTCCCGTCGTTCGGCTTTGGACTGGTAGGCGATATCCTGCTGGTTCTGGCGTTTTACCATTTGGCGCGGCTGCTGTACGGAAAACCGCGTCCGGCCATGCTGGCGTTCTTTGGCGCGATTGCGGTCACGATGGCGGTATCGGATGCGGCGGGCTATGGCCTGTCTTGGCTAATGGGGGTGCATGGCGTGGCATGGCCCGCAAAAATGGTACTGCGCAGCGGCCTGTCTGTGGCAGCGGCGCTGCTGCTGCTGGCGGAACTTTCTGTATTGACCGCTGGACATCAGGAAATGGAAAAGGAGGTAGCCTGAATGCTGTTTGTATGTTATCCGAAATGCACCACCTGCCAGAAAGCGCAGAAGTGGCTGGAGGAAAAGGGGGTGGAATATCAGTTCCGTGATATCAAGCAGGAAAAGCCGACCGAGCAGGAACTACGCCAGTGGCACGCGATGAGCGGGTTGCCGCTCAAGCGCTTTTTCAATACAAGCGGTCTGCAGTATAAGGCGTTGGGTCTGAAAGACAAGCTGCCGTCCATGAGCGAGGACGAGCAGTTCGCCCTGCTGGCGACCGATGGCATGCTGGTCAAGCGGCCGCTGTTGGTCGGGGCAGATTTTGCCCTGCCCGGCTTCAAGCCCGCAGAATGGCAGGAACGGCTGGAAGGCTGACGGATTTTTGGCAGAAGCGTGGGAAAGCTGCGCTTCTGCCGAGAAAAGCATTGACATTTACCGATGGATGTAGTATAATCAATCATGCTTATCGGGCAAAGCTACGGAGCGGTATCGAAGTGGTCATAACGAGGCGGTCTTGAAAACCGTTTGTCCGAAAGGGCGCGTGGGTTCGAATCCCACCCGCTCCGCCAAATACCTGATGGCGGAAGCTACAAACTTGACATGGAGACGTACCCAAGCTGGTGAAGGGGCTCCCCTGCTAAGGGAGTAGGTCGGGAAACCGGCGCGAGAGTTCAAATCTCTCCGTCTCCGCCAAAATTTCGCACTTTTCTGAGGAGGAAAAGTGCGATTTTTCTTTTGTGTGGGAATATTAGAACTTTTTCGGTGTTTTCAAGAATCTATACTGCAATCTTGACTGCAATGGGGTCTGCAAAGCCAGACGCAGTGCGGGTTTGCGGCTATTTTGCCACCGGCAAACTGGCGATCAGTTCCTCCATTCTGGCGGCGCTGCTCTGCTGCATCTGGTTGCTGACATGGGCATAGGTCTTGAGCGTGAATGCCGGTGCGAAATGGCCCAAGTTGGTCTGCACGGTTTTGATGTCGTCGCCATTTTCAATCGAGATTGTAGCGAATGAATGACGAAGCGAATGGAAGGTATAGTTTTCCATACCGCAGGATTGCAATGCCTTTTTCATATGCTTATATACCGTCTGATGGTTGAGCGGACGGCCGAAGCCATTGGTGAACACCAGATCAAAGGCATTAGCCCACAGCTCACCAGCGAGCAGCCTTTGCGCCTGCTGCTTGCGGTGCTGCTTCCGCAGGAGGCGGATGGCGCTTGCGGCGAGTACAATGCACCGCTGTTTGTTTTCTTTTGGTGGGGTGAGATAGTAGTTGAACGAGCCGCGTTCATGCTTCTGCTGCAACTGCTGCCGAATGACGATGCTGTTTTTCCCCCACAGGATATCATCCCAGCGCAGGCCGAGGATTTCAGACTGTTGCATGCCGGAAAAGATATCGAGGAAAAAGATGTTGTAAAACTCGTCGTCCTCGACTGCTTTCAGGAAACGGGACAGTTCCGAGGAAGTGATTGCCTTTGCCCGGCTTTGCGTAACGCGAGGCAGGGTGCATTTGTCGGCGACGTTGCGGATAATGATCTCGTCACGCTGGGCGGCGGCTAACAGAGCGTGAAGCGTCCCGAATACGGTATGCACGGTTTTGGGCGCTAAGCCTTTGCCGTTCACGCCAAGCGACGCGGCGAACCGCTGCACTTCCCGATGCGTCAGGTCTGTCAGCTTCTTTTTACCCAGCGCGGGAAGAATATGAATCCGCAAGTTCTTTTCATACGTCCGCTGGGTAAACGGCGCGAGCGTGGAAACATGGCTCTGCATATATTCTTCCGCATATTCGGCAACCGTGAGCTTGTTCGGCTCCTGAAACGTGCCGTTGTCGATGCTTGAAGTCGCCGCGCGCAGCCTTTCCGCGACCTCCTGTTGTGTCTGTGTCCTGCCGTAGATCGTATGGCGGAGCAGTTTGCCGGTTTCAGGATCGGGCATAGAGGTATATTGCGCAATCCACCGTCCGTCGGGACGCTTATAAATTGTTCCGCTACCAGTTTCTCGTTTTTTCTTTTTGCGTGCCATTATAACTGTAGTCTCCTTTTCGACACATGCTGTTTCGGTTGATGTTATAGGAACAAAAGGTATTTAAGTCTATAACATGAAATATTCCTTGTTCTGCATAAAAGCAGGGCTGCCCATGTTCGGGCAGCTCAGTTTGCAGTGTGCCTATTTATTGTTTATTCGATCAGCAGCTACTGTCTGGGAGCAGGTAGGGTAGCCATGGGTTGTTTTGTCCTGCACGTCCAGCCGTTCGATCAGCTTGTCCCGCTTTACCAGTAGGCGTTTGCCGATGCGAAAGGACGGGAAATCCGCGCGGTGCATCAGGTTGTAAGCCGCGCTGCGGCTGACACCGAGCAGGATCGCAAGCTCGAGTGCGCTGTATGTACTCTTATCCATTTTAGAAAACCTCCTTTGTGTCGTCGAACCAGTAGGATTGAAATACTGGGCCGTCACCCGTGAGGAAACGGACGTGGGCGTCGCGCGGAATCCGGTCGCTCGCGTCCGTGTTGTACAGAATCTTCTACCGCAAATACAATGCAGTCCATCGGGAGCGTCTCACGGCGGTGATACTCATAGGTATTTGTACACCCTGCCTTCCCGAGCAGATCCTTGCGCTGTTTCAGCTTTTCAGATACACTGTCAAGTAGGCTATCAAAGCGTCGCGGTCGAGGATTAGCTTGCAGTTTGGGTGTTTGCGCCAGCTGCGGCCAAATCAACTTGAGGAGAACGGATTTGCCCGAACCGGTCCCGCCGCCCAGCAGCACATGCGGGATCAGGTTGAGGTCGAGCGAGACTGTCCCCAGCAGGCTTTCGCCGAGCACCAGCCGGCAGGCGGGAAATGCGTCACGCAGATAGACATCCTTCCACGGCAGCATCTTGGGCAGGCCGCTTTTGTCAGGAACAGTAAACGGCCGGATGCGGCGCTAGCCGTCGCACTCCTGAATATATGCGACATGGACATTCAGCGCGGTTTCGATATCCGCGCTTTTCTGTTCCCATACGGATTTGGGGACGCCGCAGGCGAGAAATTCGAGAACCGTGATGTTGCTGTGTGCATCATCTGTTTCATCCTGACGGACAGCAACCAGCAGCGGTACTTCACCGGCGTGGTTGACCAGCCCAATGCAGGGTGTTCTGGATACTTTTCGCCTTGGAGGGCGTCCCAGCCCATATGATGAGCACTGCCAGCCCGCCAAACACAAGGATCGGGAAGCAGAGGCTGAACGCGATCCGGCTGATCGCATCGAACATATCCGGCCCGCTGTACGCAATGTCCCAAGGGCGGACGATGCTGAAGGTCAGTGCGGCCAGCAGATAGAGCACAAGCAGTTTGAGCCGGTGCTGGTCTGTCCAGATCTCCCTGAGGCCGTATCGGAACATCAGGAGCATGTAGTTCCGATACGTTTCTTTTTCCAGCAGACTGCGTTTATTGCTGTTCATCTTCAAAAATTCACCTCCATTCGGGTAATAGGCGGCTTTTCCTCCCGATACTCGGTAAAGCTCTGAATACGGCGCAGGAATGCTTTCCATGTGTCAGGGTGACAGAGCTGCACCGTCTCATATTGCCGGTTCAGCGGCAGGTTGGACGTGATGTACACCTTGGTAAAGCACGCGACCTTGTCGCTGTACCGCGCGGGTAGTATGGGAGGATAAACATCCAGCAAATTGAGCATTTCCTCGATTGGGCTGCGAGGTGGATTCCTCAAACGCGATCACAATCCTGCCCGTGATAATCGTCGAAAGAGACGCCTTTGCCGCTTCGGTAGTTGGTCACGCGGTAAATGTCGCGTGCGCCGTGCCTTTGGTAGATGCCGCGGGTCTTACCCGTACCCGTCGCGCCGTAGATGTACTGTACTTCTACCGCCCGGTTTTGTTCGGCGTATTTCTCGGAAAGAAACGTCTGCCGCAGCGTATCAATGTCATTCACCCGGAATGCCAGCCTGGGGTTCTCGCGGATGATCTGCGTGGTCGCCTTACCGGCTGCAATGCCTTCGAGCAGGGCGGACATTTCCGGGGCTTTTTCGATTTGCGGTTCAGGCACATGACCGTATTCTTCAAAGCTGCCCGCTACCGCAGTTTCTGCCTTATTTCTGATAAGGGCATGGATGCAACTTCCATTTAATTCCACTATTCCGCGCGTAAATAGGAAAATAAAATTTGTCGGGTTTGCATAGAAAAGGCCACGCACAATGTCATGTGCGTGGCCTTTTCTATGCTTGAGCCGCGTTACGCGTGATAGCAGCCGAAAAGTTATTGTTAATCCCGCGGTTTATGCAAGGCTCATAAGAATAAAACCGCTCCTTGTTGAGCAGGTCTGCTATACGGTTATGGCTTCGACTCCCTGCATTTTGCGCGGAACTCAGAAACAGTCATTCCTTCATGTTCTTTAAAAAGCTGGTACAGGGTTTTTGCTGAGGAAAAACCAACCAGTTCGGCAATGCGTTCTACCGGATAATTGGTGTCGAGCAGATAATTTTTTGCATAGTTGAGACGGTAAATATTCAGCGTACGCTTAAAACTTTGTCCAAAATACTCCTCAAAAACACGGTTGATATGGCGCGGCGAAACATAAAAGACATTCGCAATATCCTGCACGGTAATATTTTTATTGTAATTGGCGTGCATGTATTTTGTCATTTCAACTGCCATGTTGATATTGGACATATTAGCCGTTGCCGGTTCCTCCTTGCCGGTGGAAACCATGTTGCGGAATATCTTTATCAGATATTCCTGATACAGCGCGTTGATCATTTGCCCTTTGCCGGGCAGGTCCCTACTGATTTCCTCATCAAGCCGCGCGAGCACTTTGTCTGATTTATACCGGTCCTTGCAGATGAAATATGTGTTTTCATCAAAATACTTGAGTGCTGCAGAAAGGAAATCCATCTCGGATTGTGTGCTTTTGCTGCGGCTTTTCAACGAATTGACCGTTGGGGGCGTGAACACAAACACCACATACTGCTTGAGCAGCAGCGGTTCGTATTGTGTGTAATGGTATATTCCGGGCGGGATGATGGCAAACGAGCCGCCGACCAGAGTATGGGGGTGTCCATCGATCATCAAATGCTGCATACCGCTCAGACAGTAATAAATTTCATAGCATTCATGGACATGCCGGAATTCCACACAGGTCTGGTCGAGCATGTCCGCATAGTTGACCACAAAGTCCAACGTGCCCATCGACATCCGAACCAGATTGGGATTATAAAACGGATAACGCTTCTGCTGATATTTCATATGCTGTCTCTTTCCTCAGATCCGCGGAGTACATACTTTTTATTATCTATCTTATCATATTTTCCCCTGTGAAAAAACAGGATTTATGCAAAGTAATGTTTCAAAAAAGACTGATATTTCTGAAATGATGTCCCTTTTTGACACAATGTTAAAACAATAACAGAAAATACGGTATTTTATGTGACTTATACACAATAGCAGCGAGACGCATCTGTCATATTCTATAAAATGCACATATCTAACAGACGAGTTTGTTGGTGGATATGTCTCTTTTCGGAATTGCCAATCCGGCCATTCTCTCGGTACAATATAGCCACAATCACACAGGGCAGAAGGAAGGAGGGCAGGGAGATACGGCGGTCTAAAAAAAGAAAAAGAGGAGGTAAACGTCTGCTATGAACAACAATCCCAAGGATCCTGCAAGCTGGGCAAAAACGTCCTCCCAGTTTGGCTATTACAAGTTGCCGAAAAAAGAAGTATGGGGTTATTCCTCGATTGATTTTGCGATGAATCTGGTGTTCCAGTGTATTGCGCTATACATCAGCTATTTTTACACTGATATCTTTGGGCTGCAGCCCGGCCATGTCGCCATTATTTTTGCGGTATCACGTATCTGGGACGCAATTAACGACCCGATGATGGGCACGATCTGCGAACGCCTCCAGCCGAAGAAGGGCAAGTACTGGGTATACATCCGTTGGGGCGCAGTTCCGTTCGGCCTGGCTGCTGTCCTGACGTATACTACCCCGAATCTGAGCTATGGCCTGAAGATCGTCTGGGCGCTGGTCACCTATAACCTGCTGAATATGCTGTACACCTTTATCATCCAGCCGTACATTTCCGCGGCGTCCCTGATGACAAACGACCAGAGCGAGCGCACCCGCCTGCAATCGACCCGCATGACGCTCGCGCAGGTCGGCGGCGTTGTATGCGCAATCATGCTGCCCGAGTTGTCCGGTTTCTTCTCGAAGTATATGACGCTGGCGCAGGGCTACATGGTTACCACGATCATCATGGCCATTATCATGGTCGTCATCCTGCTGTGGGGCTCGAGCCAGATCGTGGAACGCATCCCGCCCCAGCCGGTTGACCCGAACAACAAGGCCAACATCAAGGATGTCTTTTACCTTCTGTTCCGTGTTGGTCCGGTATTCGTCACCTTTATCCTGTTCCTGGGCGTTTACACCATGAGCCAAGTACAGTCCACAATGGGCGCGTACTACATCAATTATTACGCAAACCGCGGCGATATGCTTTCCTGGTTTTCCATGATCATGATGCTATTTTCAGTTATTGGCGTGCCGTGCGTACCGTTCCTGGTCAAGCGCCTGCATAAAAAGGGCACGGTTATGTTCGGCCTTGCGATTGCGGGCATCGGCTGCCTGATGCTGTACCTGATGCCGACCACCGCCATCACCGGCATGATGGTCTCCCGTGCGATCACCGGCTATGGCTACGGCATCCTGATGGGCATTTGCTGGTCGGTCATCACCGACCCGGTGGAATACGCCGACTGGAAAACCGGTAAGCGCTATACCGCGATTGTCATGACGCTGGTCGGCTTGGGCATCAAATTCTCCATGATCATCGGCGGCTCGTTGCCGACTGCGGTATTGGAAGCGACCGGCTATGTCGCAAACCAGGCGCAGAACGAAGCAACTCTGAGCGCAATCCGCATGATGACCACGCTCCTGCCGCTGGCAGCGGTTGTGGTAGCTATGCTGGTCTACGGCCTGTTCTATCACCTGAACGAAGAGAAAATCAGCCAGATCCAAAAGGAAATTGCCGGGCGCAACGAAACGCGCGAAGCGCAGAAGGCAGCAAAATAAACCGTATTGGAACACAGAGAGGAGATATTAAGCTATGAAAGTTGTATGCGCAACCCGAGTGGGCAACATGAAGGACCCGAACCCGGAAACCCGCGGCACAGTCGGCATCGTCGATATGCCCATCAAGGAGCTGAAGGACGACGAAGTGCTGATCAAGGTAGCCTATTGCGGCATTTGCGGCAGCGACCCGCATGTGGTGGACGGCTGCTTCAACAAACCCGAGGACGCACCGTTCGGCATCGGCCATGAGATGTCTGGCGTGATCGAAAAGCTGGGCAAGAATGCCACGGCGAAGGGTCTCAAGGTCGGCGACCGGGTTGGCGGTAACTTCCTCGGCTACTGCGGCAAGTGCTACCAGTGCTCGATCGGCCACCCGGAATACTGTACGGATGTCGGCAACGAGCCGTGCATGGCCGAATACGTTGTCTGGAACGAATCCCAGGTCTGCAAGCTGCCCGACGGCGTCAGCCTGCGGGAAGGCAGCCTAATGGAGCCGCTCTCCATCGCTGTGCGCGCCATGGACAAGGCGGGCATGCAGGTCGGCAAGCGCGTGCTGATCTCGGGCGGCGGCCCGATCGGCCAGCTGTGCGCACAGCTGGCGGCCAAATTCGGCGCGGCCGAGCTGACCCTGTCCGAGCCGGTTGAAAGCCGCTGCGAGCTGGCAAAAAAGATCGGCGTGGAGCATATCATCAACCCGATCACCGAAGATGTGTACGAGCGGGCCATGGAGATCACGAACGGCCTGGGCTACGACGTCATTATCGAGTGCTCGGCGGTGCCGAGCGCGGCGGAAACGGTGCTGAAATGTACGTCGAAATATGCAAACCTGCTGTATGTCGCCCAGTTCCCGACCGATTACGAACTGCCGCTCAACCTGTTTGAATACTCCTACATGCGCCAGGTCAACGTCACCGGCATGTACTGCGCGCACTTCAACTTCGAGCGCACCGCAGAATACCTCAAGTATGTCGACCTGTCCGCGTTTACATCAGACGAGCAGGTGTATGACATTGACGACGTGGAAGCGGCATTCGCCATGCATCTGACCAGTAAATACCCCAAGATCCTCATTCGCTGCAACAAATTTGAAGGCGAATAAGCCAAACGGAAAGGATGAGACAAAATGAGTGTTAAACTGCAAACCATCACGGAGCTGGAGGACAAGTGTGTAGACATCCGCTCCAATCTGCTCAACTTCATTTACCGCATCGGTATGGGACATCTGGGCGGCGAGCTGTCCATCGTGGAAATGACAGTCGCGCTGTACTACAAGTACCTGAACTACGACGTGATGGACCCGCACAAGGAGGGCCGCGACCGCTTCATCCTGTCCAAGGGCCATTGCTCGGAAACCCTGTATACGATCTTCTCCGATCAGGGCGCCTATACGCAGGACTACATGGTAGAGCACTTTGAAAGCTTGGATACCTACAAGTTCGGCATGCACTCCAACCGCAAGAAGTGCCCGCAGATCGAGGTTTCCGCTGGCTCGCTCGGCCATGGCCTGCCGATCGCGGTCGGCTATGCGCTCGGAGCGCGCTACCGCAAGGAAAACTACCGCGTTATCGTCATGATCGGCGACGGCGAGTTCGACGAAGGCACCAACTGGGAAGCGCTGATGTCGGGCGGCCATTACAAGCTCAACAACCTGGTGTGTATCCTGGATAAAAACCAGCTCCAGATGACCGGCAACACCCGCCAGATCATGAATATCGACCCGGTTGCCGACAAGGTGCGCGCGTTCGGCTGGAATGTCATTGAAATAGAGGACGGCAACGATATGGCGCAGGTGTGCGCAGCGCTCGACCAGCTGCCCCCGCTCGATTATTCCAAGGAAGCCAAGCCGACCTTTATTATCTCCAATACGATAAAGGGCAAGGGCGTTTCCTTCATGGAAGGCAACCACAAATGGCACGGCGGCGGTATTGGCGAGGAAGACCTCAAGATTGCGCTCGCAGACGTTGCAAAAATGAGAAAGGCGTGATGATTTATGGCAGCGAAAACAACGTACGATTTTGATATGATGCTCTCCAACGCCCGTGAAGCCTACGGCGAGGAGCTTTACAAGATGGCCTGCGAGGGTAAGGATTTCGTTTTCACCTATTCGGACAATGTCGCACCGTCCTCCTCGGCGGGCAAGCTGCTGAAGGAATTCCCCGAGCGCTGCTTTAACTTCGGTATCGCCGAGCCCGATCAGGTGGGCGCGTCCGCCGGCCTTGCACTCTCCGGCTGCACCGTGTTCTCCCAGGTGTTTGGTCCGTTCCTGCCGCTGCGCGCAGCCGACCAGATCCACACGGACATCGCCTACAACGACGTCAACGTCCGTTTGATCGGCACGCACTCGGGCGTGACCGCGGGCGGCGGCCCGACCCATAACGACATCGCGGACCTTGCGCTCTACCGCGCTATCCCGAACCTGACGGTCGTTGTGCCGGCGGACGCCAACCAGTGCTGCAAGTTCATCCGCCAGTCGATGGATTTTGTCGGCCCGATGATCATTCGCATCGACCGTGCAGGCTCGCCCAACGTCTACGCCGAGGATTATGAACTGACCATCGGCAAGGCGATCGAAACCATGGAGGGCACGGACGCTTATATCATCTCCTGCGGTTCCAACCTGTATGAATGCCTGATGGCGGCCAAAACGATGAAGGAAAAGCATGGCGCGAGCATCGGCATCCTGGATATGCACACCATCAAGCCGCTCGATACGGATGCGATCCTGCGCGTTGCGCAGAAGACCGGCAATATCGTCACCGTAGAGGACCACTCCATCAACGGCGGCTTGGGCGGCGCGGTAGCGGAAGTGCTGTGCGAATCGAGCTACAAGGGCAACTTCAAGCGCGTCGGCATGCCGGATGAGTTCGCTGTGCTCGGCTCGGTGGATGCGATTTACCACTACTACCATATGGATCGCGACGGTACAGTCGAGGCACTCGAACGCATGCTGCACCTTGCAAAATAAACCGAACCATGCACGCTGCGGGGCGCGCGATGCTGTGCGCGTCCCGCCTCCCTCATATCGTGCGGCCTGCCGCAGAAAGGAAAGTTAGTATGTCGAACCCATTGGATAAGTTCAATATGGATTGGTTCCGCTTGGACGGGAAAATCGCTATGGTCACCGGTGCAAACCAGGGCCTTGGGATGGCGTATGCGGTTGCATTCGCCAAGGCAGGGGCCAACCTGTTTATCCCTCACTTCACCGAGGATGTTTCCGAAATCAAGGCGCTGATTGAAAAGGAAGGCCGGCAGGTGCATTTCCTGCGCGGTGACCTGACCGACAAGGCATACCGCAAGGATTGCGTAGACGAATGCATGAAGCAGTACGGACGCATCGATATTCTGGTCAACAACGCGGGCGCGAGCGCTTTCCACGATTTCGACGATTACCCGGATAAATACTGGGAAATGTGCATCAACCTGGACTTCAATGCGGTCTATTACCTGTCCAAAGAGGTGGCGCACATCATGAAGGCGAAGGGCGGCGGCAAGATCATCAACATCGGTTCCGCGCTCAGCTATACCTCGGACGCTAAGTGCCCGCCCTATACCGCGGCTAAGCACGGTGTCATCGGCATTACCCGCAACTTTGCCAACGAGTTGGGGCGGTTCAACATCCAGACCAATGCGATCTGCCCCGGCTTCCTCGCTACCGAGGTCAACGCAGAGCTGCGTAAAGACCCTGCGTTTTACAATAAGATCACAAACCGCATTGCAGCCGGGCGCTGGGGCGAGCTGGACGACCTGATGGGTACCATGGTGTTCCTGGCCTCCCGTGCATCGGATTACTTGAACGGTGTGGACATCAATGTGGACGGCGGTTTCTTCACCGTGCTTTAACAGGATACAATAAAAATGCTTTGGGAAATCGGTTTTACGGAGCGATGCCGTAAAACCGGTTTTCCGCTATCCGCGCTGCTGGGCGGCGCGGCAAACCGGATTTTGGAAAGGATTGATCTCGGCTATGCAGAATAAATATTAC
>NZ_JACOPL010000024.1:0-21349 GCF_014287995.1 Agathobaculum faecis
CAGGTGCATCGTCCTGCTGCGCGGCCAGTACCCGATGCTGCTGTACAAGATAACGCCGCCGGAATTTACCGATTACGGCAAGCTGCGGCCGGCGTCCATCCATGACTACCCGCCGGACAGGCCGGACGGTGCGGATGGTACGGCAGATACCTCCCACCCCAAAACAGGCGATGGACCTAAAGCGGGATCGCCGGAAGCAGGATCGGCGGTGCCCCCTCCTGAACTGCCAGCGGAGCCGAAATCCCCCTATTCCGACCTACTGCAGCCGGACGATCCCGATCAGGAGGATGATATGCCCGATCATACGACATTTATCCCAACAGACGACCAGATCGACCAATACCAACAGGAACTGGATCGAAACAACGAATTAGACAACGAAAGCGAGGATGCTGCCTTATGAAAAAGAACATCGCTGCAGAAGACCGGCCGGACTTTACGCTGATGAAGCTGTCCGGCGCCATTTCCTATTTCCACATGCAGATGCCGCGGTGGCTGTTCTGCGACCCGCGTTACATGGATATGGGTTTGGAGAACAAAGTGGCCTACACGTTCCTGCTCAACCGCTACCAGTTGTCCCGCCGCAACGGCTGGGTGAACCGGCACGGCGAGGTGTACATCATCTACACGCGCGAGGATCTGGCACGGGAGCTGCAGGTTTCCTACCGCAAGGCGATAGCCTGCTTTAAGGAACTGGCGGACAGGCGCCTGGTCTGGGAGCAGCGGCAGGGCCGCGGTATGCCCAACCGTATCTTCCTGGCCGAGGTGGCGCTGGACGAAAAGGCGACCTACGGTTATGACTGCGCGCCGTTCTGCGCGGAGATAAGACCTGCAGAAATGGCAGTTCTGGAAGAGGATAACGAGACGCCTGATACAGCGGAACCGGCAGTTGAACAGCCAGACATGCCGGAAGGACAGTTGGATACGGACAAGAATACGTCTGAAAGACCGGCCGAAATTGCAGTTCTTGATATGCCGAATCCGCAGGTCTTGACCTGCCAAAACGGCAGTTCCAGAAGTGCGGAAACGGCAGTTTTAGACCTGCAAAAACCGCACACAAGTAAGAAGGAGAAGAGTAAGAAGGAGAAGAGTAAGAAGGAGTACAGGGATACTGATGATGAGCTTCCGACAGTCCCGCGCGCGGGCGCAGAGGACGGGCGCGGGGCCATAGCGGCGATCTTGCAGCGATGTGCGCTTTCCCGCTATGCGCCGGAGGAAGCGACGGTGTTCCGTGACGCGGTCTCGTGGCTGTACTACTGCGGTCGGCTGCAGCTTGGCGCCTGCACCTATCCGCGGGGCTATGTCCGCGACACGCTCCAGCGGCTGAACGCGGACGTGCTCGACGAAGCGCTGTACAGGCTGCGGCGGAACGAGAACGAGGCGCTCTCCAATACGCTGGTCTACACCGCCAAGGTCATTTTCAGTACGATCGTGGAGATGGGGAGCGAAGCCCTGCTTGATCCCGTGTTAAATCAGGTGCAACGGAGGATGGCGATATGAAGTCAATGTATTGCAGCGAGCCGCAAATCAGGCTGCTGGACGCCCTGGAACAGTTGGGCTGCATGAAGATGCGCCAGGCCAAAACATTTCTCCGGCTGTGCTTTGGTATGGAGGAGAAGGCTGCAAAGAGTATTGTTCGGCAGCTGCGGTATAAAGGGGATATCCATATTGATGAAAACACAGGCGATCTTGTGATACCTGGCAAGGAGTGTGACCGCAATATTATCCGTGCATTTGATATCGCTTTTTCGTTTGCCGAACAAGGGGATGCGCCTGAGATAATGACGCCTCCAAGGCCGTATCTGATGCTGGCATACTACGCCGTACGGGAATTACAGCTTTTGATCCTTTATGTCCCAGTAGGGATGGAATGGCGCTGCGGTACACAGTTGTCTGTAATGCGGAAAAAAGCGAAGATAAAGACCTTACAGGTGATGCTTCTGGCAGATGAAGGACAATTGGAACGGATCGGGACACATGTTCCGTGCGTAGCAGCATACACAGACAGCGCAGGCCGCCTGAAAATAAAAAGTTTGGAGGGAAAACGTCATGGGGATTGACCAGAGAATGCAGCAATGGCTGGAAAGCTCACGGCAAAAGTTTTTTGAATCGGATTATAAAGAACTGGATAAGGAACTGACTCCCGAAGGACGAACAGAATGGAACAGCATTTATGCTTCCTACCGGTCCGGAGCGCTGCTGCATGGAACCGTGATCGGCGTAGAGAAGATTGCGGCGCCTTCCATGGACAGCGCAGAGGGAGATGGCGACGGGCCGGATGAAATTACTTGCATTGTGGTTGTGCCGTACCGAGTAAAGATACTGATTCCGGAGCCGTTGATATGGTGGCCGGGCGAGGAAAGAGAGAGCTTCGTGTTCAACCATATGGGCGGGGCAAATGTGGATTTTGTGATTATAGCGGTAGACCGGCTGAATGAATTTGCCATCGCCTCACGGGTACGGGCAATGGATCGCAGGAGATGGCAAATGACAATGGTTGAGCGGCTGCAGGCCGGCGACATAACAAGCTGTGAGATCCTGAGTGTTGGGCCGGGCCTGCTGACAATGTCCTGTCATGGTTTTGACTATACGGTGACTCAATCCGGATTGTCTTATTCCTGCCTTGGAGATTTGCGGTCTGTTTACCGGCCGGGACAAAGGCTGAAAGCAAAAGTGATAGCGGTGGATGAGGGGAATTTGGAAATTTCGGTAAAGGACGCCGCGCCTGATCCGTATATTGGGGCGGAGTACCGTCATCCTGTGGGTTCGATCCGGCTTGCCACTATCATCAGCAAATATAAGGGCGGTGTGTTTGCGCGGCTGACGGATGGCTGCACGGTAGTTTGCCGTTATGCCAGGCAGTTTGAGGACAGCCAATTCCGTCCGGAGGATATTGTGAATGTGGAGATAACCTCGTACATGGAGGGCAGGAAATGGCTGCGGGGTAAAATAAAGGGGAAAATTGGGTAGCGATACGGAAAGAGCGGCGGTACCCCCTGTAAAGGCATCTTCCAAATGAAGGAACAGGCAGGTATTGCGGCTACAATACCTGCCTGTTTTTATGCCCCACACTTTCTTTATTCCTTTTTACCGGACTGCCGCGGCAGACGTCTTACTGATACTGTTCCCAGTTGGGATGGTCGGTCAGCTTTGTCCAATGCTCATGGATGTATTCCTTGCGGTCGAAGTCGCAGCCGTTGGTGGCCTCCTGCACAGCCAGACCCAGCTGGTTGTCCGGCCATACATGCATGCCGGACAGCAGATATCTGCCAAAAGCCATGATTTATTCCGTCAAGATTTCTCTTTCCGTTATTTTAAGACCTGTAGTTTGATTGATATAGATATTGTACCTGAACGTGAAGTCTTTATGCGGAAAGCAAAAAACGATTATCGTTCTTTCATTCTTAAAGCCAATTCCTTGACGTCAGATAACTTTACATTTGCAATGTTGCGAGTTCCAAGACTATTGCTCGCAGAACCGCATGAGCATGGCCGCAGCCTGCGCTCTTGTGGTCTGCCCCTGCGGGGTCAATGTGGTGTCGCTGGTGCCGCTGATGATGCCCTCGGCGTTGGCCCATTGGATGGCGGCAAGGGCGTAGCCGCTGATGCTGCCCGCGTCGGCATAGCCGGAGAGGTCGGCGGCTGCGGTCACATCATAGACCAGCTCCTGGGCAAACCGATAGAGTATAGCGGCGAACTGCTCCCGGGTGATGGGGTCATCAGGGCCAAACTTACCGTCGCCGTACCCCTCCGCGATGCCGTTCATCCTCGCCCAGTAGACTGCTGTTCCATAGTAGGCCGTGGCGTCCACGTCGGCAAAGGGATAGCCCCAAATCTCCCCCTCCATGCCGGGGGAACCCGCCATGCGCCACAGGATGGTCATGATCTGACCCCGGGTGGTGGTTCCGTTGGGGTTGAACGCGCCGCCGCCGATGCCGTTCATCAGGCCGTTTTCATAGACGTAACGCACTGCGTCACAATACCAGGCGCTTTCCGGTACGTCAGTAAAGGGCAGGGTTCCCAGCGGGATCTCACGGAAGATGACCTCCACCGTCGCCTTGCCGCCGGGCTGGGTAAAAGTCCAGGTACCATCGCCGTTGTCGGTCACGTCAACCGGCTTGCCGTCCTTGTCGGTGACGATCACAGCCTCCACCTCATAGCCGTCCTCCGGCCTGGGGGTAACGGTCACCTCGTCGCCCTTGTGGGGATTGCTGGGCTGGACGGACACATCTCCGTTTTCCGTGTTCTCCACATCGGGGCGGTAGGTGGGCCTGCTGGTACCCTCGCTGCCGCCTCCGCCACCACCGCCGCCGATGTATCGCCAATTTGCCGTTATGGTGGTACTTGCAGCAGGCATGGTAAAGGTGGTTGCCGCGCTGGAAGTGTCTGCAAATGTGCCGCCGTTTGAGGAAGTCCACCCGTCAAAGCGGTAATTGCTGCGGCTGCCTGCGTTGATCTCAACAACTGCGTTCTCGGCATACTCGCCGCTTGCGTCAACCCCGTTGCCACCGTTTAAGTTTACGGTCAAGCTGTAGGTGGCTGGTTGGGGTTCGACAACGGCAAAGGAGAGCGCAACTTGCGCGCTGACGTTTTCCGTGCCGGAAACAGTGAGCGTTTCCGCATAGTTCTCCACGTCAAGCCCAGTGATCGGCTGGACAGTGAATTGTGCCGTACCGTCGGGGGCAAGAGTGGCGGCGCTACCTGTAAAGCCTTTTCCCGCCGTAATGGTATAATTCGTGCTGGTCGGCAGACTAACGGTTGTGTTTTGGTTGCCCTCATTCTTGATTGTTACCGTCTGCGCGGCAGGTGCTTCTGTATAGCCTACCGTTTGACTGCCAAAGTCCAGCGTGGCCGGGGATGCGGAAATCTCATAGACCGGCGGGATATATTCGGGTATGGTGACTTTCTGTTTTTTGCTGACATTTCCCGCCTCGTCTTTCACGACAATGTAAATATCCTTTGCCCCATTTCCTGTAAGCTTGGTTAGGGAAATGGTGTTTTCTTCCGCTGTGCAGGCAGTCCCTGTTCCGGTGGTAGTGATCTCCGGCTCGCTTGCGCCACTTTCTACAATGGCATAGTAATATTCGCCCGCTTCGCTGCTGGTAAACTTCACCGTCGCGTCGGTTTCGCTGTCGCGGGTTGCGCTGCCCGATGTAAGCTTCGGGGCGGTGGTGTCAACAGCGGATTGCACATCAATCATTTTGCTGCCGTAGTCCGTCAGCCTGGTATCGTCGTTTTCCCCGCCGTTGTACTGCTCGTTGAATACATACAGTTTTGTATCATTGTCTAACGTTACACCCGCAGGGAGCGTAAGGTTTGTCGTTCCCTCTGCGCCATTGGTCATACCGTCCAGCTGCAAAATGCGCCCGTAGTAGGTAATCGCACCGTTGTCCTCGATAACAACGGAAATATATTCATTCGTCCCAGTCTGTGCGCCGGAGTAGGAAAAGTCAATCTTACTTTCTTCAATTTTTGCTTTGGAAATGGAAAAATCGCGGCTTCCATCTAAAAGCGTCAATTTCCACTCATTGCCGCCATAACCGTCAATTTCAAAAATCGCATCGGCGGCTTCGCCGCTTTGATTATCGCTGCTTTCAGCGGCGGGGATTTTGCCGCCTACGGCGGCAGATGTGAAGAGGACAGATGTCAGATCTAAATGAAAAGCGGGACGAACAGCGACAAAAGTATTGTTCACATAGCCGCCGTCCTCAGCCACACTGCCGTTCATGAGTACGTCGGCCGCACCGTAAATCTGGTCGCCGCCAGGCGACCGCAGCCACCAGAAACCGGCTCCGCCGACACCGCCGGATGCACCGCCGCCTGCGGCATAGGCGGTATTGGTCGCGACACGGCTGTCGTTATCGGCAAAATAGCTGCTGTTCTGTGCTTCTGCAATTGACAAAAGAAAAATTTTATCGGTAGTGTCGTTGCCGCCCTCTGTGTGATACTTCGAGTTATCATCATTGACAACCTCTGTTTCTGCGATAGCCCCTTGCTCTCCGTCAGAAAAAGCGGTGCTGATAAAATTATCGTCTGTATAGTCAATCCCGTCATTGCCGCCGGTATTGTGCGACGCATCGTACCCGTTGAGCCAGGAGCGCATGGTGCTGGTTTCCCATGTTACGCTCTCCTGTTTCGTATGATATTGAAATACGTCAAGATTTTGGTCGGAAAGCAGAAACAACTGTCCCTTGGCATTTTCCAGCACCCGCCACTTGATGGGATCGGTGTTATAGCCGTCGCTGTCATTGCTGCTTTGCTTATATCTACCAAAATATATATTGCTGTCCTGTCCGCCGCTGATATTCGCGGCAGTTCCGCTGTCCACAAGCTGGATCGCCTTGCCTGTGTCTGTTCCTGCCGCAAGTGCCGCTGTCGGCAAAAGCGCCGCGATCATGCAGGCGCACAGCAGCGCGGACAATAACCGTTTTCCTGTGTTCATATATGCTTCCTCCCTCTTGTCATGAAATCATCTGAAAATAGCGCAACATACAAAAAGGGCGCGCCACGCCCACGGAAAAACCGTGGACGCAACGCGCCCTTTTTGTTGACTTTTTCTTTATTTACACAGCAAAAAAGGACAGACTTATCCTGCCTGTCTGCCTGTCTGCCTGTCTGCCTGTCTGCCTGTCTGCCTGCCTGTCTGCCTGTCTGCCTGTCTGCCTGTCTGCCTGTCTGCCGTGAGTATATCGTATAGAATCATACTTGTCAACCTCTTTTTACAAAAAAACGCATAATCTCCCTATTTAACGATTATACCTAAGACAACAAAAGCAGTCAATAGAGCTTGCGCCAATGATGCGTCTGATGTTACGAATCACACATTTTTTCTTGCCCTTTTTCCCGCGCTTTGCTAAAATGGAAATCAAAGAAACGCGCAAAGGTGGTTTGTCAATGGCAGCTAAAAAAATCGATTTGGAAGAAATCGCGGCCCTTACAAAAGCATTGTTCCACGCCCACTATGCGGGGGACTTAGATAAATGGTTTTCCTACCTCTGCCCGGACAGCGTTTACCTCGGCACGGGAGAGCCACTATTATTTGGCGGCGACGCAATACGGGAGCATTTCAAAGGCTTTACAGGGAAAGCAGTCAACATCATAGAGGAAGAATATTTTCCGGTTTCCCTGGGAGACAGCGCGGCGCAGGTCTGTGGTCAAATCATCGTGGAAAGCTTGGAGGGATCTTTCCGCGTCATCAACCATTTCACCATCAGTTACCGGATCATAGGCGGGGAACTGAAAATGGTACACCAGCACAATTCCTACGAGTACATGCAGCCAAGTGAGAGTAAGGTGCTGAACCTGGACGTAAACACCACGCAGTTTGTCCGCAGTCTGCTGTTGGAGCGCCCCTCTGGACGGCGTATACCGATACGCAGCGGGACACAGACCATTTTCGTCAATTCAAACACCGTTCTGTATGTGCAAAGCCAGCGCAGGAAAACCGAGTTTGTCTGTATTGATCGGGTGATCTCCTGCAACAGTTCCATCGGGGAGATTGCAAAGGAATTGCCGGATTTGTTTTACCCTATTCACCGGGGGTATCTGGTCAATACGCTGTTCATCGTGGCGATCCGGCGCTTTGAGGTGGAGTTGATTTCTGGGCTTTGTATTCCCATCCCCTCTCTAACCTATATGAAGGTCAAGGAGGATCTGCTGCATAAAATCCCAAGCAGGGAGATTCCGAGCCACGATTCCCAATAACACAGGCCAGCAATGGATTGGAATATCCTTTTCGGATATTTCAAAACGCTGGTTGGGGGTCTCGCCTGTCGGCTCGGTCGGCGCTGCTGGATGTCTGCCGCATCCAGCGGTCGCCACCGGCGACCTGCGCCTCCAAATCCCAGCCTAGGCGCTGGCGCTTCTGGCGAACATGCCTTACGGCGTGGCAAAACCACAAGCGGAGCTTGTGGTTTTGCTCCCTTGGGTCGCTGGTTTTCCGCTACGTTTTGCACGGAAAACTGCGGCTGCCACCGCAAGAGGATTGACAAGGCCCGCCGCCTTGTCCTATTATCAAAGATACCAGCGGGCAACGGCGTGCGTCTTTCAAAACGTTGAAGTAAGGGAGTGCGCCGGCACGCATTGTCTTATGGAGCTTTCAGTAGGGGTTGCGCAGTGAAACCTCAAACCGGTGTAGGCCGTAAGGCTGAAAGAAAATGCCCGGTCCGTCTTGGTATCCAAGGCAGATTTATTCATGTGTAGGTTTGTCAAAGAAATTGGACAGTGAAATCTAAGGGAGAACGCCATCCCAATGGCCTCATGGGGAAGTTGTTGGAGCGGCGGTTGTGAATGGCGAGCTGCTTTGCAAAATCATCCAGGGAGTAAAAGCTGTGGCAGGAGTAAAACCATTTCTGGTCCTCCCTGTGGCTGCGCTCCACTTTGCCATTGTGACGTGGGGTATTAGGGACGAATGAGCTTGTGGCGGATGCCAAGTCGGGCCGCGGTACTCTCAAACAGGGTGGGCAGGTCTCGCTTGCTGCTGGAAAAATGGTTGGTGAACTCAAACCCGTTGTCCGTCTGGACGCACTCCACTCGTATTCCCCAGCGGGCATACCACTTGAGCAACTTTTTGCGGAAATCCGCCGAGGAATAGGTGGACTGCTCAGGGTATGCGGCCAGGAAGCGCAGGCGGGTGAACTCGTCAATGGCGGTGTACTGGTACAGGCGGAGTTCTGTGGCTGCGATACACTTTCGAGGAACTACGTTCACATCCACCTGGATTCGTCGGCCGGGATAGGTCGTCTGCTCATAGAGCTTGGGTTTGTATGTCTTTTTCTTCTCAGCCGCAGGAAACAAGCCCAACTTCCGCATCACTCGGAACAGGCTTTCCGGGCGGCGGGCATAGCCCCGCGGCCGTAGCCGGTGCCACAGTTCCACCATGCCAAGATCGGGGTGCGGCGGTCATTTTCGACTCCGCTTCTGTGTGCTGGTTGGGGTGATTGTGGGGCGTCTGGAGCGGTAGTCTAGGGACTGCACCGTCCCATCCCATCGGTTCTTCCAAAAGTAGATGTACGACCGACTCTTGTTGTACTTCCGGCTGGCACGGTTCACGCCGTACTTTTCTGCATATTTCATCAGGGATTGCCGGTATGCCAGGTCCTGTGTTATACTTTTGCTCATGAAGGATATGGCCCCCTCTCGTTGAGTTGTTGCCTGCAACTCCAACTTTAACCGATGAGGCCCTATCCTTCATCCTTTTTTATTCATCTGTCCAATATGTATTGTACCCATACAAACTCCTGCACTGATACAAAGACCACGTTCTTGATTTTCTTGTTAAATTATGATAAAATTATTTGTTAAGGAAGGGGAGAGCAGATGAACTTTTATCAGGCAATGCAATTAGATGTATCCGTATGTAAGGAAAAAATCAGAACTGCCGCAACTAAATCCGAAAAGCACAAATTTGTAGCGGCCTTAATTATAAAAGATGTACTTTGTGTTCTCTTTGCTATCGCCTTTATTTCTGTACTAAATTTTTTCTTTGGCAATGAGAACAGTTCTGCCGCCGTAGTGATCTTCTGTATTTTGCTGATGGTTCGTTTTGTTGACTTTGGATACCGTATCAAGGGGTCGATGATAAATTTTTTTGTTGTGTTTGTACTTCTAACATTTAGCCCCTGTATTGCCCAGTCTGTTAATCCGGTTATAGGATTTTGCATCAACTTTTTGAGCATTGGATTTATTGTAATTTCAGCCTGTCATGAACCGCTGTATGGAAGCGCCGGACTGTATTTGTTCGCCTATATGTTCTTATATGGTAATCCCGTGGAGGGGCGGCTTTTGGGACTCCGTACCCTGGAAATGTTGATAGGAGTTCTGATATGCGGAGCCGTTTTCTATATCAACCACAGAAAAAAACACTATGACAAAAGTTTTTTCCAAATTGTAAAAGATTTTTCACTGTCCACTTCTCTTGGAAGGTGGCAGTTTCAAGTGATTCTGGGACTGTCGTTGGGAATTCTTGTCGGTGAACTTCTTCAAGTGGATAGAGTCATGTGGGTAGGCTGTGCCTGCCTTACCGTACTTACGCAATACGGAGAGCGGCCCAACAAACGAGCATTCCAACGGTTGGGCGGCGTAGTAGCCGGAAGCTTACTGTTCGGGATTGTATACCAGCTCCTTCCTCCAGCGGCGCAGCCATCTTTAGGAATTTATTCCGGACTGCTTCTGGGGCTCTGTGCTGCATATCATTGGAAAACCCTTTTGAATTGCTTTGGGGCACTTTTAATGGCTACAAGTATTTTTGGATTAAAGTCGGCCATTATTCTCCGTATCGCCAATAATATAATTGGATGTTGTTTCGGGGTATTTTTCTATTATGCATATAACTTTGCAGTAAATCGCCTTATAAAAGATAGAACGAGTGGGAATATGTGCTGATTGGGACAGAGGCCGGAGGATTATCTTCCAGCCTCTGTTTACAATTTTCCCCATTAGAGTATAAATAAAAAACTTGCACAGTGGTTTGGGCTGCTCGTGGAAATGACTGTCCATAGACCGACGCTAAGAACTGCTCACAATGAGTGACAGCTCTTTCATTTACCTGCTGAGTTTTTTCCCGCAGATTGACACGTTTCATGTGTGCTGTTCGTAAGCGTAAAATAAGCCAAGAGAAAGGGCGCAGGTAAATTTGCAACCTGCGCCCTTTGAGATTGGACAGTAAATGGGATTTAGGATTTAGATGAAGAAAGATCCTGGAATTCAGCGGAGTAAACCGCATGGAAAAGAACCGCGAGGAATTCGGTAGAACATAGATGCCTGTCAAGAGGCCTTTGCGCAAGGGATTCCAGGAGTACGCGGTTGCGTATCCACGCAATCCTGGATACGGTTCGGATATTACGTTCCACTGCCTTCCAGTTCGTCCCATATCTCCTGGCAACATCAGGATAAAGCCATTTTCTTACCAACAGAAGCCTGTCTTGCCGTTCCATACACAGAGACACTGCGTAGGTAGTATGAAGAAACCCCTTATAATTCGCGGTTACTCCAAGGCTGTACAACAGATCACAAGTCGCATTTAGGTAGGGCAAGGTTTCATCTCCTTTTGCTTTATACAAGTTCATCCCCTTCTTCTGGCTGGATCCGCATAAATGTTTCCATCGGGACATCCAAAGCCACGGCTACTTTACAGAGAAGACATGCGGATGGGTTTGTCTTCTCACCGGTCTCCAAGGCTCGTACATGGCGAATAGAAGTGCCCATTTTTACGGCCAGCATCGCTTGTGTCTTGCCTCGGTCTTTGCGTACTTCGCGCAGTTTTGCTCCATCAAAGCTTGCTTCCATTTTCCTCACCTCCCTTCATGCAAAGCATAAGGGATGGAAGGGATTACCTGTGAGGCTCTGTAGTTCCCCTTTGGTGGAAAATGTCGAAAAAAATGGACCGGCCTTTCGGTCAGTCCATTAAAAAACCTATATTGTAGAGTCCTCCTGGCCCCTGCGATATTGCACCGGAACAAGATCCGGCGTCAGTTTTGTGGCCCACTCTCTGTCAGCCACGGCCATAGATGGCGCCCTGGACAGCACATAGACCAGATACCGGTATGGGTCAAGGTCGTTTTCCTTGGCCGTTTCAATCAGGCTGTAAACAATGGCGCTGCTCTGGGCCCCGCCTTCCGTATTTGCAAACAGCCAGTTCTTCCGCCCCATCACAAAGGGTTTCATACTCCGTTCTGCCCGGTTGTTGCTTATTTCCAGCCGCCCGTCCTCCAAAAAGCATTTTAGATATGGCCACTGCTCCCGCAGATAATACAGCGCCTTTCCCAAAGAGGACTTGGGCGGGGCGGTTTTTGTTTCCGCCCATGCCAACAAAGCGTCCATCACCGGTTTGGACCGGATCAGACGCTGTTTGTACCGTTCTTCCGGCGGCAGATCCGCCAGTTCCTTTTCAATGGCGAAGAGAACATTGCAGTATTGCAGTCCCTCCAACGCCGCGCAGCCAGTCTGCTGCTCTTTTGGCAAGGCGTTCACCGCTTCGTCAAACTTTCGCCGCAGATGCGCCCAGCAGCCAACCACCCGGATGTTCTCCGGCAATCGGTGGTAGCCGGAATAACCATCAGCATGGAGCCAGCCCGTAAAGCCCTTGAGGAACGCCTCGGCATTCTCCGCCTTTCGGCTCTGCTGGTACTCATACAGGACAATGGGGTGCCCGGCGTCTCCACCGGTCCGGTACAGCCACATATAGCACTTGCTCCTGGCCGTCCGCCCTTCCAGTTTCAGCACCTGCAGAGTCGTCTCATCCGCGTGGAGGACCTCTCGCTGAAGCAACTGTTGGTGCATCTGGTCATAGATGGGCCGCAGCCAATCCTCCGCCACCCGCAACACCCAGTTGCTCATCGTCTGCCGGGAGAGCATCACCCCAGCCCGATTCCATTCCTGTTCCTGCCGGTACAGCGGAGCGTACATCACAAACTTTTGGACCATGATATGAGCCACAGCCTCTGGGGAGGCGTAGCTGCCTGAGATCAGGGGAGGCTCTTTTTCGGCTTTCAGGACAGGTGTTTCCGTCCCCGTCTGCTTGCAGTTCTGGCAGGCGTATGTAAAATAAACATCTTCCCGGATCTTCACCTGGGCGGGGATCATCACCAGAGTACGGCGAACCTCACTCCCAATCTCCGTCATGAGTGTACCGCATTCAGGACAGTTACGCTCAGACTCCGGGACACGGTGTTCTACCACCTCAACAGGAACATTGTCCGGCAGTACCTCCTCCACACGGGAAGACCGCTTCTGCCGGGTGTGGGCAACAACCTTGCTCTCCGTTACGGAAGTCCTTTTAGCAGACAGCCACGCTTCCGTTTCATCAAACATCAGGCTCAACTGGCCTGCCAGTTCTTCCTTCGTCTGCTCGGACGATGCCCCATAGACTTTCTTTTTGGCAAGACGCATCTGCTCCATCAGCCAGTCCAGCTTCTGGTTCAGCTCGTCTCTTTCCGCCTTCAGAAACTCATATTCCGCACGGGAAATGGTCACCATTTCCGTGTTGCTTGTGATAATATTCACTTCATTTTTCATATTCTCATTATAACACAAAACCCCTTAAAACACCAGCATTTCAAGGGATTTCGAGGAAAATAGCATCCGATTTTTCAACGCTATATCATACTCAGGCCAGTCACCGCTTTGTGCGCTTTGGGCTGTTCGATCTTTAACCCTTCCATAAGCCAGCGGTACTGCTGGCCTGTCAACTGGCGCGCCTCATCTCCGTTCCGCGGCCACTGGAAGGCGCCTGCTTCTAACCGCTTATATACCAGAACAAATCCATCCCCCTCCCAATACAGCCCCTTGATCCGATCCCGCCGGTAACCGCAGAACAGGAACAGCGTATTGCTGAACGGGTCCAGATGGAACTGCCGCTGTACCAATGTCGCCAGGCCGTCGATCCCTTTCCGCAGATCTGTGTACCCACAGGCTATATACACTTTTTCCGCGCCGCGAAAATCATTCAGCATGGCACACCGATCGGCAGATCGCCTCTATCACCGGCAGCTCCACTCCCGCATAAATCTCAACTTCTATCCCTCGCCCCTTTACCACCACTGTTACTGCCGACTGTTTCCCCTCTGGAGCAGTCTGAAGAAACTCCCTGTTCCACATCCCTTCCTTCCTCACTCTCAGCTCTACAAATTCAGCCGCCTTTTTTTCTGCCGGTACTCTTTCCACCTTTTTTATCCCGTGGCCACTTCGCTGCAATACTCTTTTCTCCCATCGGTAATACGTCTTTGTGCTGATGTCCCGTTCATCGCACCATCCCGTTACTGTTTGCCCGCTGCTCCGGCATTCCTGTACGAGCTCCGTCCATTGGGCCACTTGCTGCTCCCGATGTCTTTCCCGAATTGTCATTTTTCCCAGCTCCTCTGCTTCCTTTGACTTCCCTTAATGCTATCCACTGCAACTTTTATCCTTATTTTCTCACACTCTACCTCTACCAACAATCCGTTGCTTTATTTGACGCTTACCCGCTGTGCGGCGTAGCGCCGGTCCGCTACAATAACGGTATAACCGTTACGGACAGGAGGACGCCAATATGCCGCAATACACAATCGACGAGGAACAGCTCACAAGTTATGCCGCCCATTTGCAGGAGCAGGAACGCGCCCCGCAGACCATACAGAAATATATCCACGACCTGAACGCCCTGCAAAGGTATCTGGCCGGAAAGCCGCTCACCAAGGCGGCGCTGATCGGATGGAAGGAGCACATCACCAGTATCTATGCCATTGCCACGGTAAATTCCATGCTGGCGGCGGTCAATTCCTTTCTCGCTTACATGGGCTGGCCGGACTGCCATATCAAGGCGCTGCGGCTCCAGCGGCAGGTGTTCCGCGATCCGGCAAAGGAGCTGACGCGGGAGGAATACACACGTCTGGTCTGTGCGGCCGAGACGGCGGGCCGGACGCGGCTGGCCCTGCTTCTGGAAACCATCTGCGCCACCGGCATCCGGGTAAGCGAAGTAAAATACATCACAGTGGAGGCGGTGAAAGCGGGCAGGGCGGAAATCTCCCTCAAGGGCAAGGTGCGGGTAATTCTGCTTCCGGCCAAGCTGTGCCGCAAGCTGCAAAAGTATGCGAAAAAGCAAAAGACCGCTTCCGGCGCGGTGTTCCGCACCAGAAGCGGCCGTGAGCTGTCCAGAAAGCAGATATGGGCGGAAATGAAGTCCATCTGCAAAAAGGCCGGCGTGGCGGCCTCCAAGGTGTTCCCCCACAATCTCAGGCACCTTTTTGCGCGCTGCTTTTACCGGGCCAGCCGGGATATTATCAAGCTGGCCGACGTGCTGGGACACTCCAGCGTCGAGACGACCCGTATCTATCTTCTCTCTACTGGCACAGAGCATCAACGGCACCTGGAACGCCTGCGCCTGATACGGTAAGGGACAAAAACATTCTTTTGTTTCGCGGCCCGTCCAAAAGCATACCGGCGGGTAGTAAGACAAATATATAATACCATATTGGTAATATTTATATCAAGAAAATCCGTCAAATTTAGACATGGCAAACAGGCCGAAAAAATGCACAAATTTTTTCGGCCTCATTTTCATGCTTTCCCGCCGCCTGTTTTTCAAGACTGCCCTGTTAATTGCGGCCTGCAATCTGAATAGCTGTGCGCAACAGCAACAAAAGAATGTTTTTGTCTATTTGACGCCTCCACAAGCAAGGGGGCAAAAGAATGTTTTTGTCCTGACACAGAACTTGAAAGAGGGAGGGGTGGAATACGATTCACCGGCCCGGGACGTATCCGGCAAGGGGAGCTTTTTTGAGCAGTAGGAACAAATAGAAAAATGAAGGGAGCGCAGCAAATGAAATGAAACAGGTAAACTTACGAAAGCGGGCGCTGTCATTCCTGCTCAGTGCAGCGATGCTTGTGGGCTTACTGCCTACCTACGCGCTGGCGGCGGACCCGCAGCCGGTGCCAACAGCGCAGCCGCAGACGGAAACCGCCACGGTTGAGGTGACGTACCCTGACGTGAACCGTACCAGCGCGGAGATCCGCTATCACAAGAAGGGGATTTCGGCCGATCCGGTCAATCTGATTTTTCTTGTGGATGTGGCCGTTACCGGACGGGAATCCCATGAAGAATTTGAACGCATGATGCGGGATAACGGCCTGAACTACATCTATGATTACGGCGTAAACTCCGACACGCGGCTGATCACCTACCAGAACACGGTGGTAGACAGCGGCGTTATAGGGAGCAAAAACGACCTGCTTGACACCATAGATAAGCATGGCACGCCCGGACAGGGGGTAGCCAATGAGCCGGCGGCGCTGAAAAAGGCCATGGAAGCGGTAGAGGCAATGGACGACGGGAATCCAACCGTGGTCTTTTGGGTGCTGGGGGACCGCTTCGGCTGGAAAAACGAAAGCGAGATTGAGGAACAGCTAAAAGCCCTGTCTGGCAAGCTGGGAGAGGGCGACGCGCTCATTACATGGCAGCTCGCGGACAAGCCGAATGAGATGCTGGCGAAATACGCCACCCACCACGGCGAGGCCCATACCCCCGGCGCTGACATTGTGGCGGCACACGCTTCCCCTGACACAACCATTTTCAGGGATGAAATGCGGGCCGATCTGGAACAGGTGGTGCATGACCACTATCACGATATTGATTTTACCCTGCATCTGGACGGGAATCAGTCCGTGGTAAAGGCAATTAAAAACCGCTACTATGAATCGGACAGCGCCTATATTGACATGACCGCTGCCCCCACGGCGGACGGCAACGGCATCGACGTGCATCTGGAGCATGTATGCCGACAGGCGGACATTGATTTTGTGCTGGAAGTGGAACTCAATCCAGAGGTCTATACACAGGAAAAAGTGATTCAGGGCGGCAGCATCACCGCTCCGGCCGACCACTCCAACGGCGGCCTGCACACCGGCATATTTGACGACGGCACACTCTACGGCATGACGCTGACCTTGCCGGAGGTGGTCATTGACCGCCGCCAGAGTAAAATGACCTTCCAGACAGGCGGCGCGGAGGGAAGCGCGCCGGAAGCCATCCAGCAGCTTGTGGGAACGACCGTTACCATCCCCGGCGGCGAGGGGCTGGTGAACTCCGGCAGCAGCTTCGGCGGCTGGAACGTGGTAAGCGGCCCGAACAAAGGGACGCACTACAACACCGGACAGATTATCCCGATGCCCTCCAGCGATATGGTATTGGAACCCGCATGGGGCCATGTGGAGGTGGAACTGGAGCTGGGCAATGTAGATATTGCCGACCCGCCCGGAAACCAGATAGCGGATGATGCGAAGTTTAACCTTGGTGTGAGAGCGGATAACGGCGATATGATTAGCAGTAGTGATATTATAAGCCTCAGCGTCATAGACCAAGCGGTAACGTATGCCAAGGTAGAGGATGATAATGACCGGCATCGCGTCAAGCTGACCAATGTTCCAAACGCCGTCTACGCACGGCATGTCGGACAAACGGAGAACGACAAAGTAGTACTCTATCTGGTGCCACATCAAGCCCAGGGCGGAAAATACGAAGCGTATATCGCCGGACCAGATGGGGTAAAAGCACCCGAGGATATGACTGAGTTTATTCCTTATGATGATATTGAAACAGCGGATCTTCGCGCCTTGGATACATCCCAGGTTAGAATAATGGACAGAGTGTTTTACGATAAGAATTATTTACGGACGATAGATATAAGCGGATGGGATACCTCTCAGGTAACAAGTATGTCCTATACCTTTGCTGTTGACGGTGAATCGCCAGATAGGTCATCTCTTGAAGAGATTATCGGTATCGAATCCCTTGATGTCAGCAAGGTTGTTGATATGTCGGGTATGTTTTGTGGTATCGGTTACAATTATAATTCCAGTGGCCCAATATGCACCTTAAAAAGCCTTGATTTAAGCGAGTGGGATACCTCCAGTGCCGAGAATATGTCCTGCATGTTTAAGTGTATTGGCTTTTCAGGTTTTCTTAACCTGAGCAGCTTTGATACCTCCAACGTCACAAATATGAGCGGGATGTTCTATGACAAAGCAAACAATAGCTTTACGAGCCTTGATCTTGGGGATAACTTTGATACCTCCAACGTCACAGATATGAGCGAGATGTTCTTCCGCTGCGGTAAACTAACGAACCTTGACCTAGGAGATAAATTTGACACCTCCAACGTCACAAATATGAACGATATGTTTAGGGATTGCTATGGCTTGACGCACCTTGACGTAAGCAATTTTGACACCAGCGGTGTCACGGGTATGGGCAGAATGTTCTACGGGTGCAAGAGTCTGACAAGCCTTGACTTGGGAGACAAGTTTGATACCACCAGCGTCACGAATATGGACTATATGTTCTACGATTGTGAGAGTCTGACAAGCCTTGACTTGGGAGACAAGTTTGATACCACCAGCGTCACGAATATGGGCAGTATGTTCTCCAGTTGCCGTGGCTTGACGAGCCTCGACGTGAGCAATTTGGACACCTCCAGCGCCACATATATGGGGTCTATGTTCTACAACTGCCCCAATCTGACGAGCCTTGACCTGAGCAAGTTTAATACTTCCAGCGTCACGGATATGGGTCGTATGTTCGAGGGCTGTTCCAGCCTGACGAGCCTCGACGTGAGCAGTTTTGATACCTCCAAAGTCACATATATGGGCTATATGTTCAACAACTGCCCCAGCCTGACGAACCTCGACCTGAGCAGCTTTGATACCTCCAAAGTCACGAATATGAATCGGATGTTTCAGTACTGTACTGGCCTGACGAGCCTTAACTTAGGAAATGATTTTTATGTCTCTAACGTCACGGATATGGAAAGGATGTTCTGGGACTGCAAAGCCCTGAAAAGTATCACTGGCAGTATCAAACTGGGCGGGAACAATGCGGTACAGAATATGTCGGGTATGTTCTACAACTGTGCCCAATTGGAGAATATTCCCTTTGAAACACCAGAAAGCGGTGCTAAGTTTGACAGCCTCTCCAGCATGCAAGAGATGTTCTACGGTTGCACCTCGCTGAAATCCGTAGACCTGAGCAACTGGATTCTGCCCAACCTGACAGTTCTTACCAGCATGTTCAATGGTTGTGAGGCACTGGAAAGTGTAAACCTGTCATGGAAAAGGATGCGCGCCCAGGCAGAGGACCTTAGCCTTCACAACATGTTTGACGATGTTCCTGACAGCGCGACACTGGAAATCGGCAGCGACGCTGAATCAAAAGCCGCTATGGAAGCCATCGCGGCAAAGTTCCCCGGCAGCGTGACGGTGGACGGTGCGCCATGGGGCGGCGCGGATGTAATCAGCGACCTGCCCCAGCCGGAGCTTTCCCCGGTGGAAGAGCCTGCCCTGCCCACTGAACCGGAGCAGCCTGTGGAGATGCCGGAGCAGCCGGATAACCAGCCGGAACAGCCTGCGGAAACCCCAGAGCAGCCCACAGACGAACCCGGCACGGATACGGAAGCACCGGAAGCCCCCGAAGAAACGCCCGGCGAAAGCGAACCCCAGCCGGAGCCTGTACCGGAAGTACCCGATACACCGGAGAAACCGCCTGTTGAGGAACCGGAAGTAACCGAACCTCCGGCAGAGAAACCGACCCCTGATGAAGAACCGGCAGACGAACCCGCAGCCCCTGTTGAGGACATGCCCCCGGCAGAGGCTGCCCCTGTACCGCTGGCCGCTATGGCAAATGTCCGCAGCGTGGGCGTGTCCCCGCTTTCAACCTCGCTGAACAGCCAGAACGGCGATGCGGCAGTACAGGCCGCTGGGGATTCCTCTATCATCGTCCACGATGAAGCAACCCCGGCGGGCAGCAGCTTCACTTACCGCGTGCGGGTGAAATACGCGGGCAGTACGGGCGCGCAGAGCGGCCGCATAGAACTGGCTTTCCCCTTACCCGAAAAGGTGGCGCAATCCATAACCGAAACAGATATTGAAGTCAGCGATATTGAGTACAGCGACGGCTCCTCCGGCGGCTTCAAGGGCGGGCAGATTGTAAAGCAGCCCTACCTGGACGAATCTGATCCGAGCAGTCCCGTCCTGCGCGGCACCTTTGAGGGCCTTTATACCGGCAACGAAATCGAGATCACCATTACCTGTACCAACCAGAGCAAGGATGCAGGGAGCGACGGATACACCTACTGGGACGCTATCGCCTATGCGCAGGACAGCGCCGGTTCGGCCGTCTCCAACGTGTACCGCCTGTGGGATAAGGAGGACGGTACAAAGCCGGAGCCTTCTAACCAGCATACCCTGACCTATGCCTTTGCCGGTGAGGTGCCGCCCGACGCGGTACTGCCCCATGGCGGTGTATACACTTCGGGTAACACGGTGAGCATCGCGGCCAAGCCCACCACCAGCTATGACTATTATGAGTTCAGCGGCTGGGTACGCTCGGATACGCAGGCCACCGTCACCCCCGGCGAAACGGGCTTCTCCATGCCGGACAACGACCTGACCCTGACCGGCACATGGAAAATCAAAGAGGAAAGCGCGCCCAAAATCACGGTGACATACCAGTACACCAGCGAGAATGATGCGCAGCATGTACCCAACGGCGCGCCTGAATTGCCGGGCGAGATTGTCTCGGGCGACGGCGAGCAGCACGTCCATGCGCAGGAAATCATGGTGGGCGATAACCATGCCATCATTTCCATTCTGGAGCACGCGGACAACCACATCTTTGGCGGCTGGGTGCCCACCCTGACCATCGGCGGACAGGAAGTGACGTTGAGCGGCCCTGACCGTGACGGAGTTTATACCGGCACGCACAACGAAAAGACCTACACCATCAACACCACCGGCCTGCTTCACACCGAGCAGTTCCGTGACGCAACTGACGTAACAGTGGCGTTCAAGGGCGCATGGCGGCCCTATACCGGCACCATCCAGTTCGACGCCAACGGCGGCGAGGGTACGATGCAGCCCATGAAGAATGTGACATGGGATACCAAAACCCAATACCTGACGCAGAACCAGTTTACTTATCCCGTGGCAGGCTACACCTTTACCGGCTGGGCGACTGCCCCCTCCGGCAAGGTGGTCAAGGAGGACAAGGCCCTTGCGGACGGCCTGATTGACAAGGACGGCAAGACCGTGACCCTGTATGCCGTCTGGAAGCAGACCTCCTTTGAGGTCGGCTATGCCCTCTCCCATGTGACCAGCTCCAGTGCGGAGAAAACGGTTGCACGGGGCGGCACCTATGAAACCACCCTGACGCCGGAAAGCGGCTACGAAATGAAATCCGTGAGCATCCAGATGGGCGGCATGGAGCTGGCCTCCAATCCCTCCATCTATAATCCGGCCACGGGCAAGGTGAACATTACCGACGTGAGCGGCGATATTATCATCCGCGCCACAGCGGAGGCCAAGACCGAGCCGCCCACGCCTGTAAAGCACACCATCACCGTGAGCGTAACGGGCGGCACGGCCAGCCCCAGCGGCGCGGTGCAGGTGGAGGACGGCAAGGACCAGACGATCACCTTTACCCCCAACAGCGGCTATGAGCTGAAAAGCGTGACCGTGGACAATGCCCCGGCCAGCCTGACCGGAAACAGCTACACCTTTACCAATGTAACCGCCGACCACTCGATTGCGGTTGTCTATGAAAAGGATAACAGTGGCGGCGGTTCCGGCGGGGGCGGCGGTGGAGGTGGTTCCACCACCACTGACAAGTACCCCGTCCATGTGGAAACCGACGGCAGCGGCACAGCGGACTCCAACAAGGACAAGGCCGCGTCCGGTGAGACGGTCACGATCACCACGGAGGGCGTGGTGGAGAGCATCACCGCAACAGCCGACAAGACCGGAAAGGAAATCGCGCTGACCGACAAGGGCAACGGCAAATACACCTTCAAAATGCCCAGCTCGGCGGTCACGGTCAAGGTGCAGT
>NZ_JACOPL010000025.1:0-17669 GCF_014287995.1 Agathobaculum faecis
GCGAAGCGGAAAAAACGCTCCCGTCAGAAGCCGGGCGTTTCGCCGCTGGTGTACAGCCGCTTCCTGCTGGAGAACGGCGTGTTCCTCTCGCTCATGGATATGGGCAAGGACCTGCCGGAGTACGAGGAGATCCCTGTGCCGCTCAGGCTTCCGGAGAACCAGCAAAGAGCCTGTGACGACCTGGAGCACGCTTTCCATGAGATCTTCAAGGACCGCAGCCGCGAAGGGCGTAAGCTCGCCCGGAAGCTGTTGTCCGTGTCCCTGAACCTCATGATGGCCTATCCGGACCAGCCGTATGGGCATAAGCCGGTCGTACATCCGGTCACCGCAGACCCGATCCTGGTGCCGGAGGACAGCGGTGCGCCGGAGGAACAGACCGAAAAAGACCGGCGCACGCTGGAGATCATCCGCCGCAAGGTAAACGCCGGCGAACGGGTTCTGCTCTACGTGAACTGGGTGCGTCTGGACAGCCGGACACGCTTAAAACGCTTCCTCACGGACGCCGGCGTCCGCGCCGAGATCATGGAGGATACCGTCCCGCCTCGGGGACGCGAGGAATGGGTGGCAAACCACCTCCGGCAGGGCATGCAGGTGATGATCGTAAATCCAAATCTAGTTGAAACCGGCTTGGATTTGAATGACTTCACCACGCTCATCTTCTATGACATGGCGTTCAAGCTGTTCACGTTCCGTCAGGCGAGCCGCAGGTCGTGGCGCATCAACCAGACCGCGCCCCGTGTGGAGGTGTACATCCTGTACTACCGGCACACCATGCAGGAGCGCGCGGTCCGGCTGATGGCCTCTAAGCTGGCGGTGGCCGGCGTGATCGAGGGCGGCGTGCTCACGGACGAAGGGCTGGCCGCGATGAGCGAGAGCGAGGATATGACGTCCGCGCTCGCCCGTGAGCTGGCCGAAGGTATCCGGCATGAGGACGCAGTGGAGGATATCGCGGCGTCGTTCCGCAAGATGGCAGTGCTGCATCCGGCACAGGAGCGGCAGGTACAGGAAGCGGAATGCGGACAGCAGAGCGTGCCGGTCAGCGTGAGAAAAGAAACAAAGATACGGCCAGTACCACCCGCAGAGCAGTTATCGCTGTGGGAGCTGGCAGGATGAAGAAAGAACAGGAGTTGATGGAACGATGCGATTTCTGGCGAACCGGTCCGAGCTGTTGCCCATCGCCCGGCGCTGCAGCCAGACGATAGGGACGTATTTTGTATCCAAAGAGCATGCCTGCGTCCTGATGGAAGCGGACGCCGCTTCAAACACGGTGATGTTCACCGCGCGCAGCCGGACCTGCACCTTACAGGTGCGGCATGCGTGCCGCGTGGAGGAAAGCGGAAGGGCGCTGCTGTTCGCGCCGGTATTCCAGCGGATGCTGGACGCCTTTGCGGACGAAGCAACGTCTGTCGCCACAGACGGCAGGCAGATCGAGGTGCGCAACGCGAAGGCCGCCTTTGTCTTCCCTTTGATGGATGCGGACAAGTACCCCGCCGTGGGTACGCCCGCGCCCGCACAGCTGCTGGACTGCTCCGGCTTCGCGGAGGTCAGCGCAAGGGTGCTGTTCTCCGCCGCGCAGGGCAAGGCGGAGGGGAAAGAGCAGCTGAAGTGCGTGCATCTCACCGTCCATGACGGCAAGTTCAGCGCGGCCAGCTGCGACGGCTTCCGCATGACTGTGGCGAGAGAGGACGCGGCGCAGGATGAGCCGATAGACCTGCTGATACCGGCGGACGCGATGAAGGTGCTGCTCGCGGTGTTCCGCGGCGTGCCGCACTGCCGGATCGGCGTGGACGGCGGTACCGCGCTGTTCCTCGGGCCGGGCATGGTCTTTTCCGTCCAGCGCAGCCCTTATCAGGCGGTGGACCTGAAGCCGGTATTGGAGCGCTTCCAGACGGCATATGAGGCGTATGTGGACGGCGCGCTGTTCTGTGCGGAACTGCACCGCGCAGGTGTTGGCGGCACAGCCGGCGCGCGCGTGATCCTGCGCACGGGCAAAGGGATGCTGCAGATCGGCTATATCAGCGGGGACCGGCAGGCCGTACAGGGCGGGACGGAATTTCCCGCGGACGTCCGCACGCCGCTTCCCAGGGAAGGCTTCTGCTATACCTACAACTATCTGCTGCAGGCGGCGAAGCTGGTAAACGGGAAAGAGACGGCCCTGCTGTTAGACGGCAAAGGCACCCTGATGCTGCGCACGGGCAGCGAGCTGCATGTATTGATGCCAACGCGTATGCCGCAGGAAGAAGTGGAAAAGCCGAAACGGAAGAAGAAAGCTGCATGAGAAAAAAGGAGTCGTACATGAAAAACAAAAAGCTGATCCTGATCCCAGCCACTGTTGCGGAAAGGATATGCCCGCTGCGGCCGGAAGACCGGCTGCTTTGTGCCGTAGGCCAGTTCGAGCCGCGGCGGATGAACATGTGGTATCCTGTGCGGAGCTGTTTCCTCACAGCCCAGAGCATAGACGAGGCCAACGCGGTGTTCAAACGGCTGCGGAAGACCGTGCTGCACAGCGCGCAGGCCATGCGGCGCTTCTGCGCCGCCAATCCGGAGGCGCAGCGGCATGACTTCTGGTGTCCCACATACGATTTCGCGTATGCGGGCGCGGTGAACGGCTACCGCCTGCGCTGTATGGTGAACCATGGGGATTTCAACTACTTTTTTGTGGTGTACCGAAACGGACGGACAATAAATGAAAGTGAGGCTGCCTGATATGACAGGGAAAACCATGACAAGGCCATTGACCGACGCGGAACGCGCGCTCGCAGAGCGCTATCACAACCTGATCTACCGTGTGATGCATGACCTGCACCTCGGCACGGAAGCGGACACGGACCTGTACGGCGAAGCCGCGCTGGGGCTGATGCTCGCGGCGCAGCGGTACATGACGGACGAGAGCCTGCAGAGGTACCGCTTCACTACGATCGCGTACAGCCGCATCCGCAACGCGCTGCTGCGCCAGCGGCACAAAGAGCGCAAAGCGCCCGTGGCGCTCAGTCTGGATGCATGGAGGGAGGATGGCGGCACGCTGTATGACGTGCTGCCGGACAAGAGCTGTGCAGATCCGGCGGATATTGCCATCCGTCAGGAGCGGGCTGCCGCGCTGCAAAAGGCCCATGCTGTCCGCAGCTGCAGGGTGTACCGCTTCCCCGTCTGCGCCGCCCCCGGAAGGGAGGCGGCATGATGGGCGTACATACCGGCGTTTATGTGGTGTACTACCTGTACCGCTCACGGTACTCCTTTGTGGCGGACCACTTCCTGAACGATGGCCGGCACATGGTGGACCTGGGCAGCCTGGACAAGGCGCTCACCTTTCCCTCCGAACGACAGGCGCGCCGCTTTATCGCGGACGATCTGGAGCGGCCGGAAAGCGGGCCGTATTTCGTGTCCGAACTCTCGCTTGGGGAGCTGCTGGAGTACCATCCGGAGCTGTATGAGGTGCGGCGTGCGGCTCTGAACGGGGGGGCGGCGTGAGTACAGTAAAGCAGCTGCAATACCGTATTTCGCGGACAAAAGAAGCTTTGGAAAAAGAAAAACGCCGCAACAACGAAAAAATGGCGCGTGTCGGCTGGAGATCAGGGTTCAGGAAACAGTATACCGGCCCGAGCTGTACACGGGAGGCCGCGCTTTCCGAACGTCTGAAACGATATGAAGCGGAACTGGAGATGCAGCAGAAAGGGGGACGCCGTGGATAAGCTGTTTACCCTCAACACCACTTATGATCTGGTGGATTGCTGTTTCCTCTTTATGAGCCGCCCGCTGACGACCGGGCATTGGTATATCGGCGTCGGGCATATCGTGGACGGCGGGGCGTACCATCTTTACGACGTCCTGCTGACGGATAGGGACGTTACGGTGCTGCCCCATCCACACAGCGCGCCGGCATGGGAGATCCCGTATGAAAGGATCGCAGAACTGCCAAAGCCGTATCGTGGTTCAGAAGCGGAGCTTCCGCTCCCATCGTTCCTCCTGTCACAAATGGACAGGCGCCTGCTGCCGGTGCATGACGAAGCAGTACTGTATCCATACCGTGTGCTGTCCTGCCTGTCTGCAGACTCTGCTGTAGCGGAATATTTCCTGCAGAAAGAAGAACTGGCAGCTGAACGCGGGGACAGGCGGGATACCGTTTTGATGCGGCTGGACGAGCTGCAGGAGGACATGGAGGACGCATGCACGCGGCTGCGGCTCAGCCTGACGCGGCTGAAGCTGTTGTACCGCGCGCTCTGCCGGTGGAGCCGCCGGCATGGCGGCGCACGCTTCCCGCTGGAAGCGCATAAGGATAAGATCTGTGACTATTTGAGGGAGGAAAAGGATGTTTAAGCAGAAAAGTTTTGCAGAACCCGGCTGTATCGGCTGTGAAGCGCATCTGGACTACGGCTCCAGCCGCTATTGCAGCGGTTTCAAGAACAAAAAGCGCCGCAAGCCGTTCCGTAAGAAGGACCCGGCGTATAAGGCGCCGGAGTGGTGTCCCAAACGGAAAGCACCGCGCGAGTACCGCATCTACAGTTATGCGGATGAGCGATCCGCCGTGATGGCACGGCTGCTGGAGGCGGACGAAGCGGGAGACAGGGAGCTTGTGTTCCCCCTCGCACACCGGTACCGGCTGCGCGCGGAAGGGAAAACCGGCTTATCCCCGAAAGCTTTCTATGAGCAGGCGAATGCTGGGGACCTGTCCTCGCCGCTTCCGGATGAAAGCATCCATACCGGAGACGTGGTGGAGATCGACACAGGGCTGGGGCAGTTTTTCTTTTACTGCGCCGCCCCTCACGATTTCCGCACGGCGTTCTTTGATGTGAAGCGTATCCAGCCCGGCAAATCAGATGATACGGAGGTATCGTAATGGCAAACCTCATGCTCTATGCAAAGGGAAAAGGCGATACGCGCTTCGGCGCGGTGGACATGGCAAACGGCGCGTTCCCCGTGCCGCTGATGTACGCGACGCTTGTCCCAGAGGTGAAGCTGGAGACCCTGAAGCAGCGGGCCTGCCTGCTGCATCGGATGCATCCGGATACTGTTTTCCAGGTCCGCTATGCCGGCACTGCAAAGGTGCTGTTCCAGTCAGGAGGCGAAGCGGAATGAAAGCACTGAATACGGATGCGGTTCGCAAGCTGTACCGCGGTAAGTATGTGCCGGCAAGCGAGCAACCGGAGATCAACGGCAGCCAGATCCGCGGGCTTTCTTTCCGTATCTCGCTGGCGTTTGCGGCGATGGCAGCGGTCTCGGATCGCGAGACCGTGAAGCTGCTGGAGGCGACCACGCACGATTTCGAGTTGCTGCGTGATCTGGAATGCGAGGATGCGTTTGTAAAGGGCTTCCGCTGCGCGATGGAGCTGAAGCTCCCCGCCGAACGGAAGGGGGAAGCAAAATGACAGGGATGAAGCAAAATACTCTGGAATTTATCCTTTCCCGCGATGACCGTTTCCGCTACCAGCTGCTGGATCGGATGCGGCAGGACTGCCTGTACTTTTTGAGCTATGGCAGACGAGACCCCAGGTATCTTTGGGCGAATGACGCTGTAGAGCAACTCGTGTACATGAAGGCGGTCTGGAACAGCTTTCCTTCGGATGGGAAGCCTGAATGGATGACGATGGACGAAATCCTGTCACTGGAAAAACGGATGCTGGAAGGAGATGCGCATGCTGAGAGATAAGATGCTGGCCGTGATGGAGGAAGTAAACAGCGAGGCCGCGGAGCGGCACGAGCTGGTGCAGACGATCGCGCTGGCGCTGCTGAGCGGGAGCAACCTGTTCATTCTGGGCGCGCCCGGGCAGGCCAAGAGCTTCGTGGTGAACGAGTTCCGCAAACGCATCACGGGCGCAAAGCAGTTCGAACGCCTGCTGTCCAGGCAGACGGATGAGGAAGCCCTGTTCGGCCGTCTCGACCTGGCCAGTCTGATACCGGGCGCGGTCCCTGCGCAGGTGCTGGAGCAGGACGGTACTTACCGGATGCTCCGGCAGGAGCTTGCGCAGGCGGCGGAGGATTTCCGCGCAGACCCGACGGATAACGCCGCGGCTACGCGGATGCAGGCTCTGATCGAAAAGCTGGAGCAGTACCGGAAAGGGCTGTCCCTGCTGCACGGCGGCACGCCTATGACCATCACGGCCGGCAAGATACCGGACGCGCATATCTGCTTCCTCGATGAAATCTTTAAAGCGGCGGATGGTCTGCTCAACTCCCTGCTCACGGCGCTCAACGAGCGCCGGTACACCAACGAGGGCGTGACGGTGGACATTCCTGTGATCTCGTTCTTTTCGGCCTCCAATGAGATGCCGAACTTCCGGAATAAAGAAGAGCAGATCCTCGCCCCGCTCTATGACCGCTTCCAGCTTCGCGTTGTGACAAAGGACGTGCAGGAACGCACATCCCGTCTCGCAGTCCTGCGGAACAAGCAGGGCGGGCATTTCGGCGAGGTGAAGGCGACCTTCTCGCTGGACGAGCTGTACGCCATGCAGGCGCAGGTGAAGCTGATTTCGGTTCCGGAGGCGGTCAATGAGCTGATGGACGATGTGCTGTGCGAGCTGCGGCGGGAAGGTATCACGGTATCCGACCGCACGTTCTTCGGCTATGGACCGGTGGCGCAGGCGGCGGCCTGGCTTGCCGGCCATGCCGAGGTGCAGTCGGAGGACCTGCTGCAGCTGAAGAACTACCTCTGGAACGAGCCGGCGGAGATAGAAAAGGTACAGGCCGTGCTCACGCGCCTGTGCGACGACCCGCTCCGCACGCGGCTGGAGGAACTGCTGGCGAAAGCGAAGGACGCGTCCGGCGCATTCAACGACGCACCGGACGGCCAGAAGGCCAGGGCGCTCGTACAGCTCAGCGCCGGTTTTGCAGCGCTGTACCGCGAGTGGCAGACGCTGGACACCGCCGCCCAGACCGACGACCAGCGCCGGCAGGCGGGGGACGCGCTCGCCGCGCTTGAGGAGCTGAACCGCAGGGCGCACGAGGCGTGCTCGTTCACACCGTCCCCGCTGGCGCAGCTGGCCGTATTACAGTCCGCGGCATGAAGAGAAAAAGGAGGAAAACAGAATGCTGAATAAAGTTATCCTGATAGGGCGCATGACCAGGGACCCCGACCAGCGCGGGAAAGATCCGGAAAAGCCGATCGCGAGCTTCCGCATCGCGGTGGACCGTGACTACAAGCGTGACGGCGAGCCGGAAGCGGACTTTTTCGACTGCTCGGTGTTCGGCCAGCAGGCGAAGTTCGTATTACAGTACGGCCGCAAAGGCCGTCTGCTCTGCGTGGTTGGCGCGATCCAGCGCCGCGAATGGCAGGACCAGCAGACGGGCGAGAAGCGCTCCGCGTTTGAGGTGGTGCGCACCGAGGTGAAGTTTCTGGACAGGAAACCGGAGGACGCCCAGCCGGACGGCGCTGCGCAGCCCGCGGCTGCACCCGCTCTGGTACCCGCACCAGCAGTTGGATATGCGCCGCAGCAAGCCGTACCCGCGGCGCAGGGGTATGCTGCCCCGCCCGCGGTACAGCCGGCAGCGGCACAGGCGCCCCAGCCGGCGGCCGCGCCTGCGGTAACGGTACAGGCGGCGTCGGCGCTGGGCTACCCGCAGCCGGTGCCCGGCGCTGCGGCGCAGTACCCGACGCCGGATTTCTCCGGCGTACCGGAAAGCTACGCATGGGGGCCGGGCGGCGTCCCAGCCGGCAACCCGCCGTTCTGAACGGCAAGCGTGATATGGAGAAACAGAGGTAAAACAATATGGAAAAGCAGGGCGTCCACCCTGCTTTTTCGCCTGATAACCTGGAGGCTATGGATGAAATACCGTTTTTCTTCGCTGGATCAGATTGTAAATTCACCGCTATTCAATCTTACTGCACCATACCAACGACCGGAACGTATGGATCGTTGTACCCGTCCGACACGGCTGGAGCGTATGGCGTTCCATGACAGCTGCACGGCCAATGGGCTGGATGCTGCCGCACCGCTGCTGGCCGACCTGTTCCATCTGCTCTATGCGTATACATATCGCTGGGGGAGCGAAAAAGAGCTGTCCCCCAAAGCGCGCCTTGTCTGGGCATATCTGCTGGATGGGCTGCAGGATAACGGGCAGTTTGCCGCCCTGCACCATCTGTGCAGGGGAGAGGACAGCGCAGCGATGGAAGCTGCGCGCACAGTGCGGCAGGCGCTTTCCGAAGCGGTACAAGGTATCGACCGGGCGGCGGGCGGACTGCTGCCCGTGCTGGAACGGCTGACGCGCCGTCATGATACAGCGGCGGAAAGGCTTTATCATCTGGTGCGGGACGCACAGGCCGATCCGGCCAAGACACCGGAGGCGCTCCGCGCTGCCGCAGAGACGGCAAGCACGGCGGAGCAGATACGGGCCGTGTCCGGAATGATACGGGATAAGCTGCGCAAACGACAGGTGGAAACAGAAGCGGCGGTGCATACTGCGCTGCAACAGGGCATGGACGCCGCGTCTCTGGCCCGCTATGTCCGGCGGTGCTGGGGAGATGGGACGTCTGAAAATGCTGCGCAGCAAGCGGCCCATGACCGCGAGATGCTGGACAGGGTAAAGAGCAATGAGATGCTGCTGGGCGTCACCCGCCAGCTGGGGCGCATGAAGGAGATGCTGTCCGAGCTGCGCAAGAATGATTATGCGCACGGCCGCGGGGAAAAATATTCGATTATGCGCGGGCGTGACCTGAAAAACCTGCTCTCCGGCGAGCTGGCGCTGCTGGCCTCCCCAGCAACGACGCCGCTGTTCCTGCGTAAGTACAATGCGAAAGGACTACTGCAATATGCAAAGCGGGAGCGCGTCCACAAAGGGCATGGCGGTATCATTGTCTGCCTGGATGAGTCCGGCTCCACAAAAGGGGAAAACGCCGAGTGGGGCAAGGCGCTGGCGCTGGCCGTGCAGGATAGCTGCGCGCATGAAGGGCGCAAATTTGCGCTGGTCCATTTCTCCGGTGCAGGCCAGATACGGACAGACCGGTTCCTGCCGGGGCAGTACACGTCCGCCGACCTGCTATCCGCAGCGGAGCATTTCTTTGACGGCGGCACGGATTTTGAGACTCCGATCAGGGAGGCCCTGCGGCTGATAAACGAGGAAGAGTTTTAGGACGCGGATATCCTGTTTATCACGGACGGGAGGCGCTCCATATCCGATGAGCTGGCGGAACAGCTGCGGGATGCAATACAGGACGCACGATGCTCTGTGGTTGGTCTGCTGCTGGATGCCGATGACCCGGGGATGACGTTCAGCCTGGATAAATTCTGTGAGAAGATATGCAGAGTAAGTGAAATGGAAAGGGAGGAGATGGAAAAGTCGATACTAAATTGATAGAACGCGATATCGATATTACATTGGGAAGAAAAGTGGCTGTCTATTTAGGCAGCCATTTTCCATTAGCGGTATATCCATAAATGCAAAGAAAACAGATGGACACTATCGGCAGGAGACCCCCAAAAATTATTGATCCCATACAAGCATATAAAATGCCTACAAAAGATTAAGGGGAATCTATGCAAAAACTAGCTAACCATCTATTCAAAACTACTTGCTGATTAAGGGGGGGCTTTTGATTTTGCCCACAGGGACATATGATTTGAGCATGAAATTTGAAACTTTATAACAAACGAGGCTATTGCTGTATGCAGTTACGCTTCATTATCCCCCTCTACTTGCATCGTACGCATTTGCACCTCGGAAATATGGTTTTTGCTGCCATAAGACAGCCAATACCTGGTGGAAGCCCGTATAAACATTTTTTTCGTCAGCGGCATGGTAACAGAAAAAGCATCATAGTGGCCAGTGTGTATGGATGACGCCAGTTTTTTGATTTTATGCCTGACCAGAAAGGAAAATGGGGTATCCAATATTGCCTCGCCAGAGCCAATACAAAGTGAGGAGCCATACTTCATACTGTTTTTTGCGCAGAAATATTGCAGGATCGCAAGTGCGGTATGATTCTGCTCCGGCTCTAGAAAACCGCAATTAACAAGGGTGTGGACCCGAAGATTGGCAGGGAGTAAGGCGCGCTCCATCTCCTGTAGAAAGCGAAGCAATGCTGCAGGTAAAGCATCCGCATACAACGGGAAAACCAGGAGCAGATGGTCGTACCTGCTAAGCTGCGCACAAATCAGAGTATGCTGACAATCTGTTACAAGATATTCGTCCACGGGTTCTTTCCAATACCTGCGGAATAATGCAGCATATCGCCTGGAATTAGAGCGCGGTGCGCGCGGACTGCCGTTTATAATCAGTAACCTGCCCATGCGGATACCTCCTCCAGAATTGTTTCATCCCGCTCTGCCTCGGAGACGAATCGAATCCGGTAGCTTCGGAAGTTCATGTTATAGGCATTGCGTGCTACTAAAGCGCGGAAAATATCCTGTTCTATCGGCAGGATGTCGCCATATGCAATAATAACAGCAGCTTTTTCAGCAACGGCACGCTGCACATGGTGTGTCTCGCCGTGGTGTAGACGGATAAATGCCTGCTGAACTGGAATGGATCGTTCCAGCATCTGCTTCATTGGTACGTCATAAGAACCGCAATAGACCCGGCTCACATATAGAAGTTGGTCACTGCACGCAATCAGAGGATATATGGCTGCTGCATCATCTCGCAGCACACACCGGCCAGGTGTTTTCACCCAACAACTAAAGCATCCAAGGCAGCTGCCGATCTGCAACTGGGAGAGATCCACATAAAAGGTTTCTGGCAAGACTGGCAATGTTTCCGGCAAAGCGGTGTCTGAAAGTAAAAGGTTCATTGCGGTTATGCCTCCCGTTTGATGTTGTCACGACGGTATTCATTCCGTACGCATAAGCATGACGAATGGCGACTGGATTGTCTGCCGATAATTGCGATAATTATAGCATAACCAAGATAGAAGTCAAGGTATACCTGGTAGAAGTCTGTCAGTTTGACAAGCTGACGGGCTGCTTCGCTTGAAGTCGTTCGCTTCATAGCATTCCAAGGTGGATTTGAAAATGCCGGTCCGCTCCGCTGAAACGGACGAGAGGAACTCACAAAAAGAAGAATCCACCACTAAACTAATTGTTATGTAGTAGAGAGCATCACCGAGACAGATGAAAAGAGCGGTAAGAAAATCAGGTTGGCCGATAAGGGCAACAGTAAATACGCCTTCAAAATCCCGATTTGACTGTAAAAACCAAAGTACGGTTTGAGTAAAGGTCGGAGATCCACAGTTATATCCTTTGGTGAAGTAGATAGAGCTACGAAACAAAGATGAAAAATTTTCCCCAAATATTTCAGTCCGCAATGTGAAATCCACCACACGAAATACAAAATCTGGTATTCTAAAATTAGAACGTAGACATCAGCCTGATTATACTCAGTTCTGGCGAGGTAGGTTCCGAAAATAGACAGGAGAGATTAATATATGAATACGAACTTATCTGTGAAATTAAGGGAATTGAGATTAACAAATGGGTACAAGCAGAAAGAGGTAGCAAGATATATTGGCGTAAACGAATCGGCAATTTCGGCATATGAAACAAATCTGAGAAAACCAACATACGAAAATTTGATAAAGTTAGCAGAGTTTTATGGTGTTACCATTGACTTCCTGCTTGGTGTAGAGAAATACCCGAAGGATATAATAAACAATTTGACTGGGTGGCGACGCTCTTTTATTAATAATGTTGCAGAGTTACTTTTATATCATGTCAGTGAAATAGATCACAAATAATCTTGCGTAGTGGAGGTACTCTTTCTTATTGGAATGATACGTGCGCGGGGAGTATCTCCACATATCAAGAAGATTGTCATTCTGTTCCAATACATTTTGTATAGGAATGCATTGGAACAGGCTGATGATATACGCAGCCATAGTTGGAATCTACATTCGATTGTGTGAACCTTGAAAAGTAAAGAGCATGGGTGCGTTCCTATGAAGCAAACGCCGGAGAGCCCAGAGCCGTTAGCATATAAGGGAAGATGGGCAGCGACCATCGGCGGCTTTAATACCGATGGACCCTTTGGGGTAATGAAGTCTATAATTGGGAAGTGACAGAAGGATGCCATATCAAAAGAAAACATTTTATCGGCAAATTTTTAGTGATTATCCTGATGCGGTTGGATTTGAGCAGTACAGGCAGATGCTGGGGCTGGGTAAAAATAAAGCATATGAGATTCTGCAAAGCGGGAAAATACCATATCGGCGCAATGGAAAGAAGTACATTATAGCAAAAATGCACATTATTGATTACCTATTGGGATCGGATGCAGAAACGGGTAGAGAAAACGACAGGAATGATGTATAATAGAGCCGTCAACAATGCGTATGGGGCTGCCTGGAAAGGAGAGTATTATTGTGACAGCCCGCATATATGAAAAAAGAGGCACTTGGCAGATCGTTTTGATTTATAAGGACGGATCAGGTGCGCGGAAACAAAAATGGATCGATACAGAACTTCCGATTCGAGGTAATAGCAGACGCGCCAAAAAAATGATGGAGGATGCTATACAGGAATGGAAGCCTGTATTGGAACCCGAGGATCAGGTATTAGAGTCAACGGCAGTACGCGAAGCAAAAAGAGAGACCCATCAAAACCGTAGGGGACAGTCAGAAAGCGGGATCCTATTCTCAGAATACCTTCTGGATTGGGTGGAGTCCCGTCGGAATCGGATTCAGCCGACCACGTTTGGGGCATATCAGAAGGATGTGCAAAGCTACATAGCGCCGTATTTTGCGCAAAAAGGCATTCTTGTTGAGCAGATGACCGACAAAGATATTGCAGACTTTTATCGGTATAAACGGCGTAATGGTGTGTCGGAGAACACACTGCTGCATTACCAGACTGTTCTGAATCAAGCCCTGCGAAAAGCGGCTCGAGAAAAACTGCTACCGGTTAATCCTTTCGCGGTGCTGGATAAGGATTTAAAGCCAAAGCATGTGCGTTATATTCCACAAACGTATGACGAAAATGATTTGCGAAAGATGTTCGCAGCAATGCGCGGTGACCCGATGGCGTTGATTATCCTGATGGATGTGACCTATGGCCTGCGTAGAAGCGAATTGCTCGGTCTGAAATGGTCGGCAATCAATTTCAAGGAGAAGAGTATTCACATTTGCTATAAGGTGACAGAGACCTTGATAGATGGGAAGCTGGTATATGTAAAGGATAGCCTGCTGAAAAACAAAAGCAGTAACAGGACCTTACCGCTGGTTCCCTCAATCGAAGAAGAATTGTTGAGACTAAAATTTCAACAAAACAGGAATCGCAAGCTTTATGGCAAAGCATATGAACAAGACGATAGGGATTTTGTTTTTGTGAATGAATGCGGGAAATTGATAAAGCCGGATTATGTATCGCGGCATTTTCAATGGTTCTTGAAAAAGAACAACCTCAAAAAAATCCGATTCCATGATTTGCGGCATACGTGTGCGACAATGCTATGCCGAAAAAAGATATCGTTGCAGGAGATTCAAGTCTGGCTGGGACATTCCACTTATCAAACCACAGCGGATATCTACACGCATTTGAATTATACCGATAAAATCGGCACCGCGAATGCCGCGGCAAGAATAGTTTCTGATGTGCTTGGAAAGGGAGGATCAGAGTGAGGGAATAAAAAACCTGCGACGGTAACAGTCGCAGGAGTCCTTGGGTGATGGTGCCGCCAGCGGGAATCGAACCCGCACGCTGAAACCAGCCTCAGATTTTAAGTCTGATACGTCTACCAATTCCGTCATGGCGGCATATGAAAATACATTTTTGTACGATTTGTTGGCAAAGTGTTGGCAAACACCGAAGTGTTTGCCAACATGCAGGGGACAAAAAGGAGGAAGAAAATTGCCAACATGAAGAATATCCACTTGAAAAGATAGGTTTTTATCACAAAAAATAATAAAATTAACAGAATGTTGCATGCTGCATGGTCTGGGATTTGTTTTGAACGCAAGGGATTTTAAGTCCTCTGCGTCTACCAGTTCCGCCATGGCGGCATGCATCGTTGTTATTATAGCAGACCGGACGCGGCCTGTCAAACAGGCGGGGCGGCGAAAGTTACGCCTTTTTTTCAAACACACGCTTATCCAGCGCGCCGTCCTGGTGCGCGACGATCGTGGTGCAGACCGCGTCGCCCGTGATGTTGACCGCCGTGCGCGCCATATCCAGGATGCGGTCGATGCCCATAATCAGCCCAATGCCGGCAACCGGCAGGCCGACCGAGTCGAACACCATCGCCAGCGTCACCAAGCCGACAGAGGGGACGCCGGCCGTGCCGATCGAAGCGAGCGTGGCCGTGGCGATGACGGTCAGGTAATCCGCGGGCGTCAGCGCGATGCCGAACGCCTGCGCGACGAATACGACCGCCACACCCTGCATGATGGAGGTGCCGTCCATGTTGATCGTCGCGCCGAGCGGGACCGTGAACGACGAGATGCGCCGCGCCACTCCGACCTTTTCCTCCAGCGTTTCGATGGAGAGCGGGATGGTTGCGTTCGAGGTCGCGGTGGAGAACGCAAAGCCCATGACCGGCGCGAATTTCCGGATGAACCGGAACGGGTTGAGGCCGGTAAACAGCTTGAGCAGGATCTGATACACACCGAGGCACTGCACCAGCAGCGCCAGCAGGACGGCCGCCATATATTTGAACATGGGGACCATCGCGGAAAAGCCCAGTTCGGCGAAAGTTTTTGCGATTAGGCAGAACACGCCCGCCGGCGCGAGCCGCATGATCATCATGGTCATCTCCATCATGATGTCGTTGCCCTGCTGGAAAAAGTTTGTTACCAGCTGCACCTTATCCTGCAGTCTGGCAAGGATGATTCCGATGATCAGCGCAAATACGATGATCTGCAGCATGTTTCCGGCGGCCAGCGCTTCAATCGGGTTTTTGGGGATGATGTCCAGCAGCGTCTCGGCAAAGCCCGCGCTTTCCGTGACCGTGGTATCCACGGCCTGCACCTGGGACATATCCAGCCCCAAGCCGGGATTGAGCAGCGAGGCAACGCCCAGCGAAACCGCGACCGCCAGCATGGTTGTGACCAGGTAAAAGCCGATCGCTTTGACGCCGACCTTGCCAAGCGTCTTGGTGTCGCCGATCGCGGCGGCGCCGCAGATGAGCGAGCAGAACACGAGCGGCACGACCAGCATCTGCATCAGCCGGATGAAGCCCTGGCCGACAACATAAAATATGCCGCCGACTAGGACGTCCTGCACGAAAGCGGACCCGTCCGTAAAGCCGTGCAGCAGCGCGCCGGCCGCCGCGCCGAGCAGCAGAGCGATAAAGATTTTGGTGGTCAGGCTGTTTTTTCTCATTTTTCCGGTTTCGCTCATGCCAGCCCTCCCGCGTTCCGCTCCGACAGATACATGCCAAGCGCCTCCCGCCAGTCCGGCATATGGTAGATGCCGGTAATGCGCATCATCATGTTGTCCAGCAGTGTAAAGCGCGGGCGCAGCGTTTCGTCTGCGGCCGCAGGCTCCACAACGGAATCCGCGAAGCCGCTCAGACGGAGGATCTCGCGCGCGAATTCCGCGCGCGAGCAGGCCCCTTCGCAGGAGGCGTGGTACAGCCCGTATTCACGCGCCCCGACCAGGTATTCGATAAAGCCGGCGAGCGCGTCCGCCGAGGTCGGGGAGGAAATCTCGTCCTCGGGCAGGCGCACGGTTTCCCCGCGTGCCGCCGCCTGCAGCACCTGGTCGACGAAATCGTCCGCCCCGGCGCCGTACAGCCAAGAGGAACGCACAATCACGTGCTTATCCGTCAGCTCGCGCACCAGCTTTTCCCCAGCGTACTTGCTTTTGCCATACATGGTCGCCGGATGCGCGTCGTCGAACTCGCACAGCGCGGATGAGGCTGCGCCGTCGAAAACGTCGTCGGTCGACAGCTGGATCAGCTTGGCGTCGATGCGCCGCGCGGCGACCGCGAGATTGCGCGCGCCGATGGCATTGACCTTATACGCTTCCTCCGGCTGCCGCTCGCAGGCGCGCACGTCGGTCAGGCCGGCGCAGTTGATAATAACGTCGGGATGGTTGAGGTCGGCGAAGTGGCCGACCTGGAAGCTGTCCTCCACCCGAACGTCAAGGTCGCTTGCCAGCAGCCGGAAGCCTGTGTTGCGGTCGAACCGGCGGCACAGAGCGGAACCCAAACGGCCGCCTGCGCCTGCGATCCAGACGCGTGTCGTGATACTCATAAAACACCTCTCGATATAATCTTCGATCGAAACCGCAGTTCCATTCGGGCATGCGCCTGTATATTCAGATTTTGCGCGCATGGAGTATCAGTATACCATAAAAGTGTGCGCTGCGGAAGAAAAATTATCGGATTTCCGTTGGGGCGGCGGTGCGGCGCAGCACCGCCTCGACCGCGGCGCGGTCAGGGAGCCAGCCGCAGAACGCGGCCGCGCTGCCCGCAGCGACCGCGAAGCGCAGCGCCTCGGGTGCGGAAAAGCCATGCAGGCGCGCGTACAGCCAGCCGGCGGCCATGGAGTCGCCGGAGCCGACGGTTTGGACCACCTGGCCGGCGGGGGCGTCCAGATGGAGCGCTGCGCCGGTAGCGGGAACGAGTACGGCTCCGTCCGGCCCGCAGGAAACAAGGATGTCCTTCGCGCCCGCGGCCTGCAGCTCGCGCGCGCAGGCGGCGATGCCAGCAGGGCTGCGCGGCGCGCCGCCGACCAGCGCGTCCAGCTCCTCCAGGTTAGGCTTGATCAGGTCGGGTGCGCATGGCAGGGCGTTTTTGAGCGCGTCGTCCGAGGCATCGACGAGCGTATGTACGCCGTTTGCCCGCACGCGGTCGAGCAGGCGGGCGTAAATATCCGTCGGCACGCCGGACGGGACCGAACCGGACAGAACGAGCCAGTCCCCGCCGCCGAGCGTGTCCAGCGACGCGGCCAGCTTTTCGAGCGCGTCCGCGGGGATATCAGGCCCCGCGCCGTTAAGCTCGGTCTGCTCGCGCGCGCAAACCTTGACGTTGATGCGCGTCATGCCCCGCCCCAAACGGCAGAAATCGTATTCCACGCCGGTTTCGGCCAGCAGGGAGGCGAACAGCGCACCCGTGCCGCCCGCGATAAAGCCGAGCGCGCGCGTGGACAGGCCGAGCGCCGCGCAGACAAGCGAAACATTGACGCCTTTCCCGCCGGGGCGCAGGGTTTCGCCGTGCATGCGGCACAGCCTGCCCGGGCGGAGGCGGTCGGTCTGGACAAGATAATCCAGCGAGGGATTGAGTGTAACGGTATAGATCATGGAGGCTGCCTCCTCTTCCTTATTATAATAGTATGATACCGCAGTTCCGCGCAGGAAGCAAAATATTTTCACAAACAGGGTTGACTTTGACGCAGCGTAAACCGCTATACTAAGGGCAGGGAGGTGAAAAACGATGGAATACGGGATTCACGCGCTGGCGGGGCTGGCGGGGGTGAGCGCGCGCACCCTGCGGTACTATGACCAGATCGGGCTGCTGCGGCCGAGCGGCACGACCGAAGCCGGCTACCGCCTGTACGGGGAGCGGGAGGTCGACCTGTTGCAACAGATCCTGTTTTATCGGGCGTTGGGCGTGCCGCTGAAAGAGATCGCCCGCATCGTGCAGGCGGACGGTTTCGACCGGCTGCGCGCACTGGAAAGCCATTTGTCGGCCCTGTATGCACGGCAGACATCTTTTATATTATTCGATTTTTCAAATACAAAAAAATAATCCCGATAAACAAGAGATTTTTCTTGAATTTCGGGATTATTCAATTATTTTGTGCCTGTTTT
>NZ_JACOPL010000026.1:0-14627 GCF_014287995.1 Agathobaculum faecis
CGGTATAGCTCACCCGCGCCGTAAACTTCATCAGCCCTTTGGTCGATTCGCCCACTATGATCGGATTATGGATCACGCTCTTACCTCCTGTACGGTCACATAAACACTGATTGCCGCCGCAGGCTTGGTCTGACACTGGAATGTCAGCGTATTCTCCGCCTGTCCTGTGCATTGAATACCCGCCGCGTTATATGCAGCCATACTCGCTGCGGCGGGCATTGGAAGAATCAACTGCGCACTTTCATTTGCCGATATGCCGGAAACCGTTACGTTTTGTGTATATGGAGCCGCGCTTCCACTCCAACCTGCTGCCGGAAGGGAAACAAGCGCCGCCTTGGGCTTTCCCGCTTCCACATCAGCCTTTCTCGCCGCGTCGCCGTCATTTACCGGCGCGGGCAGATTGGTCACAGCGTTTCCGCCCATATCGACCGCGCCCGTCAGCGTACCGCCCGCGAGCTTGAGATACCTTGCGTCCGCTTCCTCCTCCGTCATGCCGCCCGAGCCGCCGGAAGAGGATTCTTCGGTAAACTCAATCACATAGGGGCCATCTCCAAGGCTTTCCTCCATGTCAAGCTCACCGCCGCCGGAAACCGTGACCGCATCCGCGCCCAGCGCAGCGGGAAGCTGTTCCGGCTCTACCTTTCCGTCCGCCCCCAGCGTCGCCACGCCGCCCGGCGCTCCCTTCTGGCTGTTCGGGATGAAGTCGCCGCCCACAATCGCCTCCGCGTCCTCCGCAGCCTGTTCCGCGCGCGCCGCCGCTGCCTCCGCCGCTTTCTGGCTTGTTTCTGCGCTGTCCGCATGTTCCATCGCCGCGTCCGCTTTCTGTCCGGCGGTCGTGGCCGAAGCGGCGGACTGCTGCGCGTAGTGCTTCGCGTTGTTCACGTCCTCGCCCTCGCGCGTCCCTGTCCCGCCTACCGCCCAGCTTTCGGAAAGCGTCGCATTCGCTCCAGCCCCGCTTGCGCTCGAGGCTGCTGCTGATGCGGACTGCTGCGCCTGATCCCGATAGGCTCCCGCGTTCGTCTCGCTCGCCGCGGCATTTGCGGCCGCTTTCTCCGCAGCCGTTTTATAGCTTTCCAGCGTTGCCATAACCGTGCTTTCCAGCATTTCCAGCGTCACGCTTCCGGCCTTAATCGCCGCCGTCACCGTATCGCCGGAAACCGAAAAATCAATCGTCGGGGAATCCGTAAACTCCGTCGGCGTGAGAAACGCCGATAGGTCCGCGCGCTGCTCCGTCCCGTCGTCCAGCACCAGCACAAACTCCTGCCCATCCAGATAGCAGGATACCGGTATCTTTTCGAGCATGGTGTCAATGGTCGTCGTCGTTCCGTCGTCCGTCTTTATTGTGAATACGCCGGTTCCCGCGTCAAGCGTGATCGTCTTTACCAGCTTGTCCGTCGTGGTCTTGTCCGCTTTCAGGTCCAGCTTGCCGTCTATTTCCTCTGTCGTATCGCACAGGTCGATCAGGGCTTTCAGCGAGGCAAGCATCGCCTGCACGCTCACGCCCGTTACCCCTGTTATGGCCTCCACGCCGACGTTTCCCGCGCCGCCCGTGCCTGTCAGGTCGTCGATCACGCCGTTGAGCGCGGGCTTTATCTGGTTCGTGTTGGAATCAAACGCGGCCTTGAGCGCGGAGGCGGTCATCTGCGGCCGGTCGTCCAGGCTGGATACCGGCTGCGTCCAATCCGTCAGTTTTCGTTCTGTCAGTCCCATGCTTCACCTCACCGAAGTTCCGATTGTGTATCGCTTGATCAGGCCGAATACGCCGAACGCCTCATCCAGCCCCTCGTTGCGCACGATCAATTGCAGCGTCTTGTACTTTTTCACCTTGGAGTTAAACGGCACCACCTGCGGGGAATCGTTCGTCAGGAAGGAAAAACGGCTGAAATCAATGTCCCAGAAGTCGAAAATATCCATCAGGCTTTCCCGTATCTTCCGTCCGAAATCCCTGTCCGTGCGGGCGTACACGATCACGCTCGACCGCGTATAGGGCTTGAGCATCACGCCGGAGCCGCGCTTGACCATGGTCTTGTAGGTCATGAAATCCCCGTCGTCGTCGGCCTTGGTGTGCCATTCCGCAACGATCGCCCGTCCTCCCACGATGCGCCCGTCCTCGTCCTTCGTCCCGCCGTCCGAATATGCCTGCATCCCGTCAATATCCGTGTTGAGCCTGCATATCTTTCCGTCCGCAGTTCCGAAATACAGCGCCCCGTGGTATTCCAGAAAGGCCACCGCCGGAAGGTTGTCCCAGTAGTAGCACTCATACACATAATCGCCGTAGGACTGCGGCTTATAGGAAAGGTTCTGGTTTCCGTCCAGTATGTAGCACTTCCCGTTCACGCAAAGCACATAGTACCCGTTCCACGCCACCGAAACGGCGTTTTCCAGATTTGCCTCCTTGGTCAGCTGCGCGTCCACATAGAACGATCGGTTGCGCACCGCCTGCATCGCGGTCAGGTTGTTCGTTGTCAGGGAAAACACGCCCGACCTCGACAGGAACAGCGGGTCGTCCAGCAGGTAGGCAAAGCCCTGCTTTGCCACCGCCCCCGCGCCGGTCGCGCCCCGCCGCACCGGAAACTGCACGCTCTTGTCTGTGATCGTGTAGCCGCGGAAGTATATCGTTGTGTCGGAGCGGTTGTCCGCCTTAAAAACCGCCTGGGAATCGGATATGCTGCAATACCCCATGATCGGCGCGCCGTCCGCGCCTATGGTCGCGTAGGAGAGGTCGGAAAAGTACGTCGGGTCGTTCGATTCACAGTGCCAGTCCGTGTCCGGCTGGTCTGGGTTTCCGGCAAGGAACACCCTGTCCTGCGACTTGCCGCCGTAAATCGCGGCGATCGTGCATTTTGTGATCTTGTCCACGTACCCGTCCACCGCCTTGGAGAACGTGATGGTCACGTTGTCCGCCCCCGTCACGGCCGGCCTGGGCGGCGCTTCGGTAAAGGTCACCTGCCCCTTTGCCTTGTCCAGGCTGTATTTGGAGGATGCCCAAACCTCGTCGTTCACCTTGACCTCTGTGATGCTGTCAATATCGGTCGTGTCGAGTTGGTAGGTCTTTGTGCTCCCGTCGCCGGAAAACTCGTTTTTCCGCTTGGGCGAAAGCAGGTTCACGTCCTCGAACGCGGTCCCGCCGCCGGTGGGCTTGTTGGCGATCGTCGTTGTCGGCACATATGCCTCGTCCGTGACGTTTTTCACGGTTTTCCCATCAAAAACAAGGTACTCCGCGCCCGTCAGGACATATATTTTGTTGTTCATCGAAAACGCCGTCCCCCTGGCGTTTTTCAGTCCGGTTTTCAATTGCGTGATCGAGTTGTCCGTCCACTGGTACAGCTTTGTACCGCCGTGTACGAGGAAATATTCCTTCCCCTTGATCGTCCCCCTGTACAGGCCGTTTACCGGCGCTTCGCATTCCTGCAGCCTGCGCCAGCCCTTGCGCTTTTCTGGGAAGCCGCCGCTGTCGGAGATCAGGTTTACCGTGCCGGCCGCGCCGCGCTTGTCGTCGATCTGCGTCGGGTTGGAGGAAAAGTCCACGCCCTTGAAACGCGAATACTCGGTCTTGTATTTCTTCGGGGAATCCGGTATGGAATACGCCGCCATTTACACCCACCCCAAAACCGACGTAAAGCCGCCGCCGGAGGCCGTCTGGCTGCTCCGCGCGTTCAGCATCGCCTTTACGTTCTCGTACTCGTTCAAATACTGCACCGCCATGGATATGTCGTCTTCCTTGAAAATCTGGCTTGCGATATACAGCGGCACCGCCCGCTGCGCCTCCTCGGAGAGCGAGAACGTCGTCTCGCCCGGCGTATCCTCGTCAATGTCCTCCGGCAGCGCCTCGTACCAGATCACCAGCGTTCCGGTGTAGCTCCCCGGCACATACAGCAGGTCGTCCCCGTCGAACTGGTAGTCGTTGATGCGCCGGAATGTGTTGCTTTTCCCCATCACCGTCAGCCGGTCGGGGCACAGGCGCATAAAATCCGGAGCCAGCTCCCGCACGCGGAACAGCCGGTATCCGTCCGCCCGCTCGGGAAGCTCCTGCTCCACGCTGCGGTAGATCGGCATGACCTCGGCCAGATCGATCATCGCAAAGCGCGCCGCCTTTGGCATGGCCTTTACATAGTCGGCCACGTCCGCGGAATCGAGCGCCACCTCAACGCCGTAATTCGTGCGGGAAAACACCTTGTCCAGCGCCGCCTTTTGTATTTCTTCCCATGTCATGCGCATCCCTCCTTAGAAGAAAAGGGCGGGAAGCCCCGCCCCCTCCCTGTCAAAGCTCGGTTCCGCTGGACAGCGAATCGCCCACCAGCGCGATCGAGCGCCAGTTGTTGAAGCCCGCGCCGAAGCGCGCGCGGCCCGACCATGTGTTCGCGTCCGTGTTCTCGTCGATCGCGCTCTTGACCGTCAGCTTCACGCGGTCCAGCCACGGCAGACACATGTAATCCTGATTGAACTTGCTGTCCATCAGCAGGAAATACTCCTTGCCGCTTACCGTCTTGGGCAGATAGTTCCAAACCAGCACGTTCCACAGCCCCACCTGGAAATTGAACGCATTGTTCGAGGTGTTGGGGTCCAGGTCGGAGCCTACCGCCTCGAAGATTTTCCGCTTGAGCGCGCCGCTGTTCGGGATGATGATGGTGTCCGGCGCAACGGTCAGCAGGTTTCCGTTGTCGTCGCGGAAGTCCTGCATCCTCTCCTGCGCGCTGTCCAGCACCTCGGTAAACTTGTCCGACGCCGCCGTATACTTGAACAGGTTGGACTGCGCGCCCTTCGCGCCCTGCGTTTTGGAGGGATGGTCGGTTGCAAACAGCGCCTTGCCGTCCGCGGAGGTGGTGTCGTATTTCCTGCCGCCGATGGTCACGGCCGTCCCCATGCCGCCGATCAGCATGTCGGCCGCGAACTTCTCGCGCGTGCGGTTGTAGCTCGTGCCGAAGATGTTCGCGCGGGACTTGATCTTGCCGAGCTTCGCGTCCTCGATCATCTCCTGCGTCACCTCAAAGCGGCTTTTCCAGGTCGTCGGCTCGATCACCTTGGAATAGCCCTCCTGGATCGAGGTGATGGGGTACGCGCCGTTCTCGCCCACATCCTCAAAGTCGCCCATCGAGGTTTCGGAGGTGTACTTCTCCGCGTAGTTGGTCGTGGTGTCCATGTAGAAGATCTTGTCGATCATGGACTGCTTCTCGAACGCCTCCACATTATGCTCGATCATCGCCTTGATCGGCGCCTGGGACTTGCCGAATACCGAATCATTCAGGCCGGTCCCCTCTGCAAAAATAATGCCTGCCATTGTTTCTATCACTCCTTTTCTCAGCCTGCCGCCGCGGGCGGCTCCACAAATACGCCGCGCACGGTCGATGCCGTCGCCGCGCCGTCGGTCTCCAGAATCTTAAATACACCGCTCGTGGTCGTCGCGGTCACGGTCTGTGCGTCCGCGGCGAGCGTCACCGCCGAGCCGATCACCGTCTCGGCCACCGTCGCGGTCGAGGTCGTCTCGAAAACCGTGTTTTCCGTCACCCCGATCGCCGGGCAGGTCCCGTCCGCACGCGGCGGCCCCATCACAATATGGGTCGGCTTTACGCTCGCCCCGCACTTTGCCAATACGCCGGCGGTCAGCACCGCCGCCGTACCCAGCCCGAGCGCGCCTTCTCCGGTCGGGCAGGCCGGATATACGAACGGCTCCACGTCCGTCACGCGCCGATATGCTACTTTGAACATGCAAATTCTCCTTTACTTGTGTTTTTTGTAGTCCTCAATGATCTGCTGCTTTGTCCAGTTCGGGAAAAACCTGCGGTAGCTTTCCATCGTTTCCTCCGGCACCACAATGTCCTCCCCGCTTCCCGCGCCCTTTGTGGCGTTCAGGTGGTTTTTCCCGTTCACCGCGTTGAGCGCCTGCTGCTTTGCGGCCGCCGCCTTTTTGCCGGTCAGCTGGTCGTAGTTGGCCAGCTTGAACGCATCGATCAGGGAATACCCCTGCCGTACCCTTGCGTCAAAGTCCGCAAAGTTCGGGTGCTTCACCAGCGTCGCCATGTCCGTCACGGACGGGTCGAGCTTTGCGATCTCCGCAAGTTGCGCCTCCAGCGCGCGCTGCCCCTCCTGCTGCTGCATCCGCGCGGTCATCTGCCGCGCCTGCTGCACCGCCGGATTGTTCTCGATCATGCGGTTGAGCAGGTTTGCGTCCAGCCCCGCCTGCTGCAGCTGCTGGTCGCGCTGCTCCGCCTCGAACCGCTGCAAGTAGTCGTTGTACTCCGCCTCGGTCGAGAACGGCCGGTTCGTGTAGGGGTTGATCTGGCCGGAAAGCATGCGCTGTACGAGCGCGTCCTTTTCGGCCTGCATGCGCTGTGCGGCCTGCGCTTCCGCCCTGCGGCGCGCGGCGGCAAACGCCGCGTTCTCTTCGGGTGTCTGTCCGGCCGGCGCAGGTTCGGCGTTCGGAATTTCCTCCGTCCCCTGCCCGTTTTCGCCTTGTCCGGCCGTATCGGGCGCAGGTTCGGCGCGTTCCTGCTCGTTTTCGCCTGCCGGAGTGGTATCCACTGCTTCGGTTCCCGTCAAAATTTCTTCCATAACTGATTCCTTTCCGGATTTTTACGCTGTTCCCTGCGAATTTTGGGCATAACAAAGCCACCCTTTCGGGTGGCCGTGTTTATTTGCCCTTGCTTGCTCTCAGGTCGCCGCCGGTCTTGACGGTCGGCTTCTTGCCGCCTTTCTCCTGCGCGTACGGCGCTTTGACGTACATGCTGCCAGTGTTCTTAATCTTGCCGGCATATCCCTTTGCGTTCTTCATTTACCCCACCTCCTTTACGATGGTCTTATATTTCGGACACTGCGGGTTCTTGCATACGAGTACGAGCTTCCCGTCCACAGTTTCCGCGCGGGTATCGATCTTACATACTGGGCAAACCATTCGCCACCCCTCCCATCGTCTGATTTTGAAGCTGCTGCATCGCCATCTGCTGCATCTGTATCTGCTGCTGTTCCTGCAAGCGCCCCTGTACCTGCTGCTTGGCCTCGGTCGCCAGCGGGTAGTGCAGGTTCTCCATAATGGTCCAGAACAGAAGCAGCGTCTGGTATTCCGCAGGGTTCCCGAACGCGCCCTTTTCGAGGTTCATCCGCGCCTCCTGCCACAGCGCCTCGCGGTTGCCCGCCAGCGGCGCGGTCTGGTCCACGCTGAACAGGAACTCGTCGTTCCAGTACGGCTCCCCTGCGTCGTCGAACGCGAGAAAGTCCATCTTGTCGAAGGTGCTGTACGCCGTGCTCCCGTCCGACTGCTGCCGCACGATCGGCCGCGGCTCGTCCGAATACGCCAGCAGGAATTTGAACATCACCTCGAACAGGTCCGCATATGCCGCGTTCTTCATCACCTTGCGGCTTTCGAGGCGGCCCGCGGTTTGCGCGGCGGCGAACTCCTTTGCCGTGCCGCTCGTCGCGGTCGCGTCCCTGCGCCCCTGGAATGAATCGGTTATGCCGATCAGGTTGCGCATCGCCTGATAGGTCGCCTCCTCGTAGGCCATGTCCTTGGAAATATCCGGCTGCACCGTCAGCACGTCGATCATGTTTTTCTGCGCAGGGTCTTTCAGCTCGATCACCTTGAGCTGTTCGTCCGTCCGCCTGATCTGCAGCCCCTTCGGCAGCGTCACATAGGAGCCGCCGCCGAGCAGCTTCTGCTCGATCGAGCTGTCCAGCTTGTTCAGCAGCATCTGCTGGTCGCGTATCATGTCCACGTCGGACGACCCCAAAAGCTGCCCGAAAACGCTCACGTTGCGCCGCAGCACGACCGGATACACGTCGGGCTTGTAGTAGGGTATCATCTCGTTCTCTTCCCGCACCGTCTCGTGCGGCACGCCGTACTCGTCCACGCGCACGTCCACGACCGTCTTTGCCACCGGTATCCCGTTCCCGTCCGTGCGCGGGAACGCCCGTTCGACGCTCTCCTCCCCCTTTGTACCCTTGCAGTAGGCGCAGGTGTCGCCCTGCATGACCTCGCCGCACTTGGCGCACCGCCTGACCCTGCGCGCCTGATAGTCGTCCATGTATTCCAGCAGAATATCGTTGCACCACGCCACACGGCCGACGCCGCCCTCTCGGTTCCTGAAATACCCGATGTTCTCTGTCACCAGATCGTCCACGGCCGGCTCCTCAAAGCCGCGCGCGTCCGGCTCCTCCTCGCTTTCCGCGCTCACATCCCTGCCGTATTTGGCCTTGATGTAGTCCTTGGTCTGCGCAAGCTGGATGAAAAAATAGTCCATCTCGGGGATGCTGTATACGCCCGGCTGCGGGATGAACTGCTTGGGATGCAGCAGGGTAACGGAAAGCGCGCCCCGCGTCGTGTGCGTGCGCGCCTCGTTGTCCCATTCCACCAGGAACAGGTCGCCGCCGTGCGTCGGGGTCGTGCGCTCGTCCTGGTCGTTGAGCCGCTCGAACGGCAGGCGGTCCAGCTCGTTCCGGAGGTAGTCCTCGATGGTCTTGGCAAGCCCCTCGTCCTCCCTGTTCCGCGCCGTCACCTTGGGCGTGGGGATGTCGCTGGACACCTCGGCCTCGATGATCTCAGCCACCACGTTGCGCGCGATGTTCGCGTCCTGCGGCTTGCCCTCCGCCTTGCTCCCGCGCGGCCGGTCAATCTGGTGCGTGCCGCGGTAGAGCGCCTCCCGCTCGTCCATCCGGCCCAGCTCGGCCGCGTACTGCCGCCGCGCCTTTTGCAGCCGCTCCTGCCATTTCTGTAATATCGCTTCGTCCTTCTTCAAAACGGATCGCCCCATTTCTGTATCAGATACGCCTGTCCATCCTCGTCGGCGTTCCAGTAGTCCTCGTACATGTCCTCCGTCCACTCTGCCCGCACGCCCCTTGGCTTGTCCGCAGCAGTGCTTTGCTGTGTCCGCGCGTAATACGCAATCGCCAGCGCCATCACGCAGTCGTCGTGCGCGCCCTCCTCGGCCTCCGCGCGCCCTTTTTCGTTTCGCACAAAGGTCAGCATCTCGCCCAGCGTGTCCGCGTCGTGCAGCAGCTCCACGCTCTCGCGCACGATCTCCACCAGCCCCGCGATGATCACCGGCCGCGTGACGCTGGTGGTCTTGAACCCGTAGCGCTCCATCGGCCGGCGGGTGTAGCTGTCCTCCGCCGTGCGCACATACTGCCGTGGATACCGCAGCCTTTGCAGCTCCTTGATCGGATAGCTGCTGAAATTCGCCTCCACCGCCACCAGCGCGTCGTTGTAGTACCTGCCGAGACAGTATAGCTGCTTCGCGTACAGGTCCTCGTCGAACTGCTGCCGCAGCGTGCAGACCTGCCGCCCCGTGGTGTTGTCCAGCACCTGGCCGGCGAACCAGTCCGAGCCCTCGCCCGCGGTGTCCCCGCCGATCACATACGGCACGCCCGCGCGCCTGTCCTCGTAGATGGAGATATACCCGTCCTCCGCCTCGACCCAGCGTATCGTGCCGTCCTGTATGCGCACCTCGTTGTATACTGGGTCGTAAAACGTATCATAGGCAAAATACCCGCGCTTCTCCGCCGGCCGCAGCTCTCTCAAACGCCGGTTGACCGCCCGCGCGTCGAATATCGTCCGCCCGATCACGCCCCACTGCCCCAGACAGTATACCTCGTAGTAGTAGGGGTCGGTCGTTTTGTAGCCCTCCAGCGTCCGCTTGTAGTCCTCGTCCAGAAAAGCGTTGTCCCTGTAGGTCGTCTTGAGCGTCACCGCCCGCCCGTCCTTCCGGTCAAAGAACCGCCGCTTGAGCCAGTGCAGGATGTTGACGGGGTTAAAGGAAAGCGTGATCTGCCCATGTATCCCCCTGCCGCGTAAGCGTATATCGAGCTGGTTGAAGTCCGCCTCCTCGATCTCGCTTGCCTCCTCGATCCATATATCGGTCAGCTCGCCCTTGGCGAACGTCACGGACTTGATCTTCTCGGGGTCGTCCAGCCCTTTGAAAATGCACTCGTTCCCCGTCGCCCTGCACACGATCCGCAGGTCGGTCACATCGAACAGCCCATACAGCCCCCAGCGTGTAATCACCTGCCGCAGCAGCGCGTAAGTTGAGGTGCGGTTGGTGTCGCCCACCTTGCGCACCACAAGGATATTGCACAGCGGCTTGCTCATCATGCGCACGATCAGCCGCTGTGCCGCGAACACGCTCTTGCCCGACCCCGCGCCGCCGTACAGCACGATATAGCGGTGCTGCTCGTCGTCCAGCAGCGGAAGATACACCGTGTTGAACGCCCGCTTTGGTATATTCACCTGCAAGCGTACCACCTCCCAATGGAATAAAACCCGTGTTTTGCAGTATCCGCGCGCCTGACCGCCGCGCCCTTCGGTATTTCCCCACGAAAAGCCCATACCCCGCGCACGTCTCGGCAACATTTCTGCAAGTGCGCTCTAGCCCGCATGCAAAACCACTGCCTCTCTCATTCGTCCGTGATCTGCACATTGATCACCGCATCGTGCCTGATCTCCTGCTTTTCGGTATAGCCGAACCCGTTTTGCAGCACAAACTGCGCGCCGCGCGTTTTGTCGCGGTCATAGAGCGCCTGTATGTTTGCCTCCTCGATGCGCGACCGCGCGCGCGTGATAATGTCCACACAATCTATCAGCGGCGTCTTATCCGCCGCCGACCCGTCGATGTACCGCTGCAGCGCCGTGCGGCTGTTGAAACCCAGATGCAGCGCCAGCCCGCCCACACTGGGCATCCTGCCAGCCGCCTCGGTCTCCGCAAAATATTCCTCTACCTTTTCCCGCATCTCGTCCGCCCCGTACCGGTTGGACTGCCCGCGCCTTTTCGCCATAACACCACCCCCCAATCTGCGCAAAACAAAACCGCCACCCGTCAGGATAGCGGCTTTCTATTGTCTTGTCTTTTTCCTTCGTATAAATCAAAAAACCATCCATTTAATGCTATAGAAACACGATCAATATTTCGTTCTATGCAGCGTATTCCGTTTGTTTCATATCGTGTGAAACAAATCTTTTCCAGACTCCTTGCAAATTGCCTTGATCCTGTTCCAACCCTTTTTAGCTCCCTGTGATAATACTGACACACTTCTAATATCTTATGTACTGGAAAATATATTTCTTCATATATTCTTTTTCTCTGTTTTTCTGCGAAAAAGAAAAATTCTATATCAGCATAAGCGCATCCAAGCTCCCATTCGTCATGTAATGCTACAATCTGGATAGTATCATATATTTCACTGTACGATAATTCATGTAGATTATTCGGTATAGATTGAATTACTATAATAGCATTTCTGGTTTCATGTATAAAATTTTCCAAAGTATTTTTCTTATGAATTTTATATGAAGATATGGAAATAAGGAGTGCGAAACAACTACCACCCAAAACGCTAAGAGACAGATTGACAAAGAATGACCCCCATAGAAAATCCACATATAATATATTTAATAATATAGCACTACATACTGATATCACTGTAGCAAAAGCTGAAATCCAAATCGCACATTTTTGTTCTTTCATCTCTGTTTCCTTTCTATGGTGTAACTATAAATATAATACCATATGCTATAACACTCATGCCACAATTTTATGATAAATAAGCGCATCAAGCGCATCCACAATACACCCAACAAACTAAGTTACCAGAGATATCGCAGCCCTGCCCTGCTTCGGCGTTTACGCTAAATTTCGCCCTGCGTGCTGTGCAGGTGCAGGCAGTTCAAGCCAGACTTTTATATCCCGCTGCTGGCACGCGGTATCGAGCGTTCCGCAGCTCGATATGATTTGCCCCGCCGCCCTCATGCAGGCTTAGGGACGTATCCCCGCGTCCCCTACGTCAGTACCCCGCATGGAACGCAGAGCTTCGGGGATCGCAGGGCGGTGCTTGTAATTCTGTCTTGTGCGGGCACAAGGCGTATAAGTCAGCACCGGATTGCTTGTTCTGCCCGAATGACCCGTCGGGCGCGGGAAAAACTATGGCTCCCCCTCTGCCTCATGCAGCTTTGGGGGCATATCCCGCCCAGCACCGGCCGGACGAGAAAGTAGAAAGGAGGAAAACATGAATTTCAGGCTTTTGAGTTTCAGCCCTTCGGGGCTTTGCTCAATATCATTGTACTACATTTATTTCGTCTTTTTCGTCAACTTCACTTTTCCGTAAAAATGCGTTATGTTTGCGCCTCGGATATTGCTCGTCCGTTTCACCCATACTAAACGCCACCTGTTGCCAAGACAGCCCATTCACATACCGCAAAGATAGAATCATCCGCATCTGCGCATCATCTACGCTTGCTATGTATCGATTCAGCCGGTTATATTCTATTACCGACTGACGCACCTTGAGATTAATCAAGTCCCTCTGTTCGGCGATCAGGATACCCAAGTCACCGATTTTATCATGTACGCCCGACACATGCGGCAGTCCGGTGATCTTTGCCGTACAGTCTGCCGCTGCCGCCTCAAGCTCTGACAGCTTCCGTTTATCTTCCTCTATTTCCCTGTTCAGCCAATACAGTTGCGACAGTTCCTTTTTGGTCAATCTCTTCTCCCCTCCACTCGTCATATTTTCTTCTGCGCGCGAGCATTTCAAGCATTTCAGGTGAGTAGTCAGTCACTTTGTTCTTGTTCCCACGCTTTCTTTGCTTCCTCCTGCGGCCGCACACCTGCAATTTCAATGCGCACAATCCGTTTGCTCATATCCGCGCTATCTCCGTCTACATAAAGCAGATTTCCGTCTGGGTCGGCTAAGGTTGCAGTAAAATAACCGTCCTCAACATCATGGAAACGAAAATCACAGTCGTTTTCTACATATTGTTCAATTTCTTCCTGCATATCTTCTTCGAGAAAATCATCATTCAGAAAATCCGAACCACGACAATTGCCACCGACTTCAAATGCAATGTGTCCCGTATATTCCCCATCCATAAACGTCACACGCACTGTATGGATGTTTCTCCCCTGCACTGGATTATAATTTTTAAGATTATTCATGCTGTCCGCCCTCCCCGTCGTGGATGAAGCCGATGATTTCACAGTAATGCGCACTTTCTACACTTTTTCTGTGCCAACTATATTTCATTTGAAACACCGCCTGTTCTTCACTCCACCCTACTGTATAAATCATATTCTCGTGTGGGTCATACAGCTTGTCCCCCTCAAAAATCTTCACGCCGTTCCTGTCGGTTAGTCCGGTATACTGACAAACTGTGGAGGGGGCAACCTCAAGGCAATTTACAGTAGAAAAAAGAGACGCGCCCTTCTTGTAAAGCGCAGCACTCTTAGATGGTAAAATCGCTCGCCCTCCATCTGCAAACGAAATCAAGCTCCCTTCCACCCATTCTCTATTATCCAGCCGCCTTGCTTTGAAAAGGATCTCTCTCATTGTTTGTCCTCCATATCCAAAAACTTCTGGCACATCGCCGCGACCTGTATCGCCTCGCAGGCGGCGTTTATAGCATATTGCCATAGCCATTTTATCTCGTCTTTTGCTGCCTGGTCATTGTCTTTAATGAATACCCACGCCTCAGTAAGTGTCGACGCAGCCATCTCCGCCTCTGTTTCTAATTCTTCTACTTCTTCTTTGAGTACCGCCCAGCCCTCATGCGCCGAGTGGAACGGCGGAAACTTCTCGTTCGCCGCCGCCAGCTCGACCTTGACCAGCTCGCGCACCTGGTTTTCTACTGCGTTCATTCTGCACCTGCCTTTTTCGCTTCTTCTAATTCATCAAATAATTCGAAGAGGTCGTACATCGCAACGCTGGTCGGTGAGCCTTGCGCGCGCAGCGCTTTCAAATCTTCTCGTAAAAATTCAATATCAGCTTCTATTTCTTTTATAGCTCTCATTCCGTACCTCCGATGATCTCGTCCAGCTTGACAGATTCGCCGGGGCGGAGAGATGGAAACAAAGCAGTATCAAGCGTTGCAATAACAAATTTGGTGTTCAATACCTTAATTTGCGGGTCACATTCATTGAGGTTGTCTGCCTCTGGGTACAGTACCTTGATCGCTTTCGCCCTCTCCACCTCCTGCTCCGTCCAGCGGGGCTTGTGGATGATGCGGTCGGGGTTGTTAATGATGTAGCACAGTTCTCCGCCAGTGACCGAACCACCTTTAGCATTTATTATTTCTCCGTCTGTACCGACAAAATAAACCTTGCATTCGTCAAATGGAAAATCGTTGAACTTGAAATTTTCATTGACTTCAACCCCCAGCACATCGCAAATTCTCGGCTTGTCCATGTTGGTTTCCTCCTTTTTAACCTGGTCGATTTCGACAACTTTATCATCCTCCACGACCTCATAGCCCATCAGGCGGGCGGCTTCGTAAGGGTTGGCTCTTACGTATTCATGACACGGCTTCTTCGTCCCTGCGTATTGCTGCACGAGTTCCCGAAGCTCGCAATAGTCGCAATCTTTTTTGCTATCGCAAAACTGCTCTAATGCCTCATCAATGGTAAGTACGACTTCCCCCGTCTTACTCCGAAACTTCATGGTCGGCCTCCTCAAATTTTACTGTACCGCATTTAGGGCAGATATACAGATTTTTGTGCGCCTCTACTGTGTATAAATTGCTCATCATGTCAAACAGGACGAAGTTTTTATATTGTTCAAATGGCTTGTCTTGCTCGTATCCACAGATGCACTTCATTTCAACATCCTCCATTCATCCGCACATCGCGTGGCCGACACCAAGAACAACCACGGAT
>NZ_JACOPL010000027.1:0-13767 GCF_014287995.1 Agathobaculum faecis
TAAAGGCATGGTGAATCTGTGCATGCATCGTCGCGTACTCGGCGTCCATTGCGCGGAATATAGCCGCGACGGTGCTATGGCGCAATATATTGCAGTGCCAGAAAGGATTCTATATCATATACCAAATACGGTTTCCTATCAGCAGGCTGCGATGGTCGAGCCGCTGTCAATCGCGGTGCATGCAGTTGCACAGTCGCCGATTCACTTGGGCGATAGAGCAGTGGTTGTCGGTTGCGGGACGATCGGACTAATGCTTATTCAGGTGCTCAACGTTTCCGGCTGTACGCAGATTATTGCACTGGATATGGATGACGGCAAACTGGCCATGGCAAAAGAGCTTGGTGCACAAGCAACAATTAACACAAAACAAGAGAACACCCGCCAACGGGTTCTTGAACTGACTGAAGGGCGCGGCGCGGATGTTACCTTTGAGGCAGTGGGTATACCGGCAACGTTTGATACTGCACTGTCCTGTACGAAAAACGGCGGCGGAGTGGTTCTTGTCGGTAATGTATCACGTGAGGTGAAAATGAATCTGCAGAGCGTCGTCACCTCGCAGATTACTCTTTATGGTTCCTGTGCTTCCGCAGGTGAGTATGACGTCTGTCTGTCACTGATTGCGTCTGGAAAAATTAATGTGGACCGTATGATTAGTGCAACTGTTCCTTTGGAAGAGGGCGATGAATGGCTCAAGCGGCTTCATAACGCGGAACCAGGTCTGATGAAGGTCGAATTGCTCCCGTAAAAATAGTGCAGAATACAATACAAAAAAGAAAGAGAAAAAGAACAAAGTTGACAGAAAAGGAGAGTTACTGATGAAACGGACATTAAGCTGGCTGTTATGCGGAACGATGATACTGGGATTGCTTATAGGTTGTGGGAATAATAACGATACCCAGAGTAGCGAGGGTTCTTCGAATGATACTATCAAGATTGGTTATTTCGGACCTTTGACAGGCGGGTCAGCGCAACTGGGGCAAGCGGCGCTTAATGGTGCTCAATTAGCGGTTAACCAGTTGAATGAAAAGGGAGGCATCTTAGGCTGTCAAGTCGAGATTGTATCATATGATGATAAGTCGTCTCCGGAGGAAGCGGTAAAGGCGGCAACCAAACTGGTACAGGTGGACAAAGTCAATGCGATTTTTGGTTCGCTGCACAGCGCTAATGTGCAGGCAGCAGCGCCGGTGGTCGAAGAATCTCAGACTTTGCTCGTTAGTGGGGGTACGTCACCAACATGGCTTCAACAGGGATATACCTATCTGTTCCGCTCGATTGCTAATGCGAATACTGCAAGTAAGCAGCTTGCGCAATATGCTAATGACGAAGGGCTGAAGAAAATCGCGACATTTACAAGCAATGACGAGTACGGTACTTCTGGTGCGGATGCCTTCAAAGCAGCCTGTGCGGATTATGACATTGAGTTCGTTGCAGCGGAAACGATGGCAAACGGTGATCGTGATTTTACTGGGCAGTTTGCGAAAATCAATGCGGCCTCTCCGGATGCGGTGCTAGTATGGTGTTTGTCCGATGATATGGGAGCGGTTACGAAGCAACTGCGTCAGTCCGGCTTCTCGGGTACGATTTTAGGTCCGGAAGGTTATTCTATGCCGGAGATTCTTAACGTTGCAGGTGATACGGCCAATGGAGTATGCTTCGCAGCGCAGTATCTGATCTATGAGGATCCGGAAGAAGCGCAGGACGAGAATATGAGGGTGTTTCTCGAAGACTATATTGCTGAATTTGGCGCTGCTCCAGCTTCGGATAACGCCTGCCGCGCCTATGACGGTATAAATATGATTGCGGTTGCGATGGAGGACTCTGGCGCAGATCATGGCCAGGAGTTGCGCGATGCGTATAATGACATCGATGGCTATGTTGGTCTGGCTGGCACATTCTCCTATAAGGGAGGCAACGGCGAGGGAATTGATGTAATGCGTATTTTCAGGATTGAAGACGGTAAGTACTGGGAAGCTGAATAAACAATCGGAAACGAATAGAGCGGCCGGTTCGATAGCCTGAGCTGGCCGCTGCTTACAAGAAATAAAGGAGTAAGCTTATGTTTTTGCAGTTGTTGGTCGGGGGAATAGCCGTTGGCTGTATCTATGCGCTGATCGGCCTTGGATATAGCCTGATTTACAGCGCTTCCGGATTGATGAGCTTTGTGCAGGGCGAGATATTCATGCTGGGCGCTTACGTTGCATTCACTATTTATGTTGGATGTAAAATTCCGTTTATTTTTGCAGTATTCATTGCGATTGCAATTATGTTCGTTTTCGGTATGTTGATGGAACGAAGTATGATCAGTCCGCTTCTCAAACGAGGTGCCGGTCAAATACATATTGTTATCGCTACGATTGGCCTATCTATTTTTCTGAAAAATTTTGCCATGATTGTATGGGGTACTGATGTTAAAAATTTTCCGTCTGTATTTGGAGAATTTCCATATCAAATCGGAGTAGTATCTATTTCACCTCAGCAGCTCGTGATCATGTTGGTCACGATCGTTTGTATGATTTTACTACATTTGTTTATGAACAAGACCCGTATGGGTACAAGTCTGCGCGCCGCAGCACAGGATCCGATGGCAGCGGGTGTTGTGGGCATCAATGTACCGTTCACGGTCGGTATGGCGTGGGCGCTTGCTGCCGTACTTAGTGCGATCGCAGGTATCCTTTTGGCACCGATCTACGGCGTATATCCAAAGATGGGTGCGATCCTTTCGACAAAAGGATTTGCAGCGGCTGTTCTGGGCGGCTATGGCAATATGTATGGCGCAATTATTGGTGGTCTGATCGTCGGTGTTGTAGAGACGATGGCAGCAGGCTATCTTTCTTCGTCTTTTAAGGATATCATTTCCTTCGGTGTGCTGATTGTTGTTCTATTCGTCATGCCTCATGGTATTTTGAAAGTGAAAGCGGATTAAGGGGAGGGTAAAAAATGAATCATATTATGAAAGCCCTGTCCAATGTGAAAACACAACGCACGATTGGAGCCGTACTGCCTGCATTGGTGATGATTTATCCGGTTTTGTTCCGTGAAGCGATATATATGCATCTGATTCTCTGTACGCTGGGCATCTATATTATTGTCAATACTGGCTTTGACGTCCTGTTTGGCTATTCCGGACAGATTTCACTTGGGCAGGCAGGGTTTTATGCGATTGGAGCGTATTTCAGCGCTATCCTTAGTAAAACAGGCGTGCCGGTTCTGCTGGCAATGCTGATCGGCGGTATCTTTGCAGCGGCAATTGGCTATATTCTGGCACTCCCTTGCTCAAAACTTGTACACCACTTTCTCGCAATGGTAACAATTGGATTTGGGGAAATTGTTCGTCTGTTGGCAATCAATGGCCCGACGCAACTGACCGGCGGTGCAAATGGAATCGGTGGTATCCCTTCGGTTACTTTGTTCGATTTCAAGCTGAATACCAACGCGAGATATTTATATTTTGTGCTTGCACTGGTACTTCTCAGTCTGTTGGTTAAACGTCGGATTATAGATTCGCGCGTTGGACGGGCGATGCAGGCAATCAAATGTAATCCAGATGCCAGTGAGGCATTTGGTATGAAACTGTCACATTATAAAGCGTTGGCTTTTACTGTTGCAGCGTTTTACGCCGGTATCGGCGGTGCGGTTTACGCACATATGGTGCGTTTTATCAGTCCAGAGACCTTCTCGGCAGACCAGTCGAGTATGTTTCTTGTGATGTTGCTTGTCGGCGGCATGGGTACCCTCTGTGGGCCCTTAATCGGTTCTGCGCTTGTAATAGCAATTACAGAATTTCTGCAGCAGTTCGGTACATATCAGATGCTGATCTATGGTGCGCTGATTATTTTTGTACTCTTTTTTATGCCGAATGGTATTGCAGGAACGGTATATAACCGTTTTTATTTTCTGTTTCATAAGGTTCCTGTGCGAAATGCCACAAGCAAGCAGGGGGTGGAGTAAATGGAGGAACTATTAAAGGTTAACCATGTTACAATGAAGTTTGGTGGTCTGAAAGCAATTAATGAATTGGACATGAGCGTTTCTAAAGGTGAAATTCATGGTTTGCTTGGTCCAAATGGCTCAGGTAAAACCACATGCTTTAATGTAATATCGGGAGTATATCAGCCTACGGAAGGTAATGTATTTCTTGAGGGTAAACAAATTAACGGTAATGAAAGATACGCAATTAACGAGCTTGGTATTGCTCGTACATTTCAGCATATCAGCTTGTTCTCGACCATGAGTGTATTGGAAAATGTTATCGTTGGGCAACACTGCCGTACAAAATCTGGCCTTGTATCTGCAATTCTTCGGACAAAGAAAGAACGTCAGGAAGAGCAAAAGATGGTTGAACGTGCATATGAGTTGCTCGATTTTGTAAACCTTACCCATCGCGCAGGCGAGCTGGCCTGCAATTTACCTTATGGTGAACAGCGCCTGCTTGAGATCGTCCGTGGTCTGGCGAGTGCTCCTAAACTGATGATGTTGGATGAAGCCTCAGCTGGCATGAATTCAACGGAAAAAAAGGATTTGATACAAATCATCCGCGCAATCAGCCAGCAAGGAATTACTGTGCTCATGATTGAGCACGATATGAAATTGGCGATGAGTCTGTCTGATGAAATAACCGTGCTGGATCACGGATCAAAAATCGCGGAGGGGCCTCCGGCGGATATTCAGAAAAATCAGCAGGTAATAGAGGCATACTTGGGGAAAGGAGGAGTCGCCCGTGCCAAATAAGCTGGAAATTTGTAATTTGGAGCACAAATACGGTGCGATTCAGTCGCTCAAGGGTGTCAGCTTGGAAGTAAATGAAAATGAGATTGTTGCGTTGATCGGCGCAAACGGCGCCGGTAAGACGACACTACTGCGTTGCATCTCAGGCATTTTGAAGCCGAGTAAGGGAGAGATTCGCTTTGAGGGCAAAAGTATCGCTGGCTTGCCGGCCTACAAAGTTGCCAAATACGGCATTGCGCAAGTGTTGGAATCTCGCCATGTGTTCCCCAAGTTGACCGTTATGGAAAATATAGAGATGGGAGCCTTTCTGAAAAAAGATAATCAGCGTATGCAAAGCGATATTGAAAAATGGTTTGAGGTTTTTCCGCGTCTGAAAGAACGCATTTGGCAGACGGCTGGTACACTGTCAGGCGGTGAACAGGAGATGCTTGCAATGGTGCGTGGACTGATCTCTAATCCGAAACTACTCATCCTAGATGAACCGTCAATGGGTCTTGCACCAATTTTTATCGATGAAATTTTCAATATCATCCCGCGACTTCAGAAAATGGGCACAACAATTTTACTGGTCGAACAAAATGCCAGTATGGCTTTGGCGATAGCTGATCGCGGCTATGTTATGGAAACAGGGAATATCACGCTTACTGACACCGGACGGCGGTTGCTTAATAATGATAAAGTGCGTAAAATGTACTTGGGGGAAGAGTAACCAACTGATACCGAATCACGCAGACCGAACCGCTTTTGCGGTCCGGTCTTGCGCCTTTTTTCAGGAGGCTGGCAATGAATAGAATTCGAAGCTTTTTTCGCTATTCTCTGGGACGGAGACTGGCACTGTACTTTACATTGATGATGTTGTTGCCGCTATCGGCGGCAGGCATGACCGTTTATCGTGCATCGGATATGAGGATGAATAACAGCGCGTTGCAGCTATCAGCGCAGATTGTCAGTAATGTGGCGCTTGATCTGGATCAACTGCTCACAGATGCGAAGAGTATGATCGATTTGGTCATCAGGGACGATACGATTCAGCATCATATTAACCGCGTGTTTAATTCCGAAAATAATACCGAAGATGTGCAGATATCGCTGAATCTTCGGTTAAAACAGTTGGGCGAATATTATAAAAATATTTATGGGGTATATTTGATTTTGGACAATGGTATGGTGGCGAAGTCGCGCTATTATTCCATTCACGAAGAGTTGGAATTGCCGGCCGATTTTTATCGGCAAGCGCGGAACCATTCAGATGTGAAATGGAGGCTTTGCCCGACAGGCTCCATGATTGTAAACAATATGGGGGCGGGGGTATTGAGCGCAGCCGCTTCTCTTACGGACAAAAGCACTGGTCTGCCATGCGGCATAATTATAGTGGATATTCGGTTGGAAACGATCCGAAAAATGGTGAATGTGTACCTTGGAGAGAATGGGAATGTATTTTTGATGGATCGCAGTGGAAACGTATTGATGGAACAAATGGAAGACGATGGACAAAGAGAGACAGTTTCTGAGTTTATCCGCGGGACGGTAATTGGTGAAGAAACTGAGATTCATGACAATGCACATTTTTTTATCCTTTCCAGCCGTCTGCCGGAAAGCGGATGGACTTTAACCGGATTAGTACATAAGAATTTTATTCGGCAGAACAGCCGTCAGATATTAAAAATACTGCTTTGGATTGCATTAATTGCATGTTTAATTAATCTTCTGGTATCGCGCCTGCTGCGCGCCTATGAACTGCGACCTATTCACTCGATGATGCAATTCGTTGGCCAAGTGGAGAAAGGTGATTTTGACACACCGCTTTTTGTCGTGCGTGACGATGAAATAGGTGCTTTGGCAGTTAGCATGAAAAAAATGACTCTGCATATCAAAGAATTGCTTCATACTGTGCGGCAAGAACAGGAGCGGTTTAGATGGGCAGAATTCAAGGCACTTCAGGCGCAGATTAACCCACATTTTCTATATAATACGCTTGATTCCGTAAAGTGGTTGATCTGGGAGGGGGAGAATAAGAAGGCAGATGACATGGTGACTGCATTAACGAAATTCTTCCGAATTGGCCTTAGTGGAGGGTGCGATTTGATTCCGGTCGAATGCGAAATCGCTCATGTGGAAAGTTATCTTAAAATTCAGAAAATACGTTATAGCAGAGAATTCGAGTATACAGTTTATCTGGACCATAGCATTTCTGGATGTATGGTGCCCAAGCTGATACTGCAGCCGCTGGTGGAAAATGCACTATATCACGGCATCAAACCTGCAAGGAGAAAATGCCGACTATTCATTAATGCACTTCAACAGGAGGATACTATTCTCCTGGAAGTGCGGGATGACGGTGTGGGTATTCCGCAGAATCAGCTTCAACAGTTGGGAAAATTATTGAAGTATGGTCGGAAATATCCATCAGAGAGTTATGGCCTGGGAAATATATGCGATCGTATACATATCCTGGCAGGTGAGGAATACGGTATAGAGATCGTGAGTGAATTGGGGATAGGGACTTCAGTTCGTCTTCACCTGCCGCTAAAATTAGGAGGAAATGAGAATGTATCCAGTACTGCTCGCAGATGATGAGGAAATTATTCGCGAAGGAATACGTCGAGCGGTTCCTTGGGAGTCTCTCGGACTCGCTTTGGAGGTGGTAGTTGAAGATGGGCAGAAAGCGCTATCGTGCGCTGCGGAGAATCAGTTCGAAATTGTAATTACAGATATTCGAATGCCGTGCATGGATGGCTTGGAAATGATTCGGGTGCTTCGCCGACATAATCCTGACTGTCGGATTGTTATTTTGACTGGACACGAAGAATTTGAATATGCGCGCACGGCTTTACAGTTAGGTGTTTCCGAGTACTTGTTGAAGCCCGTAGATATATCCGAATTGTGCAGCGTATTAACCAAACTTGTTCAGGAATTAGATCAAATACATGGGCGCAACAATGAAGTGAAGCGGTTGCATTTGCAGGCAGCGGCAGATAGCATGTGGCAATGCCAGCATGCACTTCGGCGTTTCCTCGCCGGAAAAATCAACGTGAGACAGCTGAGGGAACACGTGCCGGCAGAATGGAATACGGCAAACTGCTGTGCAGGCATACTGATTCAGATTGATAATTTCGATTGGCTAATCAGGGACAAGGATGAAGAAAGCTTTTTTCGCCTTACAAGTGAGCTGGAGGAGATACTGATTTCACAAAGCGAAAAAAATATGTGTATTGTAGAAAAAGAAAACGGTCTGTACTTTGTGCTGTTTCTGGGGAATCAGATAGAAGGTTTAGAATTTAATATGCGATCCTATGTTTATCGGCTACGGGCGGCTGTCACACAGGTTTCCTACACAACCATTTCTTCATCCATCATCTGTGGTGGAATACAGAACAGTAAGGCTGTGTACGAGGAAACTCTTAAATTCGTAGATCGCGTATTCTTAATGGGGAATGGGCGTGATACGCAGGTAGAGGAGATCGAGCCAAAGCCGTTTAACTCTCCGCTCCCACATGAATTTGACATGAAGACAATTGTACATACACTGACAAGTTTTAATAAAGAAAAAATACACGCATGCTTGATAGACATAACGAAGAACATTCGACAGAATACACACAATTCTTATTTGTATACCAGCATGATAGTAGGATTCATTTACAGTGAAATGCTCAGCATTCTGACTGAGATACATTGTCCGGTACAGAGCATACTGCCCGAACCGATGAAGGAATATAGTCATCTGATGACGAGACAGTCTCTTGACGGCATGATGGATGCTTTGACATACATTATTGATCAAGTGTGTGATTTCGTCGAAAAGAATGTTGCAGGGGGACAGGATGCGGTTAAACGGGCCAAATTATATATTCGCGAGCATTATGCAGACGCCAAAATATCACTCGATATAGTAGCATTGGCGGTTGGGATCTCTCCTACTTACTTGAGTGCATTGTTCAAGCAGGAATTAGCTCAATCGTTTGTGAGTTATCTGACCGAAACGCGGCTAAATCGTGCAAAGCAACTATTGCGGGAAAGTAAATATCGGTCATATGAAATTGGTTATATGTGTGGTTATGAGAATCCGACTTATTTCAGCACGATATTCAAACGGCACATAGGATGTTCGCCGTCTGAATATCGAAAACGAATGCAAGAATCTGGTTGCGATATCCTGCGACTTGCGCATTAATTTAAAATAAAGAATACGGCCATTTAGGAGAACGAATCTCCAAGGTGGTCGTATTTTTGGTAACACAATATATTCAATGGTGTTTAACAAATAAAAGTGCGGTCGGCAACACCGCCGCTCCATTTTTAACGCGCTCTTGACAGACATCGGTTTGACAATAGTTTGTATCCGTACCATTCTGCATTAGGGAGTGAGGAGCCTGATGAAACAGGAGGGACAGATGCTGGAGCAGTTGCGGCGGTATTATTCCCTCTGGCGGGAGACCAATGCGATTTATGAGGAATGGGCTATCCCTGAACAGCGTCCTGGCGCTGTACTCGATCCATGATGAGAAAGCATGTACCTCCAAGTCTATCGGCCAGAGATGGATAATCCTGAAGCAGACGGTTCATACATTCTTACAGGGATTTGAGGTGCGGGGATACATTGAACTGGTTCACGTCCCAGAAGATAAGCGGAACAAGCAGATCCACCTGACTCAGACAGGGCGGGAACTTGCTGATACTATCGTTAAGAAATTGCATGATATGGAACTGTATGCTATGAAGCGTATGGGGCTGGAACGGATGCGCACCCTAAATGACAGCCTTGCCCTGTTTATCACCTTATTCCGAGATGGGAGTTCCGACACAGATGAATAACTGGCGTATGTTTTTTCAGTTTGTGTTCCCGTCCGTGATAGCGTTTGCCCTTTCGAGGATTTACACGATTGTGGACGGCTTTTTCGTGGGGCGTAGCTTGGGAGATATGGGTCTGGCCGCCATCAACCTGGGCTTTTCCATCTCCGCGTTTATGCAGGCGGTGGGGACGGGCATCGGCCTGTCCGATACCATCCGGTTTACCATCCTGCGCGGGCAGAAGAAGCAGGGGAAAGTAAAAGAGTGTTTTACCAGTACGGCGTTCCTGCTGGGTCTGGCCAGTGTTGCACTGATGGCGCTGATGCTGGTATTTTTGATGCCGCTGCTCTGTCTGCTGGGGCGAAAAGCGAACTTTTACAGATGACTGTGGAGTATGTCTGGGTAATTGCACTGTGTACAGTGTTCCAGATCTTTGCCACCGGCCTTGTCCCGTTCATCCGCAATCTAGGCGGCGCAACCTTTGCCATGGCCTGCATGATGGCAGGCTTCTTCACCAACATTATGTGTTCGTGTAGGGTCTTGGGCAAGGTATGGCCGGCGCAGCATGGGATACGATCATCGGACAGGCCGTGACTATGCTGGCAGCGATTTTCTACCTAGTGAAAAAGAGAATTGGCTTTTCTGCACCGCAGGCGAAAACTCTATTTTCACTTTTCGAGTTTGTTTTGAAAGTGGCGGTTGCCCCTTTGGGGTTGACCTTCTCCCCGCAGATTACCACCATCCTGATGAACCGGTTCTTGATGATCTATGACGGCGAGCAGGTGGTGGCCGTATACGGGTGCATCGCCTATGTCGCGGCCATTGCCTATCTGCTTTTGCAAGGTGTGGGCGACGGGAGCCAGCCGCTCATCAGCCGCTTTTTCAGTGAGGACAACCTGCCCACCATGAAGCAGATGCGGAAATACGACTACTTAACCGCTGCTACGATTGGAATCGGGTGCTTTGCGGTGTTCTTCCTGGCCCAGAATCATGTGGGCATCCTGTTTGGAGCCTCTGTGGAAACCAACGGGAGCGTATCGTTCTATCTGCCGTTTTTCCTGATTGTTCTGGTTCTACTGTCCTATGTCCGTATCACCACGGCTTTCCGGTACGCCACGGAGAAGAGCATACTGTCGTACCTGTTGGTCTATGCCGAGCCGGTATGTATCCTGCTGTTCCTGCTGGTGCTGCCGAACATCCCAGCGCTGGGCTTACAGGGCGTGTGGTTTTCGGTCCCGCTGGCGCAGTGCGTTACCTGGGGCATTGCGTTCCTTGTCAAACACAGGATTGACCACAATCTAATTCACGATATAGCTAAGATGGAAAGGAGCGCATCCGTATGAGCAGAATTATCACAGTAAGCCGGGAGTTTGGCAGCGGCGGTAGGGAGCTGGGCCGACGCATTGCGGAGACGCTGCACATTGCCTACTATGACAGGGAGATCATTGCAGAACTCTCTAAACGAACCGGGCTGATGGAAGAAACGGTGGAGCACAGCATGGAGCGCAACCCTGTGCTGTTGTTCCCCATCGACAACGGTGTGACCTTCCGCCTTCCCACCGGCGGCCTGCTGCGCCAGCAGGGGAAGAGCTTTGCCGAGCAGTGCAAAATCATCCGGGCGCTGGCGGAGAAGTCGGACTGCGTGATCGTGGGCCGCTGTGCGGACTATATTCTGGCAGACCAGAAACCCTATTGCATCTTTACCTATTCTGATATGGAGAGCAAGATAAGGCGATGCCGGTTGAAAGGACAGGAAGGTAGGGAACTGACAGATCATGGACTGAAGCACCGCATCCAAGCCATCAACAAGGGGCGGGCGGAATACTATAACTTTTTCACCGGCTAGGTGTGGAGCGACAAGCTCAACTACGACCTGTGCCTTAACACGACAAACTTCTCTGTGAAAGAGCTGACGACTTATATTGTAAAAATGCTGGATAGATAAACAGAAATCGGGCTTCCAAATAGAAGCTCGATTTTTTGACCATGTTCGCCATCCAATATATGAGGAGCCTTTTAGCCTTCTCATAGTCCACTATTCTGAGGGGAGAGCTATTTCTTCTGTAGCTCGTTTTCCCAAGTACAACTTAAAATTGCTATGAGGTACACCTCCTTTTTCTTGCTTTTTCTTATAAGCGCAGAATGTTTTGCATTTGGGTACCACCCATGGGCGCTCATAGACACGATACGCACCAATCATCTTGCGTTTGAGCACCTTTTTGTACACATATTCATGACTATGTAAAATAAAATTAACAGGTGCTGCCTGCTTAACTTTTTCGTGCTCTTTTTGCTGAACTATCTATTTGACAAACATACGCCCTCCCCTCCTCAGCTGCCCTGTCTAATGAATCACAACAAGCTCTTGCCCCCTGATTCTACACGTTTTCAAATTTCTTCGCGCTGTCCTTATCCTATCAGGCTTTTGCTTGGAATTTCTGTGTCTGCGCTTCCAACTGGATTACCTGTGCAAACAATTCTGAACTAGCAGCCGCAGATTCCTCACTGGTCGCAGAATTATTCTGGATTACAATAGAAATTTGGTCAATCTCCTGCGTGATTACGTCTACTTCGCTGAAGATGCGCGCACAGATCACTGGTCTGGAAACCGCGCAGAAGAACGTAAAGGACGATATCTCGCTGGTAAAGACCGGTGAGGGTGCGATGCAGGAAGTGCAGGACATGCTCAACCGTATGGTCGAGCTTGCAACCCAGTCCTCGAACGGCACCTATGACAACGCAGTTGACAGAGATAATCTGCAAAAAGAAGTGGCTGAGTTGAAGACCGAGATCGACCGTATCGCAGATTCCGCAAACTTTAACGGCATCAAGTTACTGGACGGCTCTCTACAGGATGGCGCTACGGTCAATCTCTCTATTTCCGGCACTATAAATGGCGGGGCTATTACAGCTGCGGCTGATGGAAGCTATAATCTCAGCGGTACGTTTAAAGCTGGTGATGCAGTAACGATCAAAGGGACAACATATACTTTCAAAGCTGATAGTGATGGCTCGGACGGTACTTTTAAAGATCTGGCTACCCTAAAGACGGCAGCCGGCAAGAATGGCGTGACGATTAATGATGGAACGAACACAAAAGTAACTGCTACGACTACCGGCAAGGCCCTTACTTTGCAGATTGGCGATACCTCTGACAGCTATAACCAGATGGCAGTTTCCATCCAAGATATCCATGTTGCAGCGCTGGGGCTTACGGATATTGATATTTCCACGCAGGCTGGGGCTAAAAATGCAGTGGCTGCCATCAAAAACGCGATCAACACGGTATCGTCTATCCGCGGTACGCTGGGCGCAACCCAGAACCGTCTGGAGCACACCCAGAACAACCTGTCCGTCATGACCGAGAACATCCAGGACGCCGAATTCACCATCCGCGACACCGACGTTGCTGACGAGATGATGGCTTACACCAAGAACAACATTCTGGTGCAGTCCGCGCAGGCCATGCTTGCGCAGGCCAATCAGGTGCCGCAGGGAGTCCTCCAGCTCCTGCAGTAAACCTGGGTTTCTTCTATGAAAAATGGGGCGGGTCAGCGTGAATATACTGCGCTCCGTTTTCTGTGCAAAACTTATGCGTTGATGTCATCACTAAATACGAAAGACCCGCTCCGCGTTGTAAACGTGAGCGGGTCTTTCTGCGGGAACGCGCCTTTGTTCTGATTACAACCTGGTCCTTATTCCTGCAGAAAATCAGTTTTTTTGTTTGTCTTTTCCTTTGAAAACGGGATTTAATAAGAATTTGTTCCGCTTTCCATAACCTGATAGGAGCAGAAAAATTTTTCTAAAATATGTACTTTTTTAATGAAGTTTTAATGAAAGCACGATATACTACAGATGTACTAAAGGAAAGGGGGTCTGGGACATGAAAAAAGGATTAATGATCTCAATGATGGCGTTTGGCGCGGCTGCAATGCTGGCGGGATGTACGCCAACTATAGCTTCGGGTGCAGGGAATGCTGGCTATCCGCAGCAGGGGGCGCCGTCGCAAACGGGATCGCTGCAGCCAAGCGGGCAGGTTCCGGTAAGTGACATGCCATCAGTAGAGCAGGCTGCCGTGGCAGAGAATCAGGCAGCGACGAACCAGAATTCCGGAAACACAGGCAGTGGCCAGCAGCCAACGACCCAGATCAGTGAGGAACAGGCGAAGCAGATTGCTCTGGAACATGCTCAGATTAAGGAGAGCGATGCGGCATTCCTGTGGGCAAAGCTGGATTATGATGATGGCGTTCT
>NZ_JACOPL010000028.1:0-12679 GCF_014287995.1 Agathobaculum faecis
ACTGCACCTTGACCGTGACCGCCGAGCTGGGCATTTTGAAGGTGTATTTGCCGTTGCCCTTGTCGGTCAGCGCGATTTCCTTTCCGGTCTTGTCGGCTGTTGCGGTGATGCTCTCCACCGCGCCCTCCGTGGTGATCGTGACCGTCTCACCGGACGCGGCCTTGTCCTTGTTGGAGTCCGCTGTGCCGCTGCCGTCGGTTTCCACATAAATAGGATATCTGCTGCTGGTCGTACCACTGCTATTACCACCGCCATTGCTGGAATGGCCAGGCTTCCAAGTTATCATATAGGTAGAATAGCAGCGAGCATAAATAATGAGTGTTCTCCCGTCATCCGCCAGTTCGATACGCTCCCCATCACTGTTCGCCTTTTCGGTCAGCGTTTGCAATTCACTTTCATGGATGCGATAAACAGTATAACTGTCCTTATCTTGCAATTCCGGTGTTAACGGGATCCGCGTCTCCAGCAAAACTCCTGTGTCCTTTACATTTTCGATGCTTTGCTCTGGAAGCTCCGTTCCATCCTGTGCCCGGACGTTTTTTTCAATGGATAAGTCCAGAATCAGCCCGATATTGGTGTCCTGGTCATGCCTTTTTACCTGCTTATACGCTTCATACGCCTCACTTTCCGAAACGTTTTTTGCAGTCATGCACACTTCTACAACACCACCAGCCTGCACAGTCCTGCTGTCAGCCACAGTGTATAACTCTTCGGACGCTTCTTTTGCCGTAAAGACGGTTTCCAGATTACCAACTGTTAACCTCGGCGCATCCTCCGCCACCCTCACTATAGAGTTTGTTTTCCCTTGCGGCATCTCAATCGTAATACTGTTCTCATCTTTTCGGATCTCCGCCTGGATAGTCATGATAATCCCATTATAGCTTCCTACCAGATTATAGATACCGGCTGAAACGCCATCAAAAGAGAACCTCCCTTTGTCGTCTGTCACAGTTTCAGCGATCACCTCAGCCCCCAGTTTCAATGTTACGGTTACATGCGCTATTGGATTCTCAGTCTCATCGGTGACAACTTCGCCGCCTATCTGGAATACCGGCTCCCATTGCGCCTCAAAGACAACGTCTTCCGCCGGCATCATAAACAGGCTGCCTGGGTAATACCATACACCGTCCCACACCCAGCCAGTCAGTTCAAAGCCTGCACGCTCTGCATCTGGCAGCAGTACCACAGAGCTGGCCGCCAGCCCCTCCTCCTTGGGAACACCCTCCGTTCCTTCTCCCGTATAGGAAACCGAATAGGTGCGGGCTTCCTGCTCTGTGATAGTCAGTGTACCAATTTTTCGGGCTGCGCCATCGGCGGCATCTGTGTGACGATAGTTTTTGTCTGTCAATTTCGCCTGGATCGTATATGTGCCAACTGCAGACGGCTCTGCAACCAGATTCCCATTTTCATCCCAATAGGTGATTGCATACTTATCAAACCCTCCTATGCTGGGGGATATTTTGGCATATACCGGCTTCCCTGTGTACTGTACAACGTTATCCGTTACCTCAAAAGCCACCGGTGCCTGACGGATTGTCAATACCGCATCTGGGTTTGTCAGCACATAGTTTTCAGCATTTTCCCCTGTTAATTCCGCCTGCAAAGGGTATATTCCCGCATCTGCCTGCAAGGGAATCGGTTTAAGCCCGCAATCCTCTCCTGGCAGGACGCCGCTAAGCCCTATTACGTTTTCAGGTTCCTGTCCGCTGTAGATTTGTTCCAACCCTCGCCAGATAACCTGCACTGGTTTTCGGTTTATCCAAAAGGAGCCGATGTTCTTCTTATCCAGTCCACCTTCAAATGCAAAGTTTTTGCTTGTAAGCGTTACCATAACATCGTAACGTCCCGCTTCCGTCGGACTGTATACCACTTTCCCAGCCTGTTCATAGCTTACTGTGAAATCCTCTCCCACAGACGGAGTTTGTCCAACAGTCTGTGTTACCACTGGCTTTTGAGGCTTTCCATTATATGTTGTCTCGTCTGCCTGAATAGCAAAGGACACAGTTGCCGGCCGGACAACCGCTTCAATGCTGTCCGAAGACTTCGCGCTTTCGCCGGCTGCAGTTGCCACAGTCACGGTAACCGTATATGTGCCGGAATCGCTTACATTTGTCAGTTCCAGGCTACTGCCTTCATTCTCCAGCGGGATACCGTCTTTTTCCCATTCGTAGTGATAGGTCACTCCCTTTTCCAGATGGCTTGCTTCTGCAATCAGTGTGATGGCAGGTTGTCCGGTATATGCTGTCTCTGCAGCCGGCGTAGCCTTCAGCTTCACCTCCGGCCCTGTTAACTCCCATTTCGCGGTCAATTCAATATTTTCGGTCACGCCTGTACCAAATTCATACTCTGTACCGTCCTTCTGCCATCCTGCGAATTTGTATCCAGCACGCGAAGGATCCGCCGGTTTCACCGCCTGTCCACCATTTACTACCAGCTGCGTGGAAGGCACGCTGCTCTCACTGCATGTAAAGGTTATTTTGTGGACTGTCACTTTCTTCTCTGCAGTTTTCCCTGCGCCGCTCACTGCTTTGAATATGTACTCGCCCGCCTCTAAAATCTTGTAGCTTCCTTCTACAGGCTCGCTGCTTTCCGTTCCATGAGTAGCGCTGATGGATACGCCCGAAGGACCGTTGGTTGCCGTTATCTTCAGGGAAAGCTCTTCGCTTCCCTTTTCTCCTCCGGTAATCGAAAGAATAGGCGTAGTCATATCTACCATAACCGGCTTTTCGCTCCAACCGGAGGAAATATTGCCAGTCCGATCTTCAGCCCGGTAGTAAATATACCACTTTCCATTCTGGGCAATAGTGATTTTACCGTTCTCAACCGTAAATAAATCACTGGGCGGTGTCCCCTTAGTTTCTGCTATCGCATACTTGAGTTCCTGTATGCTGCTTTCGTTATCTTCCGCTGTAATGGCAATTTCCTGCTCCTCACCTTGCCAGTCATCTGGAATGTCGCCAATCGTTATCTTGGGCGCTGTAACATCAATTTTATCGACCAGTACCCTGTATTCCTCTGTATTACCGACGTTATCGGTGGTCCTGACCATATATGTTCCATTTGTCTGCGCGACAAACTGATAACCGCCGCTCTCATCAGCCCCGATTTTACTATACTCTCCATCTTCGGTTTTCCATTCCACGGATGCAATACCGCTGCCGCTGTATCCTGTCACTTTTCCAGTCGCATCCACTTGCTGCGACTGGTCATCCGTAACGGATATCTCTACCGTTTTGGTTTTTGCCCATCCTTCGGGTACGGAAATATCCACCCATGGCGCTTCATTATCAATTCTGTTGACCACCACGCTTTTTTCTATCATTTCACCGTTTCCGACCTTGACGCCAACTGTATACCGGCCGTTCTTTGCCGCCCGTATTTCTCCGACTGGTTCATCCCTCACAACGGGCTGATCCGACGGATACACTTCAAAACCACTTTCCGGCGCTGATACATTCCACTGAAGCTTCACCGGCCCCTTTGTCCAGCCCGAACCACTATCTTGAAAGGAGAATTCAGGAATTTCGGTTGTCCCGGGAGCCGGCTCCTTTACAACCGTATATGGCGTCTCGCCGGCCGTTTCAATCACCGCATTACCCGCCTTGTCGGTTGTACGGATAAAGAGATACAGCTTTGTCTCCTTTTCCTGTGCCGCGGTATAAGTAAAGCTGTAGCTACCGTCTTTCAGTACAGCTTGTGTCCAACCACCCTCCGGCGCATTGTTTTGTTCAACAAATACATACTCTACCTTTTCCACGCCAGACAGGTTGTCCGAAGCCGTTCCGCCAACCGTAATAGCATGATAGATGATTGGCTCATGGACTTCCTCCTGCTCCTCCCCATCTTTCACAGGCGTATAGACATCCTCTGCTTCCGGCGCGCGGATCGTCATTTCCGGTTTCACCTTATCGATGCCTGTCACTTCTGCCTGCTTTGTTAGAACACCGTCATCCGTTTTCAGAGTAAAAGTATATATCCCGTTTTCTTCGGCTTCAAGCTGGCCGGAGCCATTGTCTCCTGTCACCGTCCCTGTACTCCCGTTCGGTCCGGTATAGGAAACAACCTGATCCGCCGGCTTCCAGTCTACTAAAATCTTCCTGCTCTGTTTTGTCCATTCCGGTGTGTCCTCTGCCTTTACCTGCAACTCCGGCGCGATATAAACAGGAGGTATCCCTCCCCCCGTACCTGAATGCAATGTGAAAGCCTCACGGGCATACGATGTAGAACCGTTTATTTTGTTGGTTGCCAGCACATGCAGATAATATGTTTTGCTTTCTGCCGGCTGCTCCTGTACGTCAGCGGACAGTGTTGCCGCTGCTTCGCCGGAAGCGCCTGTCAGCCACGCTACGGGCATCTGCGTTTCCGTACTCCACCGGTACTGGAGGCTGGTGGCATTGGTAGAGGATATTACCGCAGAGAGCTTGCTGTTATCCTCCGCAATGGCCTTTTCGCTGACTGTAATAACCGGAACCGCTGTATCCACATTGCCGCCGGCGTTTCCCGTCTCTGAGGATGTACTCGTTCCCTCATCATCACACATATCCCTGATGTCTTCAGCGCCCTCAATGCTGTTTATTGTTAATGCTCCATCTGCTGTGTCTGAAATCTTTCCCGTGAAGTAAAGTACATTTGTATCTGCACCGCCGGCATAAGAAAAATCGCCCCAACTGGTTTTAATTTTTAATGCCGCCTCGTTGATTGCACTGTTCTTCTGGTCCACGATCTCGTCAAAAACCAGGGAAACCGTAATCTGATCCCCGATCCGGTAGCCGTTCTCTACTGGAGCTACGCCCAAGAGCTGCGGCTCCGATGTATCGCCAATACGGAAATAATGTATCTCGTTTTGTGTCTCCCAGTTGTCGCTGCCACTGCCGCTGGCCGCGTAGCTAATGGTCACCTTGTCCTCGTCCAGCGGCAGAGGAATGTAGCTTTTCCCGCCGTCAATCCCCTTTGCCCATCGCTCGTTCCACTCGGCGTTGTCCGGATTGCTGCCACTGCTGTCCGGCAGATAATATTGGGCGGGCGTCGTATTCCTCTTGCTACCGCCATGCTCAAAGGTACAGGCATAGCGCGCGCCGCCGGTATTTGCAGGGGGTGGGGAGCCGTCCCAGTTCCCTTCGTAAGGCCAGAAACTGATATCCTGCCGATCGTTTCCCGGCGTGACCTGCATATGCTGATATCCGTCATCAATCTCTTTCGCCTTAAACTGCATCTTATATTGGAGTTCCGCGCCTGTCAACGACCGCCAATAACCAGGGGTTGTCAACACACTTGTTATATCAAGCGTTTCTCTGTCCGTGCCTTCTTTCCCTTCCGCCCAGCCCAGACCTCCGTCGTCAGTATTATCGCCATGCTCGTGACTGCTACCTGCTATCGTTTTTTCAAAGTCATTAAAGATCCTGCGGTCAACCCTGTGTTCCTGGTCCACTGTCATCGTGCGCTGCGCGCGGCTCCTGCCGCTGTCGATGGTGGCGCCGCCATCGAATCGGTAGATCTCCAGCCAGTATATTCTGTCTGCATTGGAATACTGGGTGGCCTGTTTATCCTCGAAAGCAGCCGAAGCTCCCTGTTCTGTGACCGTAACGGTCTCTTTTTCTTCGCCCTCATCAAAGTCCAGCTTTCCGGATACGCCGGTAAAATGCGTGCCGCTGACTGCCGAGCCGCTCACCGTCCGGTAATAGACAGTCTGCGCACCCTCATTGCCTCCCGCACGGCTAATGGTAAAGGTGTTGCTTCCATTATTCTCAATGGAAAAGACACCGTATTGTGGCGCTCCTATGCCAAAAGTTTTTGTGTCGCTGTAGTAGATTCCTCCATCGCTTGTTTTGACATAAGCTCTGGCATAGTAATTTATACCCTCGGCGATTTTATCAGCCGTGGCAGACAGCGTTCCCCCTTTCTGCGTCACCGGAACACTTGTTTTTGCGCTGCCATTGTTGACACTGAGCGTAGGGTTCTGCATGCTGCCCCATACAAAGCCTGATTCCGTGATCGTCAGCCCGCCAGTATATTTCAGGGTAGCTTTCAGTGCATACGTCTGGTCATCTGGTCCCTCGGGATTTTCCATCGTCAATTCCAAGGGCTTGGGCAGAACGGTGACCGTAATTGTTTCCGTTGCCTTGTTACCCACCATATCGCTGGCAGTGACTGTAACCTGCTTTTGACCGCTGGATGCAGCCAAACCCTTTATCCCCTCCCAGACAGTCCCGTTTTCATCCACCTTAGTATTATCTGTAATGGATACTGCAGCTTTGAGGTAGGCTTCCACCTCTTCATCCGTTGTATCCTCATAAACGGACGGCACATCGCCAGCTTTGATCTCAGGCGGCTCTTTATCTATATTGTCCACTTTAACGATATAGTTGTCTGTCAGCTTCTGCCCATTCCATGTATAGTTTACAGTAAAGGTATATTCGCCGTTTTGGGATGCTGAGTAATTTGCGCCGTTGCCGTCAGGCCCGATAATTGTGATCCCCTCGCAGCCCATAAGGTCATCCACGGATACGTTAACCGTTACATTTTGTTTCGTAAGTGAGGAAGGAGAAAGCGTATGCGTCAGAATCGGAGCGAAGTTCGGTACTCCGTTTTTCAGACGGAATGTAACTGTGTCCATTGCTTTGATGTTTTCATCATCATCTTTCAGCAGGCCCACCACCTTATATTCGCCGTCTTCTGAATTCTTGGGGATTGTCAACTGAACAGTTTCTGTTTCAGATGCCTGTCCAAACGCCGCATCCAGCGCATCCCCCGCTTCATTCAGCAGCGTATATTCTGTATGATACACCGTATTTCCGCTTTGCTCGATTGTGACAGTGGCGGGAACGGTCACCTGGGCGGTGCCAGTCGGCGTTCCAAGCGTAAGGTCAAAGCCGGAAATGCTGCTGTCCTTGCTGCCGCCATCCAGAATCACCTGTATCCAGTCTACCTCCACGCACCACCCCTTCGCAACGGTTATGGAAATTGTATTCGTGCCGACGCGAAGCTTTTCCAGCGGGATTTCCAGCACGGTTGTATTCCATGTCCCGTTCGTGCCAGACAGGTATCCAATGTTCTCATTGTTGTACGTTGTTTTGCCATAGAATAAGCTAGAAAACTGGTCACATTCCTGATCCATAGGCAGAAAAATATCATCGTTTAAATAGACAAAATCATTTTCCCCATCTTCTTCGTCCACATCGTATGCCTTGATAGCTACAAAGGCGCTTTGCGTCGGCAATTCACCCTCCTGCAGTTCAAAGGAAAGTTCAATAGGCAGCTTTTTGTTTCTAAAATCCAGGTATTTGTCCATATCCCCATCCGGCTCTCCCGTATGGGCGTTATTCTGATTGTCCTCCCCAATAATAATTGTCTGCGGGTGCTGTTCTTCCCACACTGCGTTCGGCTGTATCGGGGGCGTGATTCCATATTCGCTGACCAGATCACTCAGAGTAAGAGCGTCCGGGGTTTCCTCTCTGCCCTCCTCCATTTCAGACAAAGCCTCTGGCTGGTAATGGTATGGGCAGCCCAAGTCCGCACAGTCTCCTACGGTATCCCTGATATGCTCCAGATCCTCAAGCTTGACGAGCAGTTCTTCCGGAACCTGATCAATGTCGCCTTCGTTCAGCTCCTCCAGAACGGTGCGGGCGGCCGCTATATCCTCTGCTGGGGCATTCCGCCAATCCCCGTCCAGCGTTTCCGGAACCGGCAGGGCTTCCAGCATGTCCAGAATTTGTTCCACATCTGCCTGCGGAGCCTCTTCTTCCTGCTTTTCTTCTTTGGGTGCAGTATAAAACGGGCAGTCTGGGGCATGGATAAAAGCGCCCTCCTCCTGTTGGATGGTGCAGGTACATTCTGCCTGTTCACTTCCCGAAGCCTGCGTCAAATTTCCCTGTTCATCTGCTGCTAAGGCGGTGGGCGCAAGCATTGAGAGTACCATGCACAGGGTTAGCATCATGCTGATCAGTCTTCTTTTCATGTACTTCCTCCGATATGTGCTGTAATGGTTTACAAGGATTTTGTGGTAGGAAAGGGGTATCCCTTTCCTACCAGGAGGGGCGTCCCTCCTGAAGATTTAATTAGCATTTTCTAAATCTGCTGCTTACTTTTCCAGTACAAGTCAGACATCCTTTCTTCCCGTATATCACTTGCTTCAGCTGCTCCTAACATTTCTTCCTCTAAAAAACTGCAAAATCGCTTCTTTCATTATGCTCATAATATAAATTATGTACTATAGTGCTATTGATTTTATTATAGCAAAGCGCATAGATGTTTTGAGAATATATGCAAAATTGGATTATAATTATTCTGATTTGGTTCTTTGTCCAATGAAAAAAGCGATACGCACCTTTTCATTAGGTACATATCGCTTTTTATTACCTGACATGATATTGGGACCTCTAATTAAAGCTGCTGTCTTACTATCGCGTTAATCCTATAATACGACACGGAGCGAGAACCGCCCGTTTACAGCTTCATATTGGCAAAAAGCACTATATTTCTCACAAAAATTTGCAATTGTTTTCGTCCCCAGGCCGTGCCCCTCTTCGCAAGCAATCGGGAATCCATTTTCATCAAAACGGATCTCCCCAGCATACGGATTGCTTATTTCAAACATAAGCGCCGGACGACATATAATCTTACAGCAGATACATCTCTTCTGCACAGGTAAAGCCATATTGGCATGGATAGCGTTTTCAATAGCATTCGCAAAAACAATGGATAATTCAGTCTCATCCACAGGCGTACAATCTGGAAGCGAAATATCTGCCTGCACTTGGATACCCTTCTGTTCGGCCTGCCCAAAATAGAAAGAAAACATTGCGTCTATTACCGGCGGCTGGCACCAGTGTTTAAGGGGCGCTTCATGCAAGTGGCATTGTGTACTGCTGATAACGTTTAACGCCTCTTGTTCGCATCCTTTTCGGATTAACTCAGCTATTGTCTGTAGTTGATGGCGAAGATTATGCCGTTCTATGCGTACCTCGTCCTCCGCTGCGGCCATTGCAGCTATACGATCTTTTAAGGCTGATATCTGCAAGGCTTCCATTTGAGCGGAATTCCTGCTCTCGGTTTCCTGATGGGTAACTGAAAAAAAGATCATCAACAGGGTGTATACACCTGCCATCATCAGAGAAAGGCTCACTTTCAAAACCGTGCTGCTTTGTTCGGTTCCCGCATATCCTGGAATCAGATAAAGTGTGATCCCATAGTATGCTCCCAGCACCAAACACATGAGCCCCCAACCGTGGTGTACCTCCCATAGCATCTTGCGGAACATAGGACGCAGGTAGTGCCATACAAAATATATCACGGCAACAGAAAACAGGCTATAGGAAACAATCCACGCCAGGGTGTTAAATCCTGACAAATAGTAGACTAACGCCGCCCCGTGCTGAATAAAAAAGCAGAACAGGATTGCTGACAGAAGTTGGAACAACAGTCTCCAGCCCCTGTATCGCCCAATCCAGGTAAAGAGGATAAAAGCCGGAAGATGGACGACCAGCGTATAAAACTGTACAGCAATATCCTCACCCCAAACTACTGCAAGGAACGACAACGTGCCTATCATCAAGACGACAGCCATGCTGATAAGCCACGCTGTTTTTCTTACAAAAAAGCGGCTCTCCACAAAAATACTTACAAGAACCATGCCAATGACTGTCGAAACGGACAGCACTCCCAGCACCGGCATTAGCGTTCCCCCTCCGTCAGCCAGTACCCACCCCATGCTGCTTTAAGGGCAGCCGCGCCCCTCCGTGGAACAGTAAAACTGATTCCATTGTCCAACACAACATTTTGTCCCGTAATTGCAGATATCCGCTGAAGGTTACATACAAGGCTGACTCCACAAAGGTAAAACCGCCTATCAGCCAACAGAGGTGTCATCACCTCACGGAAGGTGCTTTGAAAGGTTAAACTGTTCACTGTTTCTTCTGTACAATAATACTGAACACTGTGTCCCTTCCTCTCTGCCAGCAAAATCTGATCCAGCAGAATGCATCTCTGTCCTTCAGACGTCTTAATTACAATTTTTTCTCTTCTCCGCCTGTTTAGTTTTTCGGCAGCCTTGTCCAGCACAGAGAACAGCACTTTTCTTTCCACCGGTTTCAGCAAATAGAAAAAAGCATTGGTATAATAGCTATCTACAGCATAATCCTTGGAGGAAGTCAGGTAGATGATTTCTCCACCCGCACCTAACTCTCGCAACTTCAATCCGCTCTGAATACCATTCATCTCCGGCATGATAACATCTAAAAGATATAGGTCGAACCCTCCTCTTTTTTTCACCGCATCCAGCAATGCCTTACCATTTTCAAACAAGAAAAGCTGTCCTGCCAGTTGGGGTCTTTCCCCTAAATAGTCCGTTATCCATTCTTGGATAGTCCGTCTTTCGCTTAAACTATCATCACAAATAGCAACATTCATTGCCGACCTCTCTGTTCTATCCCAAATTGCCGTGGATTTTCAATCCTGATCATAAGAGACTCTTGTATAACTACAAGAAGCACCATTATATATTTATTAGAGTTATATATAGAAAAATAACACAACCTCAAATTTGTGTCAACAGTTCGCCATAAAACGAGATTCCCACGGTAAAGTGCGCTATCCCAACAGACTCCTTGTCTGCTTTTGTAAAATACGAACTGAACGATGGGTTGGTGGTGAACAGTTTTTTTATGGCTGACGATGCAAAGCAGCGTGAAAAGATGGCCGGCGAGTTTTATGCACTCGCACGCAGAGAGGCGCAGGAGTACCAGGAGAAGGCAGCTTACCTGATAGACAGCGGCTGCCAGAGCGCAGCCATCATGGAGCGCTGGGTCCGCCGTATAGAGGATCTGAAGGAGAAAAAAACAGCGCTACGAGGCGCTGTTCCAGAAGGAGCTGACGGAGACAGACGAGGAATTTCATTCCCTGCAACTGTACCAGCAGGAATTGCAGATACGGTCCCAGGGGATACGGGCTTTGAAAGCAGCCTGAAAGCACACTCTATTTATAGCGTATACCGAAAGGAAAGGCGTGCATAAGCACGCCTTTCCTGAATAATAAGTTCCATTTATATTTTTTAGTACCTTAGCTAAACCGGCTTCAAAGGGGTTTCTTGTAATCAGGCAAGCATACCTGATTATTTTCAATTCAAGCAATTAAACAGCTTTTAATACGCGTGGAGCTGCATTACTAAGTATGGATGTTATACCATACTCTCATATAATGATAACGCTTGTATTTCACGCCTAACTCGAAACAACCACATAAAAAGAAAGACCAGCGCTCCCGCTTTGATCCTTCTTTTTACATAGCTTTCAGAGCGCAGCTATCTGCCGCACGCGTCTGTAGTTCTTACTGATACAACTGCCGGAATTGCAAAGGCATTCGTGGATATGGGCTTTGAAAGCGACCTAAAGCACGTATACAGCTTGTTAAAGCCGGTTTCCAATCCCTATGATAAGGAAAATCAGATGCCTCACTTGAAAAGGCGTGTTTAACCCGTATGGTTAAACACGCCTTTTGCAATAACGCATTCTGAGTTCGTAGCAACAAAAAATTTCCCCATGTCTGAGGTGAATAGCAGTGAGGCGGCCGGTCTCATCTTCCGTATTTCGTCTTTCAGTGTTCTGCCTATCAGGAATTGATTTTCCCTAACAATAATTTGACTGTCATCGCCTGTGAGTTGGCGATAAAAAGTGAGCCAGAACTGCGCTCCAAACGTTTCCACTGTAGATAGTACGAGATCCATTTCGTCTAATGCAGTATCTCCATAAATCATTTTTGCTACTTTCATCATAAATGAACGCTCAATACCGGAAATTACGGTCTTTTTACGTCCACCAGTTTCATAAACGATTCGTTGACATACCGCTTTCCCAAAGGAATCCCCATTGTAGTTTGAGCTCACAATTTTTGATCGGACTTCAATGTTCAGCGTTACGGAAAACAGCATATTGATTTCTTCTTCTAATGCCGCCGCATTGACGTCGGCCTTAATTGGCTTGCTGAACTCCCCTTTCCCAACGATAGCCATATCCGCTGTTGTAATATGCTCCAGCAGCCAGCCAATCCCTGAGCCTACAAAATCCCAGATATCTTCTTTGCTACAGGCTCCACTCTCCATAAGCTTGTGGTATCTCGTAAGCTGGCATTCACGGAAGTCATCGTGCTGCATTTTATGCAGGGAATAACCTTCATAACCAATCTTTTTCATATAGGCCTCTTCATGTGCAGCATGCTCCAGGAAGTATCCATTTAAGTACTTTAACCCTTCACGCAAGATGAACATTCGAATCCCTTCTTCATCGCCGCGTACCCGCAATCTATTTAATATCTGCTCTGCTATTTGGAATAATTTCTTATGTTCATTATCAAATTCAGCTATTCCCATTAAATAATTATCGCTCCATGCTATCACACTTTTCCACCCCTGATTTCAATTAATAAAAGCTATTATATTAATATTTTATATCCATACTATTAAAATCACATTAAATATGTCCAGTTTTTTACGGGCCGTATTTTGTGATGTGGAAAGCCGCCCATTTTCAAGGGCGGCTTTCGGAAAGAATGAAAGAGCGTCTTTCACTGAAAATGAAAGAGCATTTCCATGATAACAGAAAAAATTGTCGAATGGATAGGAAGCTTGTCCTCTGCAAGCACCTGCGTAAACAAAAGACAGGGAAAGCCGTCTATCGGCCTCCCTGCCCTT
>NZ_JACOPL010000029.1:0-12314 GCF_014287995.1 Agathobaculum faecis
TGACTATGTTATGCTATTAAAAAGGGGGCTTCGGCCTCCTTTTTAATGTTGCACTTATTGTTGCACCAATGTCATAAAAGCCGCATAATACCTATATACAAATGCTGTATGCACGGCAGACATCTTTTATATTATTCGATTTTTCAAATACAAAAAAATAATCCCGATAAACAAGAGATTTTTCTTGAATTTCGGGATTATTCAATTATTTTGTGCCTGTTTTTGTTTCAAAGTTACGATCGCGAATAAGAATGAATTTTCCGTTTTTGACCGCAAATTTCCCTTTTATTGTTGCACCTGTTGTTGCACCTATTTTCGCGATTTTATCCGCTGCGGATGCAAGCGTGTCGTCCCTCATGTGGGTGTATATTTTTGATGTCATTAGGATGTTGCTATGCCCCATCAGATATTTGGCTACGTTGATCGGCACACCCGCCGCCTCTAAATCGGTACAATATGTATGCCGAAGATCATACATATCAATATTCACATCAGCGGCAGCTTTGAATTTATGCCATGCATATAGCATTCCGGAATATGTATACCCTTCACCTCTCGGCGGCACGATAATTCGTTTGTCTATATCATCAGGGATAGACAATGAATCCCACAAGGCCGGTGGTATGGGGACGTTTCGAGCGCCAGCTTCGGTTTTCGTTTCTGCGATATCTCCACTCTTTTTTTGTGCGCGGCGTACCATAATACGTCTGTTTATCTGGTCAATATCAGACCACTTCAGCGCAACGACTTCCTGCGGTCGCAGGCCGCACATGAGGAGAATTTTCACCGCCAGACCAAATGGGTGCGTTTTTGCGGTTTCGAGAATTTTGCGTCGCTCCTCTGGCGTTATAGATCGATGCGTTCCGCTTTTCGTTTTTGGCTCTTTTACGGCCTCGGACGGGTCGCGCCGGATGATTTCATCCTTTACTGCTTGACGGAATATACCATGGATTATAACGAGCAACTTACTACAATAAGACTTTGACTTATCCGCGTGAGCGTTCATTATTTCCTGCAAATGGGTGGGTTTGATATTTTTCATCTTTAGCGGCCCAATCGCCGGAATGATAATGTCATTGATTCGATGCACATATTCGCTGTACACGGGCTTGGACACTGTTGTTCTCTTGTAAGTTTCCACCCAGCGAGTAGCGTATTCTGTGACCGTGGTGTTTTCATCGAGCTTTGGGATGCCTTCCTCTCGGGCGGCGAGAGCCTTGGCAGCCTTTTTGTCAGCTTCCCTTTGACTAATAGACGAACGGACGTAGTAACGCTTCCCATCAAACGTATAGGTCGCTGTATACAATTTCTTTTTTGCCATAAAAAATACCCCTTTCTTACCTTAAAAAAGTATGGTAAAATAGAGGTACAGATTGACCCGCTAAGATTGATCTGTACCTCTTTATCCCGTCTCTGTGTTGGTAGCGCAGGGGCGGGATTTTTTATATATTCTTATCTGTTTTCTCCCAAAGTCCCGTTTTCCAGTTTCGCCCGACCTCATGCGCCACCCAATCGGCAGCGCCGCATTTTCCGCAAGGCTTGGAATAATCGTATTTGAATGAGCAGGTAGCTTTATCGTACCCGAGAGTATGGCATGGCGCTCCGCATTTGGAGCATATTACGATCATGCGTGGTTCGGTCATGAATTATATGCCGTTATTACTTTAACGGGAATCCGGCCTTGTCCGTGAACGAACCGATTAAGATTATAATAAGATCGACCAAAGCTCCAAATCCAAATAAGCCAAGGGTTAATAAGTATAGAACGCCAGTTCCGATTTTTCCAACATAGAAGCGATGAGCGCCAATGCACCCAAGAAACAGGCAGAGAAAAAATGTGACCCATTTATTTTTATATGTATAACCGAAATCATTAATGTTTGTATTGGTGTTATTAACATAAATGTTTGGATTGTAATTGGACTGTGAATTATTTTGTGTTGGAGCGCCGCAGGATGGGCAGAATTTTGCGCCATCTTCCATTTGAGATCCACATTTTTGACAATACATAAATTTATCCCCCTTTTTAACTATTCTAACCCAATTTGAGCTTTAGCTACCACTTTTCCTCCCTGGAAAGTAATATTGCAGTTTGCTCCAAGTGAACCGTTTCCATCCCAAGAATATATTTCAGTATGATATTGTTCATCTCCAATTGTGACAGATGATAAGTTTTCTCCATCAGACCCAAATATATCTATAACTTCTGAATATGTCATTCCGTTTTGAATTGAATTATATTCAGATAAAGTAACCAATCCATCATCTTTAATGTTCGACGAAAATGGGGAAAACGAAGTCCATAATAACCATATAATCATTACAAAAAGGAAAATAGATATGCACAGCGCAACAATTCTAAATAGTGGCGGTAAAGACTTCTTTGATATAGGAAGTCCTGCCTCGATTTGCCTTTGCATTCTTCCCGCTTCAAGAATACTATACGGCTTGGGCGGCACAGATGAAAACATATAATTTACAATATTATTGATCTCTTCTGGAGAATAAGTGGTGAGATTCCTAAAAAAATTCTTTACAGCTGTTTTGTTTCTGTAAACTCCTCGCACGACCGCGAGATCAATTTCATCCCCATCATTATCATAATAGATGTGACGTGCCGAACCGGAAGATGCGTATTTTGATGCGGGATGGCCGCAATTCGGACAATTAGCCCCGTCAAATTGGGTGCCACAATTGATGCAAAACATATATATCCCCCATTCCTTTATTTAGCAATCCATTCTGGCTTTAGTACGCCGATCACCCATCCGATACAGCGGGTCGTTTCATCTGGCATGATATTTTCGCATTCAGGGTTTAGGCTTTCCAAGTAATTTCCACGAAATACTTTTATATATCGCTGACTATCTTGAATAAATATGCCGATTTCTCCGATATGCACAGCGGGCTGCGAACGCACCAGAACAATATCACCGTCCTGTACATCAGGCTCCATTGAGCGGCCAGACACTCGCAAAGCGTAGTCAGCTTTTGCCGTCCATACATTGCGCAGCACAGGAATTTTGTCCGTTATTTCATCATCCGCAATTTGTCCAGGGCCTGCCGATGCGGGTTGCAGAAGATACGGGATTTCAAACACTTCTGCCAATTGCATAGTCGTTGGCGAAGTCGATTCCGCACATTGTCTATATTCAATATCTAAAACTGAATCCACTATTTCTTTTCCGCGCTCGTCAAGAGCGCGGTATTTGTTTATCATGGACTTTTCACCAACAGTATAAAGATTTTGAGATACGCAACTATTGGCAGAATTTGTACACTCATAATCCGACAAGCCTTTTTCGATTAAGGCGAGTATAGCTTGTGTTTGGTTCTTTGAATTATTTTCAAGACGGTACTCATCAATTTTACTAAGAGTGTCTTGATCTACTGTAAAAGTAACCCTTGGTTTATCAGTTGGCATATAGTTTCCTCCTTTCATACATCAATAATAGCATCGGTTCATCACCAAATCAAGAAAAAGTTCATACAAAAATACACAAAAATAGTGATGAACTTTTGTTAAATTGGTTCCGAACTATTTGTTGACAGTTCATGGGTTCTGAACTATAATGAAAATACAGGGCAAAGGTTCAGAACTTGGAAAGGAGTGGAAAGATATTGACTGATATGAGACGAATTACCATCGCTCTGCCCGATGAGATTGATCGAAAAATTCTCGAATTAAGAAAGGATGATCGTTTCATAAGATGTTCTTATGCGGAGATTGTTCGCCAACTTTTAGAGCGAGGATTAGCAAAAGAAGCAGACAAACCTGCATCATGAAAGGAGGTGACTGACATGATTGTTGAGATTCTCCAAACCATATCGATTATCCTGCTGGGGAGCGCGTTATTCCGTTTGTCTAAATCAGTAGAGAGCCTTTATAGCATATGTCGCGCACCGCGGCACAAGTCCAATAAACAGGACGAACACGCATTTGGGGAGGGTGAGTGAGAATAGACGCAACAAATGAGTTTGTAAAGCGAGCGAACGAGGCAATCAAAAACATGGCAGCGCAACCGCATAACCCGAGAGAGTTGACGCATGTGTTTGTGCCGGCTCCACGCGGAATGAAAATCGGAAATTGCTGTGGCGAAATCCATTTGGACAATGCGCATATATCCATCGTGAAAGATGGCAAGGCCAGAGGAAAAGACGGAAAGGTGCTTTTTGATGCGGGAGAGAACAACGCAGACTTGTATCTGGTATCGGGGAACATGAAGGATTAAAGCCGCCCCACGTTGCAGCGTAGGACGGCTTTACGGTTACAACTCTTTGAATTTTTTGCTCCAAGTAGACCCGCGTTCAAGAGTGTAAGTTACTCCGTCGCCAGACGAGAAGTTTGCAACAGAAACTACAACATATCCTTCCCGTTCAAGTTTGGCCTTTTCTTCTTCGGAAGTGCATGTAACCTTTTCTTCCATTGGCACGACCTCCTTTCGATTTGATTTTATCACATTGAAAGATAACAAGATGCCCCCGCCCCTGCTGACACAGGAACGAGGGCGGCAAACCTAATTGGATAGGCAATCAGGCTTGCAGGAAGATTGTACCACATCCTCCTACAAGCCGCAATAGGAGGAATACAAATTGAGTGATAAAAATATGACAGTCCGCGAGCTGGAAGTCAAAGCGGCGAGCGTCAAGTATGAGCTGGACAAGCTCAACCGCACGGCCTACGGCATGACCTTTGACGAGGTCATAAAGACGCTGGGACGCGATTCGGAAACGGAAAAATCTGCACCGTAAGCAAGGAGATAGGAAATGAACGCAAAGTACTGTTTTGAGAAAAAAGCAAAGATTTCAGTGGCATCAGACTGCTATGTAGGAACAGCTATGAACCGAAACGGGGATCTTGTTCCGGCACTTCCGCAGATCACCATAACCGCTGAATTTGATGGGGAGTGGGAAAGTCCAGAAAAACTAAATGCGGATATGAAAGACTGCATTTCTAAATTGCAGGATGCTTTCTGCAAACATCTATATCACAGATGAGAAAACCAGAAAACATAAGAGGTGAACAAATTGGAAATATCAATCAAAGGCGACCCAAAAGAAATCGCCGCCCTTGTATTAGCGGTACAAGAGCGGCAGAAACGAGACGCAAGGGAAATCGAACTTGCTATAGATGGGCAAAAAATTAGTCAAGATATGAGCTTATACCGTTCTTGTCCATCAGTGGATATCAGATTGCTTGATGATAGGGGACGCGGAGGTGATGGCAATAGTCAACAGTCCAATTTCCGCTGCTTTGTCCGGATTGAGGATTTCAAACGCGCCATCGAGGCATTGAACGATGTCAAATCCAGTTTGGAACAAACCATAAAAATGTATCAAATACCTGTTCGCTATGTAACCGTTGATACATATGTTGAGGGTACCAATGGCGGGGGATGCGGAGGAAATTAATTTTTCAGCAATTAACAGAGGAGGAAAAACGAACCATGAATTTACAGAAAATATCAAACAGCGCATTCCGCATTATTGACCTGTGCCATCAGATTGCATCAGGCGAATACAGCAAGAAGGGCGAGGCGCGCAGGGAGCGCGAGATCGTGCGGCTGATCGGGCAGATGCAGATTGAAGCGGAAGCGGACGAGCGGGCGCAGGACTATCTGGAAGAGACAGCGCGGCAGGAGAGAGACGGTGAGTAAATGAGAAAGCCAAATGTAGAACTTAATGATATTGCGCTGATATTGTCTGTGATTGGCTTGATTCTGTCGGTTCTTGTGCTTTGGATGCGTCTACACACAGGCTGACAAAAGAAATGATAATCGCAACGATGGAAATTATAATTGCGATTGTCGATTTCATATCGCTCTTTTTTGTGCGATTGTGTTCAATGATGGCGCTTTCTCCGATGGGAGTGATTCTATATTGTTCTTCAAGATGAACGGCGCAATCAATATATTTCATTTCTTTCAGGTACCCGAACCAAAACGAGTCGTACGCAAAACCGTTCCGTATAAGATCGCTTTCTGTTGTCCATTCGTTCTTATGATCTTGGAGGAACAACAATAGAGATAGAGTCTTTGAATCAAGCATTTCAAATCACCTCCCCAACAGTATACCACATGGGGAGGACAAACAAAATGCCCCGCCGGATGTTGCACCATCCGACAGGGCGTGACACCACGTATTGCGGCTACGAGGTATCGAGGATATTATACCATATCCTCCTACCTCTGGCAAGGAATGGAGGATATTTTATGAAAAACGAAAAGACGCTGGAGAGTTGTGCGAGCGACGCGCGTAACACGGTACTGGAAATCAAGAAACTGGTAGCGGCGCTTTGCGATGTAGATGTAGCGGATATAAAGATTGTTTTGGAGGTGAAGAAAGATGTATAGAACAAAGGTTGATGCCAGAACGCTTGAAACGCAGCTAAAGGCTGAATCAGGAAATGAATACTGCACATTTGCAGATATAGAAAGAGCAACCGGTATGAGCTACAAAGCGGCGAGGAATCGTCTGCGGGTACTTGCACCATTGCCGGGGACAAGGCCACATCGCTATCTTGCAAGACACGCGGCGCAGGTAATTGCGGGTGATCGGACATGAAGCTGTACAAGCTGTTCTGCGGCCTGTGCCTTGCCAGTGCATTCATAGCGGCGTGCGGTCAAGACAGTTTCCCAGTTGGACTGCTCGGAGTGTTATGCGTTTGCAGCGTTATCTGCGGGCTGGCAGGCTGGTACCTGATGGAGAAGTACGCCCAGCAGGAGGCGCAGCACGAGATAAACGAAAGGAGAAAGGGCGCATGAATTTCGAGAAAATGCGTGAGCTGAGGCGCAAAACAAAGGAAAATGCAGAGACGTTCCACTCGATCGCGGATAGCCAGGAACCGGACCCGAAATACTTACAGCCGCTTGCGCGAAAGATTACGGTGATGGAAAGTGTACGGTAGGAAATACAAGATCATTTATCCCGCGCTTGAAGCGTGGATGCGGGCGAACCGCGTTTCCATCAGCCGTCTGGCTGAGATGTCAGATATAAGTAAAGCGACAATGCAGAATTATATATATGGGATGCGCGACCCGCGCCTGTCACTTTGCAGGCGGCTGGTAGAGTTGACAGGGATACCGTTTGAAGAACTGTTCAAGGAAAAGTAAAAGCCGCTCCCCAGCGCCAACTGGGAAAGCGGCAAAGACAATAACACACTTATAGAATAACACGAGGAACGAAAATGTCAAGAGATACATTAACCGGCTGTCCGGAAAGGCGGCTGGAACCGATGGAGCAGGACGATCGTGGAGAACCGGACATAGACGCGATTTATCAGAAATGGAGCGATGAAAAATATGAGTACGAATTTATATGAGCTGACCACGCAGTTTCAGGCGGCAATAGATGCGCTGCGGGTGGACGAAGAAACCGGCGAAGTGGTGGGTTTTGAAGCCGTGGATACGCTGGACGCGGCGTTCGAGGACAAAGCGGAAGCCTATGCGGTAGCTATTAAGAGCCTGCTGGCGCAGGCAAAGGCGATCCATGATGAAATGGATAACCTCAAGACGCGCGAAGCGGCGGCGAAGAGACGTGCGGAAAGCCTGAAAAATCATCTGGCGCAGAGCATGGCGGCGGTGGGCAAGGATAAGATAGAAACCTCGAGGGCGGCACTTTCTTTCCGCAAGAGTACGGCTGTGAACATTTTAAGTGATGTTGAGATACCGGACGACCTGTGCAAGGTCAAGATAGACCGCCAGCCGGACAAGTCCGCAATAAAGAAATTGCTGCAGGCGGGGGAACTGGTGCCAGGCGCGGAGCTGGTGGAAAACAGAAATTTGCAGATCAAGTGAGGGTAACCTATGAGTATGTTTGTAAAAGCAGTACGCAAAAAAGCAAAGCTGCGCATGGCGCTTACGGGCGTTTCGGGTTCTGGAAAGACGCTGGGCGCGCTGTACATTGCCTATGGCATGACAAAGAACTGGGGTAAAATCGCGGTATTGGATACCGAGCATGACCGCGCGCTGTTTTATGCAAACCGTGAGGATTTAGGGACAGGCGAGTTTTTACACTGCACAATGACCCCGCCTTATTCCCCCGAACGGTACAAGGCGCTTGTGGCGGACGCGGCAAGCGTGGTTGGCACGGAAGGTGTGGTGATCGTGGACAGCTTTTCCCATGCATGGAGTAACGAGGGCGGCGTGTTGGAACTCAAGGACAAGATCGCCAGCCGCCCCGGCAAGACAAGCTACACCGCATGGGCAGAGGCGGGAAAGGCGCAGAACAATCTTGTAAACACCATTCTCGCGTCAGATTGCCATGTTATTGTGACGCTGCGCTCCAAGATGGAATATGCCCTTGAAGAGAACGAACGAGGGAAGCAGGTGCCGGTCAAGCTTGGGCTTGCGCCGGTGCAGCGCGACGATACAGAGTACGAGTTTGATATTGTGCTGAATATCGACCGAGCCCACACCGCGACAGCGAGTAAGGACACTACCTTTTTGGACGGATACGGCGAGATCATCACCCCGGCGCTCGGCGAAAAGCTGGCGGCATGGCTGGACGAGGGAGAAGCGCCGGAAATCTGCGAGGAGTGCGGAAAAGCAATCCGAGCAACCGAAAAAAACAGTGTGGAAAGTATCATAGAGGGTACTAAGAAAAATACAGGAAAGCAAATGTGCATGGCGTGCTATAAAAAGTGGTATGACGAACACGAGCCACAGCAGACCAAAGCAGAAACCGCGCTTGCAGCGGCACGGGAAAAGGCTGAGGAAGTGCAGAAAATTATTCATCAGATTTGCGCCGGTGATGATGCGATGGCGAAGGATATGTGGGAAAAACAGTATGCGCAGGACGCGGGCGACATCGTAAAGATGAATGCGGCGCTGATCGAGCTGACCGAAAAGCTGGAAAGGATGAACGCGCTTGACGCATGAATTTGACCGCGCCGAGGTGCGGCGGGATGAGTGCGGCGTGTGGCTGTGCCTGCGGGTGAAAAATCCGTGGATGGCACGGAAGCAAATCGGTCTTATGAAGGCTGGCAAGTGGTTTATCGCCGAGATCAAGCGGAAAATCGAACGGCGCAGCTCGAAAGCGAATCGTTATTTCTGGAAACTTTGCGGCATGCTGGCTGCGGTGTCCGGCGTTAGAAAGGAGGATATTTACCGCAGTTACATCATAGAAATCGGAGATAATTCCCGCTTTGTTCCGTACATTGACGAAGCGCAAAGAAAGCTGATATGGACGCTGTGGGAATCACAGGGGCTTGGCTGGGTCGTGGAGGACGCGGGGCAAAACCTGCTGTGCTGCTACTACGGCTCCTCTACTTACGACACCCGCCAGATGGGGCGGTTGATTGATCTGGTCGTGCAGGACTGCAAAGACCAGGACATTGAGACCGCGCCGCCGGGCGATATCCTGCGATGGATAAACGACTGGAAGCCGGAGGCGAGAGCGGTATGAGACGTGAAACACGGTTTACATCGGTACAGCCCGCGACATGGAAGCGGGTATATGAGCGCGACAATAAGCGCTGCGTGCTTTGCGGGACGGCCGGCACATTACAAGCCGCCCATTTCGTTCCGCGTTCCCACGGCGGCTTGGGACGGGAAATGAACCTTGTTATGCTGTGCGCGGACTGCCACCGGCGATTTGACCAGAGTGTAGAGCGGGAGGAAATACGCGGGGAGCTGCGGGAATACCTGCAAGGGCTATATCCGGATTGGAACGAGGCCGATTTGAAATATAGAAAGGATTTGGACAGATGCTGAACAAAGCGATTCTGATGGGGCGATTGACCCGCGACCCTGAACTGAGGCATACCCAAAGCAATATGGCGGTGTGTTCGTTCCGGCTGGCGATAGGCCGCGACCTCAAGGGTCCGAACGGTGAACGCCAGACCGATTTCATCGATTGTGTTGCATGGGGTAAACAGGCTGAGTTTGTTGTGCAGTGGTTCACAAAGGGCATGATGGCGATCGTAGTTGGCCGCGTCCAGTCCCGCCAGTGGCAGGACCAGAACGGCAACAACCGCACAGCCATAGAGGTCAACTGCGACGAGGTAACTTTCGGTGAAACCAAAAAGGCGCGGGACGCAAACAGGCAGGACGTATCAGGAATGCCGCAGGATATTGGCTATGCGGCTGTGAAACCGCCGGAAAGCGATTTCCACGAGCTGCCGAAGGATGACTGGGATGTACCCTTTTGAGGTGGCGGCATGAGCATTACGGAGGAGACACGCCGCGAGGGACATGCGGCGGTAGACAAGGCAAAGCGGCAGGCAATGATACTGGGCTGCCTGCACGGCCGGCAGATGACCGCGCGGCAGATCGCGTATGAGCTGGGCTTTTCCGATCTGAACGCGGTAAAACCAAGGCTCACCGAACTGCGCAAGGCGGGCAGGGTAAAGGCGGTGGGCAAACAGAAAGACCCGCTCACGGGCGTTTCCGTGGCGGTGTATGAGGTGGTGGAAAGGTGCTGGAAAACGGTTACATAAAGCTGCACCGTTCGCTTGCGAATTGGCGGTGGTACAAAGAGCCGAAAACCCTCCTGCTTTGGATTCACCTTTTGCTGAATGCGAACTATGAGCCGCGCGATATGGGAGAAAAGACGATAGAGCGCGGCCAGATCGCAACCTCTCTTGCCGGTTTGGCAGAGCAGACCGGCCTTAGTGTGAAAGAGGTGCGGACGAGCCTTGACCGGCTGAAAAAAACCGGAGAGATCGCTGTTTGGAGCAACCGGCACATGACCGTTATCACCGTCAACGAATACGAACGGTATCAATCGGACGGGGCAACCCAAGGGCAGACCGAGGGCAAACAAATGGCAGACCAAGGACAGACCGAGGACAGACCGAGGGCAGACAGCGGGCAGACCGAGGGCACTCAAAGGGCAACAATGAAAGAAAGAAAAGAAAGAGAAGAAAGCAAGAAAGCTAAGAAAGAGGGCGCGCCCGAACTCTCCGAACGCTTTTCGGAGCCTGTTGCCGAAACTGTCCGTGAATGGCTGGCGTACAAGCAGGAGCGCCGCGAGGCGTATAAGCCGGTCGGACTGAAAAGCCTGCTTGCGGAGATAGAGAACCAGATCGGGGCGCACGGCGAACGGGCGGTGTGCGATGTGATACGCCTGAGCATGGCAAACAACTGGCGCGGGATCGTCTGGGACAGGATCGAGAGCGGCGGCAGGAAGCCCGCGGCACAGGGGATATCCGGACAGCAGTTGTCAGAATGGGAAACGCAGTGGCGCGATCGGGTGAAGCAGCAGCTTGAGGCAAGGAGGGGCGCAGGTGGTTAAATTCACGATACGCGGCACGCTGCCGGGGCTGAATGAACTGATCGAAGCGGAGCGCAGCCACAGACAGATGGGCGCGAAGCTGAAAAAGCAGTGCGAGGCCGTCGTGCTGCATGCGGCAGGGAGACTCGGGAAGTGGAGGGCGGACGGTCCGGTACGCATGGTTTACCGCTGGTATGAGCCGAACCGCAGGCGGGACAAGGACAATATATCCGCATTCGGCCGGAAGGTGATACAGGACGCGCTCGTCAGGGGGAAATACCTGCGGAACGATGGGTGGAAAGAGATCGCGGGGTTTGAGGATGTGTTCGAGGTGGACGCGAAACGCCCGCGGATCGAAGTGGAGATATATGAGGATTGGTCTAATTGATGTGGATGGGCATAACTGGCCGAATATCGCGCTGATGAAAATATCCGCATATCACAAATCTATTGGTGATCATGTAGAATGGTGGGACGGCTTTTCACAGTATGACCGTGTATACATGTCCCGCGTCTTTGATGATACCTATTCAGAGGACGAACCGGAGCCTTGTAATGCTGCGGAGATTATTAAAGGCGGAACGGGATACGGTCTGGATAACCGTCTGCCGGACGAAATCGAACATATCATGCCGGACTACGGCCTGTATCACTGGATGCCGCAGGATACTGCCTATGGGTTTCTGACGCGCGGATGTCCACGAGGCTGTCACTTCTGTATCGTATCAGAAAAAGAGGGGCGGGGCTCGAGAAAGGTTGCAAATTTAAGCGAGTTTTGGAGCGGGCAGAAAAAAATTAAACTGCTCGACCCAAATTTACTCGCATGCACCGATCACATGGAACTGCTGGAACAGCTTGTGCAGAGCGGCGCATGGGTGGACTTTACACAAGGCTTAGATGCACGGCTTTTGACTGAGCAAAACATACAGGAGTTAAACCGCGTCAAACTGACAGAAATACACTTTGCGTGGGATTACATGCAAGAAAGCGATGCTGTACTGCGCGGTTTGCACCTGTATGCAAAACTGGCGAACCGCCGTCCGCATGGAAAATTCGGGACGGTCTATTGCTTGACAAACTATGATACCACGATGCAAGAA
>NZ_JACOPL010000030.1:0-11091 GCF_014287995.1 Agathobaculum faecis
CCGGCAAACGAGCTGAAAGCGCGGTTCGACAGCAGTCCGGAGGAGCTGCGGCAGGCGGTGAACGGAATCTGCGACGAGGCTTCGCGGCTGGAGGCGCGTGTGGAGGGCATCGTGGTGGATACGTTCGGGGACACGATCGATCGGGAGATGCTCTCAGAGGAGCTTGCCGCCGAGCTGGACGCGAAAGCAACCCAGACGTCGCTTAATACCGAAAGCGAGGCGCGGGAAGCGGCTGTTTCCGCACTGGATACCCGTCTGACCGAGGTGGAGGCACAGAAATGCGAGATTTATCTTGGCAGCTATAACGGCAACGGTGAAAAGAATACGCAAGCAATCCGCTTAGGCTACCAACCCAAAGCCGTGCTGGTTGCAAACGCCAGATGGATTGGCAACGTAGATAATCCCCAGCGCATGGAGCTTGCAATGCCAGATATCGCAGCATATCATTTAGTTGTCACCTCCACGGGCTTTGAGGTGAAAGGCATGCTCAACTGCACCAACACGGAGGACAGTGTGGCAAATCCGTATCGGTATATCGTGTTCAAGTAATGTACAAAAGGGAAAACCCCTCTCTTTCGAGAGGGGTTTTCTATACTCTGAAAATTTTAAGAAGCCAAAGTGTAAACGATAGTCAGAGTGTTGCCAGAAATAGTAGCGCTCTTGGGGCTATTCATGTTGGTCGTTGTAACTGTGACGGTGGAATCAAATTCGTAGTTCGGGCTAGTGATTGCCAGCGTATAGGTTGCGGTGGCCTCGTCAGTAGCTTCCCAAGTTCCATCAGCACCAGCTACATCGGTTTCAACCCAGTTGGCCGGATCCGCAGTAGCGGTTACCAGAGCGCCATAAGTCGAATCGGTAAAGGTAATGGACGGTGCAACTGGGCTCGAAGTCAACGCGCTCGAAGTCGGAGCGGTAACAGAATCCGGAGTCAGGGTGGAAATCTTAGCCTTTGCAACCGTAAAGTCGCGGACAACTGTCTTGCTGCCAATCTTCAGGGTCATGGTGTACTTGCCAGCATCCGCAGACTTATCGTTGGTGATAGTAACATTTATCGTTGCAACATCGTTGGTGGTAACCTGCGAGCCAGAGCCATCTACTACAACAGATGTAGTAAACTTGCTGCTTGCATCAGCCTTGGAAGAATCAACGATAGATACCTCAGCGTAGTAGCCCTTCAGACCTTCCACGTTCGCGGACAGGGTCTCCGTGTCGGACGTTTGGCCATAGGTCATCGCATCGCCAGCCATATCCTTGGTTACAGTAACGCCAGCAGAGGTGGAAGTATTGTCTTCGTCGTCATCATCGCCATCGTCGCTGCCATCGTCGATCCAATCGAACTTGCCGGTGTTGTCGATGATCAGGAGCTCAAGATCAGCCTCGCCATCAACCACAGCCTCGTCAAGGATATATGCAACGTTGTTCATGTAATCGTCGTTAACATCCTTGTCAGCCTTGCGCAGCGTGGTCGTGCCGTAGATGTATTCCTGGCCGATCGCGTCGTCGTCCTCGCTGGAGTCAATCACGAGTACCTTGGTGTCCGCGGTGACGTTCAGCTGGTTGTCGCCAACCGAGATGGAGCGGGTGGTGGAAGCCTTGTTCGCGCCTACCGCCAGGTTGCTCTGGCTCGGCGTGGTGTTGCTTACGCTCTTGAGCAGGCCGTAGGTGTCGTCAACATCCTGGATGTAGCCGTCAGCATCGATGCTGCCGTAACCAATCACGGTACCCTTGGCGCGGTCGCTCGCGGTGCCGTTCTCTTCCTTAACGGTCAGGTTCTCGGAGCCGTTCCACAGGGTGTAGGTGACGTCGCCGTTGCTGCGCTCAACCGCGTCCGCGGTGATGTAGCCGTAGTTATCGTTGGAGGTGCCGGAGATATCGCCAATGGTAGAACCAGACTTAACCTCAACAGAGGCCAAGCGGACACGGTCCAGACCGTTGTAATCCTTGGTGAATACCGCGCCAGCGCCCTTGGTGGTTACCAGATCAGCGGAGGAGGTCAGGTTGTTGAACTGCTTGCCGGTGATGGTCTTGGAGGAGCCGTTCTCGTCCCAAACAACGATCACAGCGTCGTCCGCGACGCGCTTGCCGGCAATCGTGTTGTTGCTGCCCAGTGCAACGTTCTTAGCGTCTTCGCTGCCATAGACCAGCGCCAGGTAGCCGTTGTACTTCTGGTTCTTCAGCTCTTCCAGCTTGGTAGCGCTGTCGCTGCCGGAAACCTTGTACGCACGGCCGAGCTGAGTGTCGTTGCCTGCGATGCTGTTATCACTGTCGATCGTGACAGTCTTGAGCGTGCCGTCGAAGTAACGCAGCTTGACCTGATCGCCGTACAGGGTGGTCGAGCCGCTGCCGTTACCGACAACAACCGCGACATTGGTCGGGATTGCGCCCGTGCCGTCGTCGGTGTCAACGTTCAGGATAACGCCGTTGGCAACATACGCCTTAACGGTGTCGCCTACGGATACGTTCTCATAGCCGGTGTCGCTGTCCGTGGTGTCGATGTTATACCAGGTGCCGGCGATCTCGTACTGGCTGTAGTTGCCGTTATCCGAGGTCTTGTTCTTGCTGCCCTCCAGCTCGTCGGTGACAATGTCAGCCTTGACGATTTCCTTGCAGTCCTCGTACATGCTGTAGGACATTACCGCGTAATCGTCCGCTTCCAGCTCTTCATCGATGATTTCATCGGCAAACTTGTAGGACTTGCCGGCAAAGGTGATCTTGTCGGAAGCAACGTTGGTCACTTCGCCGCCGATCTTCTCAAATACGATCGCGGTGTCGATCTTGTTGTTGCCGTCGGAGTCAACAAAGGTTACCTCAGCCAAGGAGGTGTTGCCATTGGTGTCGTGCTCATTCGCAGCAGCATCCTTGTCAAAGTAGGTGTACGCAACCGTGTCGGTTTCAACGCCGTCAATGCCGACAAAGGTCAGGTCGATCGACTTGGTGCTGTCCACAGAGTAGGAAGAACCTTCAAACTTCAGCTTCTGGCCGTCCAGCTCAACATTCTTCATCAGGGTGTTGTAAACGGTGTTGTCGGAAACCGCGTAAACGCCGAGGACATTGTTGGTCTTGCCATCCTTGAACATGACCTTGACCTTCTGGCCCAGCAGGGAGGTGTAGTCCTCGGAAACCTTGGTGAAGTTGACCAGGTCGCCGTTGCTGTAGTTACGGTCGGAGTTGTGGTAGTTATCAGAGTCGTAGTCAGCATCGATCTTGATCGTCAGGGAGTCGGTCTCGATCGAGGTCAGGGTGCCGTAGTCGTAGGACAGGCCCATGTAAGCGGAGCCGACAGTTTCCTTGACGCCGCCGTTGAGGATATCGTCAAAGGAATCGGAGTCGGTGGACCACTTCACGCGGTTGGTGTCCAGCGTATTTGCGATCATCTGCGCGGCGTACTGACGCGGCAGGCCCTGCTCCAGGCCGGAGTTGACGTCGTCCAGCAGGCCGGCGGAGCCAGCGTAACGCAGGGTGTTGGTGGACCAGTTGTGGCCTACCAGACCAGCCTTGTCAGCGTCGTAGCCTGCCAGAACGAGCAGCATCTTCGCAGCTTCCACGCCGGTTACGGTCGCGTCGGGCTTGAAGGTGTTGTCGCCGTAGCCGGCGATGATGCCCTGGGACTCGCAGAACTTGATGTAGCCCTTGGCCCAGTGGCTGTTGATGTCGGTCAGCTTAGAGGAGTTGTTCTCGTAAGCCGAGTCGTCAATGGAGTTGTTGCGGACAACGAAGATCATCTTCGCCATTTCCGCACGGGTAACGGTTGCGTCCGGACGGAAGGAGCCATCGGGGTCGCCCTCGATTACGCCCAGCGCCGTCAGCATGTTCACGGCGTCCTTGGCCTGGATATCGGCCTCGTCCGTGAACGCCGCACCGGCAAACATGGTGAACGCGCATGCGAACGCCAGTACCAGTGCGAGAACCTTTTTCTGATGGCATTAAAAATAATTTTTTGATGTTTTTTGATGCCGCATTATAGCACGGATCGGTCATAATTGCAACTATTATTTTTATTTTTGATTTTGAACTTCCTGGATTATATTTCCATGTCTTAACAGTCGGAATTTGAGTATTCATTCATGCAAAAGAATAATTATAAAAATACGCCCCTCTTTTATAAGAGGGGCGTATTTTATTCTTCTACAGGCTTCTCTTCGTGATACGCCTGCGCTTCCCCACCGGAGGATTTCCTGCGGCGGCGTCCGCCGCGTCTGCGACGGCGCTTGGGGGCGTCGCCGGTTGCGCCTTCGGCAGCCGAAGCGCTTTCCGGCGCGGCAGGCTCTGCCGCTGAGGGGGCGCGTTCGGGCTTGTCCGGCTGAGCAGACCGCTCTGCGCGCGGCGGACGGACAGATTCGGCTTCCTCCCGCCTGCGGCGCTCCTCGGCCAGCGCGGCGATGTTCTGCCGGTTGCGGCAGGCGCCCTTCACCACGCAGCAATCTGCGCACTGGAACTCGGTCAGGGAATGCTCCGGACTGTCGTCCAGCTGCACCTTGCAGGTGCCGCGCAGCATTTGCGTGGAAATGACCTTTCCTCGCCCCTCCGGCGTATCCACCACGCTGCCCTGCTTGGGCGTGACCTTTTGCAGCTCGGCATAGGCTTCGTGCTCATATTTGAGACAGCACATCAGCCGCCCGCAGGTGCCGGATATTTTGGCAGGGTTAAGCGACAGGTTTTGATCCTTGGCCATATTGATCGAAACCGGATGGAAGTCCTCCAGATAAGAGGAGCAGCACAGCTCGCGGCCGCAGGTGCCCAAGCCGCCGATCATCTTCGCTTCATCGCGCACGCCGATCTGCCGCAGCTCGATACGGGTGCGGAATACGCTGGCCAGATCCTTGACCAGCTCGCGGAAGTCCACGCGGCCATCTGCCGTAAAATAAAACAGCATTTTGTTCATATCAAAGGTACATTCGACCGTGACCAGGTTCATGTCCAGCCCGCGTTCCTCGATCTTGCGCTTGCAGACGATAAACGCCTCGTCCGCGCGCTTTTTATTCCGCTCGAGCGTTTTTCGGTCCGCGTCGGTCGCCACGCGCAGCATGCGTTTGAGCGGCTGCACAACCGTCTGGTCAGGTACGTCGGTGTTCGCCTGCACGCACTCGCCGTACTCCAGGCCGCGCGCAGTTTCCACGATCACGCCCGTCCCTGTTTCCACAGGGATGTCCTGCGGGTCAAAATAATACATCTTTCCGTTTGGCTTGAAACGGACTCCGATAATTGTAGTCAAAAGCTGATATCCTCCTATATTATAGAAAGCAGATGCGGTATACATCGCTTGTCAGCGCACAGGTCACTGCCGCCGCCGCGGCGTTGCGGCCGATCCGACCGATCAGCTCTCCAATCCAGTCATATACCGCCAGCAGGCGGCTGGCGGGTACCGTCCGTGCCAGAGCGCGCGCTTCGGTTTCCAGCGCGGGCTGCAAAGGCGGCTGCGGCAGGGCTTTGGCGAAAAACACAGCGTCGCGCAACGCGGCCTGCAGAATGCCCAGCACACCCATCAGCGTCCGGCGCGGCGTTTTTTCGAGCGCCAGCGCGGCCAGCATCATCCGCTCCTCGCGCTGCGCGGCCACAGCGGCCAGATACGGCGCGAGCAGCGCGGCCGCCTCCTCATCCGAAACCGCGGCGCCGGCCGGCGCGAGCGCGAATTTCGTGCAGCGGGAGCGCACGGTCTGCAGCAGAGCGTCCGGCTGTTCGGCGGCCAGGATGAAAAATGCATAGCCCGGCGGCTCCTCCAGCTCCTTGAGCAGTGCGTTCTGCGCCATGGGGTTGAGGTTCTGCGCGTGGCAGATCACAGTCACGCGCCGCGCCCCGTCATTGGGGACGATCGCGTTTTCCGCCTTAATGCGGCGCGCGAGATCGACCTTCAGCTCCTCGTCGCCCGCATCGATCATCATCAGGTCGGGATGCACGCCCTGCTCCGCCTTGCGGCAGGACAGGCAGGTCCCGCAGGGCCTCGGCCCACCGCTCTCGCACAGGATCGCGGCGGCTAGGACGCAGGAAAGCGTCTTCAGCCCGTCGGGATCGTCGCCGGAAAGCAGGACGGTCTGCGGGAAACGGCCGGACAGCGCGTTCCGCAGGCTGCTTTTGAGCGCCGTGTTGCCCGGCAGACTGTCAAACGAGATCAAAGCTTTTCAAACCGCTCGACATGCAGCACGAACACGGTCGCGCCGCCGACCTCGACCTGTACGGGCGTGGATGGGAAAAAGCCCATGCCCAGCTCGGCGGTGGTCGGGATGATCTGCTTGCGCGAGGAGGAATGCTCGCGGATGATGTCGAAGCAGGCGTCCAGCTTGGATTCCTCCAGTCCGATCAGGATGGTGACGTTGCCGGCCTTGAGGAAGCCGCCGGTCGTCGCCAGCTTGGTGATGGAAAAGCCCGCTTTCATCAGGCTGTTGATTACGTCCTGTGCATCATCATAATTGATGATCGCAAGTACCATTTTCATAAAAGGTGTCCCCCTTTTCCGCTCTGCTGCGAGATAACCACGGTGATTTCTTCTATTTCATTGTACCATCTTTCCCGAATAAGTTCAATGTGCGCCCGTGTAATTTTCTCCCCCGGCCACAGCAGCGGCACGCCGGGAGGATAGGGCGTGACCGGCCGCGCGCAGACCAGCCCCTCGGCCGCAGCGGGCGCGACGCGGCCGGTGTGCGAAAACCACGCCTGCCGCACGGGCATGACGCGCGCGGCGGGCGGGAAGGGCGCGGCCGCCAAGGAAAGCGGCTCCTCCCGTCGCCGGCCGGACAGGCAGCGCAGGCCGCGGCGCAGGCGGTAGATCGAGGCGCCGGTATCCGCGCCGGTCAGAATGAACACGGCGTTGCGGTCGTCCGCCATCTCACAGGCCACGCCGTATTCGCTCCAAAGCATGTCGGCCAGGCGACGGCCGGTGATATCCGTACCCGCGGTGCAGACCGTCAGGCGGCAGGGGTCGAGCGCGGGGAAATCGCTCTCGGCCAACGGTGTGAAGCGGGTGCGGCGCGCGATATAATCCCGCAGGTCGCCGCAGGTTTCCGCCGCGCGGCGGTAGGCGGCTCGGCCCGGGCCTTCGGTGTAGGCGCGCGCCAGGTCGATGGACGCCATGATCGGGTATGACGGGCTGGAAGTGCCGAACAGCGCGGTATTTTCGCGCAGCGCGCGCTTATCCGCGCCCGCGCCGGCCAGAAGGACCGCCCCCTGCCCCAGACAGGGCAGCGTTTTGTGCATGGAGAGCACCGCCATGTCCGCGCCCTCCGCGACCGGCGCGGGCAGGCCGAGCGCCGGAAAATGCGCGCCGTGCGCCCCGTCGACCAGCAGAAGCCTGCCGTATGCGCGGCACAGATCCGCGAACGCCGGTATCGCGCGGCACACGCCGTAATAGGTGGGAGAGGTGAGCAGCACGGCGCGGATCTCCGGATGGTCGAGCAGCGCCCGCTCGGCCGCGTCCACGGGCAGCGCGCCCGACACCGCGAACGGCTCGATAAGCGGCGCGGAGATAAAATGCGGTGTGATATCCAGCAGCGCGCAGGCGTAGCAGACCGACTTGTGGCATTCGCGGTCCAGCAGCACGCTGCCGCCCTCCCCCACGGCGGCCGCAAGCATGGCGAGGACGCCCTGGGTCGAGCCGCCGGTCAGAAAAAAGCAGTCGTCCACGCCGAAATAGCGCGCCGCGGCGACCTCGGCGTCGCGGATCGGCCCGTCGCCCAGGTACAGGTTGCCCGTGCCGTAGGTTTCGGTGAAATCGATGGCGAATATCTCCGCATAGCTGTTGAACAGCGGCTCGCCCTTATGCCCCGGCATATGGAAGCGCGCGGAATCGCCGGTCGCAAGCAGCTGGAGCGCGTGGAACAGCGGCGCGCCCGTGAACGGCATCAGCCGGTTGATCTGGCGGTGGGTGAGCTGCGGCGCCCGGGCTCTTTTTTTGTGATGGAACATGGGCCGCGGCCCCCTTTCTCTGGCATGCCCACGCTTCTGGTATTTTGTTATTATAGCATGCGCGCGGGGCGCTTGGCAAATCCTTCCGCACACGCTCTGTCCATAATGTGCAGACATTCGTCTTTTTCAGATGGATTTTTGGGCTATATTCCCGTAGTAAATATCTTTCCCTTATATTATAATGAATACTGCGTTCTTTTTTGGAACAGCATGTTGAAATTTGAAAGGCAGGTAACTATTCACTATGGCTGACAATCGTATCTACAATTTCTCCGCAGGCCCGTCCATGCTTCCGGTACCCGTGCTTGAGCGCTGTGCCTCCGAAATGCTGAACTACAAGGGTTCCGGCATGTCCGTCATGGAGATGAGTCACCGCTCTAAAGTATATGACGCGATCATCAAGGAAACCGAGGCCGCGCTGCGCCGCGTACTCTCCATCCCGCAGAACTATCGGGTGCTGTTCCTGCAGGGCGGCGCGACGACCCAGTTCGCGGCCATCCCGATGAACCTGATGCGCACCGGCAAGGCGGATTACGCCATCACGGGCAACTTCGCCAACAACGCTTATAAGGAAGCGGTCAAATTCGGTGACATCCATGTCGCGTTCTCCTCCAAGGAGGGCAACTTCGACCGCGTGCCGACGCAGGGCGAGCTGGACATCCGTCCGGACGCGGATTACTTCTACATCTGCGCCAACAACACCATTTACGGCACCGAGTACCAGTACGACCCCGAAACCCCGGCAGGCGTGCCGCTCGTGGCCGATATGTCGTCCAACATCCTCTCCAAGCCGGTGGACGTTTCCAAATACGGCGTAATCTACGCGGGCGCGCAGAAGAACATGGGCCCCGCGGGCGTGACCGTGGTCATCGTGCGCGAGGACCTGCTAGGCCATTACCCGCTGGAGAAGTATCCGGTCATGCTGGACTGGAAGACCATGGCGGATAAGGAATCCATGTACAACACGCCCCCCACCTACGGCATTTATGTGCTGGGCCTCGTGCTCGAGTGGGTCGAGCAGATGGGCGGCGTCAAGGCGATGCAGGAGCTGGCGGCCAAGCGCAGCGGCATGCTGTACGACTACCTCGACGGCCAGGACTTCTACAAGGCGGTCGCGGAAAAGGCGTCCCGCAGCCACATGAACGTCACCTTCCGCACCGGAAACGACGAGCTGGACGCGAAATTTGCCAAGGAGTCCGCGGCAGCGGGCATGAGCAACCTCAAGGGCCACCGCTCGGTCGGCGGCATGCGCGCTTCCATCTACAACGCGATGCCGGTCGAGGGCGTGGAGCACCTGATCGACTTCATGAAGAAATTCGCGGCGGAAAACGCCTGATCCGCGGGCGCGCCCGCCGCGCCCGTCCATTCCAAAAGAGTAAAGGGGATTGATTCCTGTGTTTAACGTAAAGCTGTATAACAAAATTTCCAAAATCGGCCTCGATCAGCTCGATCCGGCGGGCTATGCCTGCTCGGAGGATTTTGAGGACTATGACGCGGTCCTTGTCCGCTCGGCCAAGCTGCACGACGTGCAGTTCCCCAAAAGCCTCAAGTGTATCGCGCGCGCGGGTGCGGGCGTGAACAACATCCCCCTCGACCGCTGCGCCGAAGAGGGCATCGTGGTGTTCAACACCCCTGGCGCGAACGCCAACGCGGTCAAGGAGCTGGTCATCTGCGCGCTGCTGCTCGCCTCCCGCAAGGTGGTGCAGGGCGCGAACTGGGTCAAGGGCCTTGCCGGCACGCCGGACATTGGCCCCGCCGCGGAAAAGGGCAAGGCGACCTACGCCGGCCCTGAGATCGCGGGCAAGCGCCTCGGCGTGATCGGACTGGGCGCGATCGGCGTCAAGGTGGCCAACGCCGCGGTCGGCCTGGATATGGAGGTCTGGGGCTACGACCCGTTCCTCTCGGTTGACGGCGCGCTCGCGCTGTCCCGTTCGGTCAAGCATGTGACCGAGCTGGACCAGATCTTCGCCAACTGCGATTATATCACCGTACACGTCCCGCTGCTCGCGGACACCCGCGGCATCATCGGCGCGGAGGCGATCGCCAAGATGAAGGACGGCGTGCGCGTCGTCAACCTCGCCCGCGGCGAGCTGGTTGACGAGCAGGCCATGGCTGCCGCGCTCGAAAGCGGCAAAGTCGCGGCGTATGTGTCCGATTTCGCCTCTGACGCGATCCTTGCGCAGGAAAACGCGGTCACGCTGCCCCATCTCGGCGCCTCCACGCCGGAGAGCGAGGACAATTGCGCGAAAATGGCGGTCAAGGAAATCGTGGACTACCTCGAAAAGGGAACCATCCGCAATTCGGTCAACTTCCCCAACCTCAAGGTGCCGTATGAGGGCGGCTACCGCATCTGCATGATCCACCGCAACATCCCGAACATGATCGCCTCCATCACCGCGGCGGTCAAGTGCAACATCGAGAACATGGGCAACCGCTCCAGAGGCGACTACGCCTACACCATCGTGGACGCGGCCGAGCAGCCCACCGAAGCCAACCTCGAAGCCCTCCGCGCGATCGACGGAATGATCTCGGTGCGCACCATCTGAACGAAAAATCAAAAATGACCGCACGTTCACCGGCTCTAAAGCCGTGATTCCGGTCAAAACAGAGGAAATCAGCCCCCAAACCAGCCGGTTTGGGGGTTTCCTGCTGCCGCCGGACGACAAAATGCGCCCTTTTCCGCCCTGCATCCGATCGCGCCCGCGTCCGCCGGATTGCCCCCGCGCGGCGGAGACGGGTGGAACACTTCCCCTTGACAAATCCAGTTTTATGGTTATTCTATCCCCTGTATGATTTTTATGGAAAAAGACGGTATACCCCCCGGTACAGATGTTCGAGCGGGCGTCGTAACACAGCACGCGAAACGCGCATATCCATGCAGCGCGCTTACCTTATTATATATAATCCCGTAATTTTCGTATTTTGTGACAGTCACGGATGCGTAATATTACCCGTTTGTTACACTTCACGCAATCTTCTTGACGCATTTATTCCCGCATGGTATGATTGTCAACGTAATAAGGGCGAGCAATCGCCTGAAAATTTTAAAGGAGGAAAAAACCCCATGAAGAATCTCAAAAAGGTTCTCGCACTGGTACTGGCGTTCGCATGCGCGTTCACCATGTTTGCCGGTGCGGCGTTCACGGACGAGGCCGATATCCAGGCCAAGGACGCCGTGAACATGCTGACGGCGCT
>NZ_JACOPL010000031.1:0-10793 GCF_014287995.1 Agathobaculum faecis
TAGTGCGTATCTATGGTGATGAGGGTACACCTGTTCCCATTCCGAACACAGTAGTTAAGCTCATTTACGGTGACAATACTTGGCTGGCGACGGCCTGGAAAGATAACTCGATGCGCACACCAGCGAATCCAGTAAAGGATTCGCTTGATATTCCTCAATAGCTCAGTTGGTAGAGCATGCGGCTGTTAACCGCAGGGTCGTTGGTTCGAGTCCAACTTGAGGAGCCATTTGATAAGGCTTTGCCGCCACATATTATGGTGGCGGCAAAGTGCTATCACTCCATGTTGATATGGGCCTTTAGCTCAGTTGGTTAGAGCAACCGGCTCATAACCGGTCGGTCCCGGGTTCGAGTCCCCGAAGGCCCACCAAATTTTATATTTGGCCCGGTAGCTCAGTTGGTTAGAGCGCCAGCCTGTCACGCTGGAGGCCGTGGGTTCAAGTCCCATCCGGGTCGCCATTACAAAACGGCGACTGTTTGATCGCCGTTTTGTATTATGCTGTTGTAGCTCAGTAGGTAGAGTGCATCCTTGGTAAGGATGAGGTCGTCAGTTCAACTCTGATCAACAGCTCCATGTTTTTTGCACCGATGCAAGATTTAAACTCTTGCTTTCGGTGCTTTTCCTGTTTTATTGTGAACTTCTTGCTTAATACTGGCTATCTGGTATTTTTATGATTCGGCGGCCTTTTTGCCGCGATTCACCATATCATTACCGTCACTATGCCCGTCACTCAAAAAGGCAGATAACTGGCTGCTGGCACGCCGGAGCATATCCTCTCCGGTATGTGTGTAGATGCGCTCAGTGACCTTGACGCTTGAATGCCCCATTAGTTTGGCGGCAACATTGATCGGTACGCCTGCGCGCTCGAGGTCAGTACAATATGTATGGCGAAGGTCGTAAAGTTGCATGGGCGGCAGCTGCTCTTTCAGGATAGGGAGCCGCTTCTGCTCCACAAGCACGGTTTCCGTTTCCTGCATAGCCAAGACAAAGCTGTGCCACATCCGGCGCATAACAGTCTTGGTCATCAGGCCGCCGCGGGGTTGGGGGAAGATATACTGGTTTGGCTGCACGTCTGGAAGGACCGCTGCAAGACGCGGGATCACTGGTACCCTGCGCGAACCAGCTTTTGACTTGGTTTCTTTGATCTCATTCGTGCGTGCTTCCAGCGCCTTGTTGACCCTGATATAGCCATTGTCGAGGTCGGCGCCGGTCAGCGGCGGTACTTCCCCAGGGCGCAGGCCGGTGTACAGTAGGAATTGGACGAGGACACCCATAGGATGCGTTTTTGCGGTTTCCAGTAAAATGATCCGTTCGCGCTCGGAGATAGCCCTGTGTGTTGCTGGAGGGCGGCAGATAGGCATACTCAATCCAGCCGCCGGATTTTTATTTATCATATCATCTTCGACCGCAGCTGTAAACATGGCAGTCAGCATTTGCAGCATGTGCTTAACCGTATCTTTGGCGCGTTTCTTCGCCATGTCGTTGAGCAGGTTTTGCAGATGGATCCGCTTGACGGCACCGATCTTGACCGGTCCATATAGCGGATACAGGTAGTTCTGCTGCAGGCTGCGGATACGCTCCTGTGACGCCTTGCGAAGGTTGGTGGTATAGACTTCGCGCCAAGCGTCGCCCCAGAGTTGCACGGTCATCTTATCTGCGGAAGGCCGCGCCTGCTCTGCGAGCTGCGCCCGCTTTTTCTGCTCCTTTTCTGCAAGCACGCGGAAGTCCTTGGAGCGGACGGAATATTCGATGCCGTCCACGCGGAAGTAGCGGCGGTAGTAGCCGTCTGCACCTTTTTTCGGTTTTGGCATATTCTATGTCTCCCTTACTTTACTTCTGGATTTGAGTATAGTAAAATAAGGGTAGATGATAGGAGTGCGAATCTTTTCATCTACCCATCTCCCGCTCTGGTGCGCCAACACCGGGGCGGGATTTTTTACACCCAGTGAGCAGCAAGCTTTTGTAGCTCGGGCAGGTAGGCTTTTTGAATTTTTGTTGCAATAACGGCGGCGGTGTGGTCGTCGTAAATGTGCGATGTCTGGTTACGGGCGTTCAGCATATCGAGCCAGACACTTTCATCGTCGATCAGCGCGGCGGCGTAGGCTTCGCGCAGCACCTGCTTGGGGAATTGCATGGTATTCTGCATACCAGCATCAAGCATATACTCCTTGAGCGCTTTCCAGCCGAGCTCAAAGGTGAATTCAAACCGCTGGATCATGCCGTCACGCACGGTATCGTTCGGAATGTTGTGGTAGTCCGTTACGGCTTCGGCAAGGCGCTGGACGGCGTTTACAAAGTTGTCACGCTTGGTTTTCTTCATATAAAATCACTCCATCTCGGTCGATTTCGGTGAGCAGGTCAGGGGAGGTGTACGTGGCGATAAACACAATATCAAACTTGAGCAGCGTCGGCAGATCGTCAACACCGGACAGGAAGGCAATCTGCTGCTTTTCCGGCATACCGTACACGGCTAGGTCGATGTCGCTGCGTTCGTGGTTGTCGCCGCGTGCACGGGAGCCGAACAGAGTCAGCTTTTGCGCGCCGCAGTCATGGGCAAGCTGCGCCAGGGCAGAGAATAATTTATCCATGGTCAGAACTCCTTGTCGAAAAGGTTCAAGATTCGGTTTTGCTCAAATCGGTCAAAAAGTGCTCATTTCGGCTCTTTTCAAATTCGATAGGGATAAAATCTTTTCTTCATTATTCATGGTGAGCCCTCTTTTCTATTGTGGCCTAAATTCAACCTTTACTACCAAACCGAGAATTTTAACTGCTGTTTCTTTCAGATTATAAACAAACGGCTGGTTGACTGGATTAGTTGATTGTGGCATCAGTGTAACAATATCCCCATGTCGGGAAAAACGCTTTAGTGTTGCGTCCTGATCGTCTATTAAAACTGCAGCTATTTCTCCGTTTTCCACGATGTCCTGCCTACGGATGATAACAATATCACCATCGTGTATGCGAGCCGCATCCATGCTGTCCCCTCTGACACGCAGGCCAAAATATTCCGCGCCGCCGTTGAGGTCGGTATAGGTGTATCCTTCGATATTTTCCTCGGCGTAAATCGGTACGCCGGCCGCGATTCGACCGAGAATGGGGATGCGCTGGAGGTGGGGGAAGTCGATGAGGGTCACGTTGGAGGGGAGGGAGGGCTTGTTATTTTCCCAGCCCATCAATGTACCAGGGGAGATCGCCAGGGCTGCAGCGATTGCCTCAATTTTATCTGAAGGAATATTTGTAATGATTCCATTCTCATATTTATAAATATTCTGTTTAGTAGAGCCTACTTTTTCAGCTAATTCAGTCTGTGACATACCGATTTCTTTGCGGCGCATTTTAATACGATCGCCTACATTCATAGGAGAAACCTCCTTTGTTGAAGTAACTTTATTATATCACAAAAATGTGTTAAGTCAATACGAAAATATCTTGACAAGTTACCGCAAAGGCGCTATACTTAGAGTAACTTAAAAAGATACGAGGTGATATGGTGATACAAACAGATAAGCTGCGAGGAATTATTTCTGAGCGGGGTTACTCTCAGGCAAAAGTAGCAGAAAGGATTGGAATTACACCAAAAACCTTTTACGAGAAAATGGCTAAAGGTGTTTTTGGTAGTGATGAAATTGAAATCATGATTCAAATGCTACATATTGACAACCCGACAGAAATTTTTTTTGCAGCAAAGTAACTTAAAAAGATACAAAGTCAAAAAGGGCAAACCCGAAGTATGAGGAGGTGAGGAAACATAAAATGATTCAACTTTCCGATAGTGGGCTGGAACGAATCGAAAAAGCAGCAGAAAAAAGCAAAAGCACAAATACACTTTTGCTGGTGTGCTTGATCAGGGAAGTAAGGAAACTACATAGTCTATTGAACGAGAACGATGATGCCGGTAATGGCAGCGATAACGGAACTGACAGTACCAATAATCGCGACGGCCGTCATGAATAAATCATGCTTTCGTTGCAGTTCTTTTTCTTCCTCAAGATATTGAATGATTTTGGTGGAGTCATCAAGGCAAATATAGTTTAAGGCGTCTCTTTCTTCCTGAGTAAATTTCACAAAAATCATCTCCTCATGCTCTTAGTATAGCATGAGGTAATGGAGTGGACAAGCACACACCGTGAGGAGGCGAGGAAACAATGAAGTATTACCTTGAGGGGGCTGCGGCTGGAATTATATTTATTTTGCTTATTCGCATTATAGCAAAGATTTAGCGATCTCTTGCAGTACCCATAAGTCCGATAAACAGGACAAATCCGAAGCGTGAGGAGGTGAGGAAGATGGAGACAATAAAAATGCATGTTGAGCTGCATGAGCTCGACAGTGCTATTGAAAAAGCGAACCGATTGATCCTTCTGTTGGGTGAAGCAAAAGAACTGATCGGTTCGCTTGCGGGTGGTGTGGATCAGAAATCTAATGACGCAGTGATCGCTTCGGAAGCAGCAGCGTCAAGCATTTCTTTCCAAGATTGAAAACAAGTGCTGTCTCTTACATAAGAATCTAAGGCAGTCTCATCAAGATTATTGTATTCTTCTTGGGTTTCAAATACGAATCCGCCATTACTAAGCCAATTTTCGTAATTATTGAAAGCAGTGTGCTTTGCTATGAAAGCGGTAGTCAATAACTTTTCCAGCGGTACGTCGCCATTAAACTCTCTCATGGTTTTATTAACGTTACGCTGCATACGCTTCAGTTCTTTCTGAAGCTTATCGAATCCCTTGAATGAAGATTTCACGTAGTTCACCCCCTTTCCGATTTCAGTATAGCACAGCAGAGTCGCGAAAGGAAATAAAAAGCAAATTGATCTTCGAGCAAGACCAGCATAGCACAGCACAAGTCCGATAAACAGGACAAACTTGAAGCATGAGGAAGTAATTAAAAATGTCACGTGCAAACACACGAGAAATCACAGTAGATACATTGCATATGCTGGCCGATGACATCGAGACGGCAATCAGCCTGATGACAAAGCAAAACGGCAAGGGCGGTTGCAACACCCAAGCCGTTCGCAAGCTGCTGGACGTATGTGATTATTTGAGAGGTCAGTCGTCATCCGGTTCGTCAATCAGCAAAAACTCCTCGGCTGCCTTGGGGAGTTCATAGCAGTATCCGTTTTTCGGAATAGCGAAAGCAAATACTCTATTATCTGGTGTTAGGTAGTCTTGCAAAGCGTAAAGTACAAGGTACTTTTCCGGCGATACATAAGACTCTATAGCTTTGGTCTTAGGTGTGCAGAAAAGCCAAAGATTATCACTGAGTTTATGGTAGCGCGTAGAGAAGTCTGCGATTATGCTTTCTAAATCGGCAGCCGTACAACAAAGGGTCGAAATGTCACAGCAAAGCATGTAATACATGGTAATCCACCTCCTTTCTGCTTCCATTTTAGAAGATGAGGCAGGAAAGGACAAGCAGTATAAAAGGAAGGAGGACACAGATGTTTTACACCAACCGTATCAGAGATTTGCGCATAGAACTGGAGCGGCACGTCGCGCGGCGTCGGATGAAAGGCTGCGGACCGCCGGAAGAGATCGGGCCTGGCATGATGACGGCAACCGACCTGACCAGTTACATAGGATGCAATGTAAAAACAACTTATAAATTCCTGCAAGGGGTACCCCGCATTCGTTCGGGGAAACATATCTACTACCACATCCGTGACGTAGCGACACGGCTTGCGCAGTTGGAAATGGAGGCGGCATCATGAACGAACGCATTATGCAGATCTACAAGCGGCTGAACGAAATTAACCATTTTCTGAACAAGGAGCTTACACACGAGATGAGGATCTCATACAAAAAAGAGAAAAATGAACTGTATGTTGAATTGGCAAGGTTGAAAGGGCAGGAAAAGCAATGAAACATAAACTTTTTACCGCTTGGCTGGCCGTACCCTTCGCGGCGGCGGTGGCCTCGGACAGCGGCGCGCTGCTCACAGCGATTGCGTGGGTGCTGCTGGCGTGGATCGTGTCCGCGCTGGTGTGGCTGGAGCGGTACCGGCGGCGCGAGGAGCAGAAGCGGCAGCGGCGATTTAACCGTATGCGCCGCGCTGCGTGGGAGGACAATCATGCCTCATGAAAAAAGCCGCCACGGAACGGCAATTCCGAGACGGCCAAGCAAAAAATTATGAATTCACCTTTATAATACCCGCAAGGAGGCGGGAAGTCAATGAAAATTGAGACATTAACTGAAAAAATAACAAACGGCAAGTTTTCGGCAGTCGTAGACTATGCCAGCGATATCGTCAGCGTGGATATTGGGGACGGCAGTGAGCCGTTTGCAATTTCATTCTGCGCGGTAGACGGCCTCGCCGATTTCCTCGGCATTGTGAAAGAGAGGGTCGGCTGATGGATATTGAGATCAGAAGTTTGGATATCTCGAATTTCAAGGGTATCCGCAGCCTGCACCTGGATTTTCACAGCGGCGTGAACAGCCTGTACGGCGATAATGCGACGGGCAAGAGCACAGTATACGACGCGCTGACCTGGTTGCTGTTCGGTAAGGACAGCCACGGAAGCGGCACTTTTTCAGTCAAGCCGATCGATTTACCGGCAGGCGTAACTCCGGAGGTCACCGCAGTACTCTCCGTGAACGGAGAGGTGCTGAAGCTGCGCAAGACCCTGCGCGAAAAGTGGGAAAAACACCGTGGCAGCGCGGAGGCGCGCTATGCGGGCGATAAACGGGACTACTTCATTGACGACGTACCGCGCAAGGAAAACGAGTACAAGCGCATCATCTCGGACTACATAGACGAGGAGCACTTCAAGCTGCTCACCAGCGTGTACGCGTTTGCGCGGGACATGCACTGGAAGGACCGCCGCGCGCTGCTGGCCGAGGTCTGCGGCCTGCCGGACGACAGGACGCTGCTGGCCGGTGCGCCGCAGTTCGCGGAGCTGGCGGAAAAGGCAGGGCGGCGCACGGTGGACGACTACAAGGCGGCGCTCATGGCACAGCGCAAGGGCGCGAACGCATCGCTCAATGCATTGCCCATCCGTATAGATGAGTGCGAGCGCATGGCCGCAGAACTGTCCGGACTGCCGTTTGAATCCGCGCGCCAACATGCCGAGATGCTGCGGAAAGACCGTGTGCGGGTACAGACCGAACTGGTCAAGCTGGACGGCGACGCGCTGACTGTTCAGGCTGAGAACGAGCGCGACGCGCTGGCGAACAAGCTGCGCGGTCTGGAAAACGAAAACCGCGCGCACAGGGACAGCCAGTATGTGCCGGCGGAGGATGATACGGCCGCCCTGATGCACGCAGACGAACAGGCACGGGAAGCGCTGGATCAGGCCAAGCGCATACAGTCCGACCTGCAGCAGCGCATTGCGGACGGGAATACCCGCCTGGAAGATTATCGCATCCGTTGGCGTGCGATCGACAAGGAGCAGTTTGCCGGCGGCACCTGCCCGACCTGCGGGCAGGACCTTCCGGCGGCAGAGCTGGAGGCAGCAAAACAGCGGTTTGAGACCAGCAAGCAGGACCGCAAGAACGGCCTGCTCGAGGACAGCAAACTGCTCAAGGCCGACATTGCATCCATGCAGGCACGGCTGCAGGAGGTAGAGGCATCCCTGCCCAGCTTACAGGCGACTGCCGATCAAACTGCACGCGCATTGGCTGATTATACCCCGCCCGCGGCGCCGGTGATTGAGGATTTGCCGGACTATCGGCGCCGTAAAGACGCGATCGGCCGCGCTATGGATGACTGCAACCGCCGAATCGAGCGACTGCGCACGGACAAGCAGGCAGAACGCGATCGGCTGGAAAACGAGTACAAGGAGATCACGGCCCAACTTCTTGAGAATGATACTATGCTCGCCAAAGAGCAGACGCTCGCAGATACCCGCCGCCGCGTGACTGAATTGCGGGAGGAGCAGCGCCGCGCCGCCGCAGAGGTGGAGGAAACAGACCGCATGATAGAGTTGTGCGAGGAGTTCGCGCGGTTCCGTGTGCAGTCGGTGGAGCAGTCGGTAAACAGCCATTTTCGATTGGCACGTTTTCGCCTGTATTCGGAGCAGGTCAACGGCGGTCTTATGGACTGCTGTGATGTAACGGTGGGAAATGTGCCATACGCGGATTTGAACAATGCGATGCAGATCAATGTGGGGCTGGACATTATTGAAACGCTTTCTCAGCACTATGACCGGCATGTACCATTATTTATCGACAACGCCGAGAGCGTGACCAAACTGCAGAACGCCGGTACACAGGTCGTGCGGCTGGTCGTTTCTGCGGAGGATAAGGAGTTGAGATTGGAATGAGCTTAAAGGCCAGGCGCAAACCTGCCAATAATATCCCGCCGATGGATGGCGGCACCTACATGGCGGTGTGCATCGGAGTGATCGACCTCGGCGAGCAGTATAAGCAGTTCGATAAGCAGAAGCAGGGCAAGTATGCAGAGGAATGTCTGTTCCTTTTCGAGATACCGGACGAGCGCGTTCAGGTGGACGGCGAGGACAAGCCGCGGTGGCTGTCCTCCCGCCGGTATACAGTATCGCTGCATGAGCGCAGCGGTCTGTACCAGATGCTGACCGCATGGCGTGGCAAAGCGCTCAGCGACGCAGAGCTAGACCCAGCGGGCGATGGCTTCGACTTAATGCAAATGGCAGGGCAGGGCGCCATGCTGAGCGTGTCCGTGGCCGAAAAGGATGACGGCAGCCGGCACAACAAGATCGAGGCAGTGACCGGCTTCCCGAAGGGTATCCCTGTTCCGAAAATCGAAAGCGAGGTTCTCGTGTTTGACGCGGATGATCCGGACATGGAGGCGTTCGGCAAGCTGCCCGAGTGGATTCAGGATATCATCCGCAAGTCCACGCAGTTCGCGGCCGACCCACCGGAGGAGAAGCTGAATATCCCGTCCGCGGCCGGCGCCGCGCAGGAAGACCAGGGGGAGGCGTGTCCGATTTGACGTTTGCATCACTGGCGAGCAGCTCCAAAGGGAATGCCTATGTAGTGAGCGACGGGGACACCACGCTGCTGCTCGAGTGCGGGCTGACTTTTAAGGAGCTGCAAAAGCGGCTCGGCTATCAGGTCTCCGGCCTGACGGCCTGCCTCGTGAGCCACGAGCACCAGGATCACGCCAAAGCCGCGGCGCAGCTGCTGAAGCATGGCGTGCCGGTCTACATGAGCTATGGTACAGCGGCGGCGCACAAGGATGCGATGGATGCAGCTCGCATCATGCGGGCGGGGGAGGCGCTGCGGTTCGGCGCGTTGACGGTCATGCCGTTCCGGACGTTCCACAACACGGAGGAGCCGCTGGGATTTCTGATCGGGGACGGCCGCACAGGGGAGCGCCTGCTGTTTGCGGTGGACACGGCGAACCTGGGCGTCAGGGCCGACCGGCTGACCTATATCGCTGTGGAATGCAACTACGAGGCCGCGCTGCTTGAGTACAGCGACCGCCTGACTGTAGCGCTCAAGGAGCGCATCCGGCACAGCCATTTTGAACTGTCGGACGTGATCCGCTGGCTGCACAAGCAGGACCTGTCCGGCGTACTGACTATCTATCTGCTGCACCTGTCCGCAGCGCACAGCCGGGCAGCTGCCTGGGAGGCACGTTTCCGGCAGGAGTTCCCGGGCATCAATATTGTGATTTGTAAGGAATAAGGTGCAAGGCAATCCGGCGCGGGGCGGCGCAGACCGCCCCAGCCTTGCCCGGCTGGAGGTGATGCGGTGGGCAGGCAGCCTAAACAGGGGCTTGACTATTTCCCTTTTGATGTAGGGCTTCTCAGTGATCCAAAGCTGCGGAGGCCGCGCCAGAAATACGGATATCTGGCGCAAGTGATATACATTGCCCTCCTGTGCATCCTGTATCGGGATAAGGGGTACTACATCCCATACGGCGGAGAACAGCGGGAGGACGTGATTTGGCAGGTCGGGGATATGCTTAATGGGCGGTATTCGACCTCTTCCGAAACAATAGCGAATGTGATAGACGAGCTGGCGGCGTGTGAACTATTCAGCGGCGACCTGTTCAGGCGTAACATCATCACATCGATCAGAGCGCAGAAAGCATACTATGCCGCGACAGTTGACCGGAAGTATGCAGACGTGAACTTCGACATCTGGCTTTTGTCCGAAACGGAAATGAAAAAGCTCAGCTCGAAGTCTGTTATTCTGCAATCTTTTATTTCTCGTTCGATAAATACGGGAAATCGCCCGATAAATGAAGATGATCGGACGAAAAGTACACAAAGCAGAGAACAGAAAAGCAGAGAAAAGCAGAGTACAGAAAAGCACAGTATAGCAGAGAACAGCAGAGAACGCGCTGAGGCGCTGGCTGCTGATCTGGAGCGGCTAATCGGAACAGAGATTGATGATAATTTCCGGCTGGACATTGCCCGTCTGATACAGGCCGGTATGCAGGAAGCGGTCATTATGGAGGCTTCCCGCCAGACCGGAAATAAGCATCCGCGCAAGCCTGCCGCCTATCTGCGGACTATCCTGCAAGGCTATGAGCGGGACGGTGTGCTGACCGCGGCCGATCTGGAAGCCACAGCACCAAAGTCGGACAAGGTAGATCCAGCGGAGCGGAACATGAACAGGCCGATGTACCCAGGCGGCCCAACCGTGGCAGAGTGGGAAGCGCGTGAAGCAGAACTGCGACGGCAGGCAAAGGCACGTCGCCTTGGGAGCAGTCACACGGATCGAAGTGGAGATATATGAGGAGGAACAGGAATGACGCGGGAAGAAGCGATTAAATTTGCAGAACACGCCGTGAATATGACCGGCATATCAGAGGTCAAAGAGTTTTACAGGATGGCTGCTGCCGCCCTCACCCCGCCCACGCAGGAGC
>NZ_JACOPL010000032.1:0-10539 GCF_014287995.1 Agathobaculum faecis
CCTTGATACATATCTTCCTATCTGGCCAGCGCATTTTACCATCTGGCCGCTTTGGGTATGCCCTTTTTCTTTTCATCATTTTCTCCATTCCCCCTATTGACTTTTTATTTGCAGACTTTACCTTGAGGTCGGCGGCCGCGCTGTCCGGCATATGCTTGCCAAGGAAATCGTGGATCAGTCCAGTCGCGGGATGCGCAAGCATTTCCTCGGGCGTGGCCATCTGTTCGATACGGCCGTGGTTCATGAAAATAATCAGGTCAGCCAGGTCGAGCGCTTCCTCCATGTCGTGCGTGACGAACACGATGGTCTTGTTCAGCTTTTGCTGTAAGGATTTCATCTCCTGCTGCAAGGTGCGGCGCGTCATGGGGTCGAGCGCGCTGAACGGCTCGTCCATCAGCACGATCGGCGGCGACGCGGCCAGCGCGCGCAGGATGCCGATACGCTGCTGCTGCCCGCCGGACATTTCAGACGGGTATTTGTGCGCGTACTGCTCATACGGCATATCGACCATGGCGAGCATGTCGCGCACGATCTGCTCGCATTGATCTTTCGGATACTTCAGCAGCCTGGGTACCACGCAGATATTCTGCGCCACCGTCATGTTCGGAAACAGGCCGATTTGCTGGATCACGTAGCCGATGCGGCGGCGCAGCTCGACCTTGTCCTCCTGGGCGATATCCTTCCCATCCACAAAAATACGTCCGCTGTCCGGCTGGATCAGCCGGTTGATCATTTTGAGCGTCGTTGTCTTGCCGCAGCCGGACGGGCCGATCAGGATGGCGAATCTGTTGTCCGGAATCTCGAAGCTCAAATCGAAAATCACCTGCTGGCTCCCATAAGACAGCGAAACATGTTCAAATTTAACCAAAGGCAACTCCTCTCCCTTCTCTGTTCCTGCCTCCGCTTCCGTTTTACGGCAAGCCGCGCAAACGCGCGCGGCGCCCTCTCTCCGCACGGCGCTGCCCCCCTGCAGCGCCGCGTAGTCCCCTTTGTATATTTTGTCTATAAAAATTATGACAGAAAACAGCACTTTTGTCAAATCAAGAAGTTGAAAAGACGCTCCCTCCTTACCTGCGGCGCGCGGGAAAGTCATGGTATGGCGCGTGTCTCGGCGACCCGTGGCCGTGGGAAGGAGAGGATAATTAATGTGGTCATATGATAAACGCTTACAGTTCCCTGTCAAGATCAAAAATCCCGACCCGCAGACCGCCAAGATCGTTATTACCCAGCTTGGCGGACCGGACGGCGAGCTGGGCGCCTCCATGCGTTACCTCAACCAGCGCTATGCCATGCCGTACAAGGAGTGCAAGGCTATCCTGACCGATATCGGTACGGCGGGGTCATACCGGCCCCTTTACGGTGAATACCCATTCCTGCGGTATGCCCTGCAGCCGGAGCGCCGCCGTTCCATCCGGCCGGATCTCCATTCCGTCCAGCAGGGTGCGGTAAAAGGCGTCGCCGCAGCCCGACTCTCGCCGCAGGGCCGCGCGCAGCCGCTCCGCCGCCTCCTGCAAACCGGCCGCCGCCGCGGGCTGTGCCTGCAGGCGCGCGAGCCGCCCGTCATACTGCTCCGTCAGCCCGCGCAGCTCGGCCTGGGTAATCGCCCCCTCCAGAAAAGCGTCCAAGGCGCGCAGCCTTTTCCGCCGCAGTTTTTCGGCCTGCTCCCGCCGTCTTTCCGCGTCCTCCGCGCCGCCGGACTCCATCGCGGCTGTGACCGCCCCGGCCGCTGCCTGCACCGCCGCGTCCCAATCGAATACGAGGCTTTCCACAGCCTGCCGCAGCATGAACCACGCCGCCGCTTCAGGCAGGCCCCAGCCGATGCTGCACGTGTGCTTCCCGCCGCACACGGTCCGGCCGCACACCCAGCGCCGGTATAGGCTCCCGTCTTTCCGGCGCTTTTGGCGCGGCACCAGTGCGCTGCCGCACTGCCCGCACCGCAGCCTGCCGGAAAACGGATGCCCCGCCCCCGCGCCGGCTCCTGCGCCACCGCGCCGCCGCCGCCGTTCCAGCTCCCGCTGCACGGTCTCCCACAGCGTCCGGCTGACGATCGCCTCATGGTGGTCCCGCAGGATGATCTTTTCCTCCTCCCCGTGGTTGTATTTCTTTGCATGGGAAAGGTAGTCCGGCGTGATGCTCTTTTTCTGTATCAGGTCCCCCACATATTTTTCATTTCGGAGGATCTTGACGATATGGCTGCCCGACCACGACGCGCCGCCCCGACTGGTGCGGCAGCCTGCCGCCTCCAAGCCGCGCGCGATTTCGCCGGTACTTTTTTTCTCCTCCCCGTACTGGCGGAAAATCCTCCGGACAACCGCCGCCCCTTCGGGTTCAACCGTAAGTACCCCGTCCCGCACGGTGTAGCCCAGCAGCGAGCGGCCGAACACTACGCCCTGCTCCATGCGGCGCGTCTGCCCCCACTTGACGCGCGCCGAGGTGCGGCGGCTCTCCTCCTGCGCGATCGAACCCATGATGGACAGCCGCAGTTCGGCATCCGCGTCCCGCGTGTCGATTCCGTCGCTCAGGAACAGCACGCCCACGCCGAGTTGCTTCAGCTCGCGCGTATACGCGACCGTATCCAGGATATTGCGCGAAAAGCGGCTGACCTCCTTGGTCAGAAGCAAGGAAAAACGGCCCGCACGCGCGTCGGCCATCATGCGGTTGAACGCCGCGCGCCGCTTTGTCGAAGTGCCGGTCACGCCTTCATCCGCATAGATCCGGTACAGCGCCCAGTCGGGCTGGCGGCTGATAAACGCCTCGAAATACCGCTGCTGGCTGGCAAAGGAGCCCGCCTGGTCCTCCTTGTCCGTGGACACGCGGCAATAGGCCGCGGCCCAAATCACGGCCGCGCCTCCCGTCCTGCCGCCAGATCGTTCAAACGACGCCGCAGCTCCCGTTCCACCCGCGGGTATGCCGCCGCGTCCAGCAGACCGCAGGCCTCGGCCTCCGCCAGCAGCGCCCTGCCGCAGGCCTCCCAAAAGCGCGGTCCGGCCGGCCGCGCGCGTTCCCCTTTCATCACCGGCTGCCTGTACATTCCATCGCCTCCTCTATCAGGAGGATATGCGCCGCCTCCCCGCCGCTTTCCACTTCCCGCACAGTCGGACGTTGTCCGCACCGCAGAAATTTGTTAAATTTTCTACAATTTCTTTCTTTACAACAATTGTGTTTTGCTGTATGCTTATGATGGTTGTAAAGCAGCCCGATTTTACTGTAAAAACAGGATTTATCATATCATAACTATATTGAGGGGGACGAAGAAAGAATGAGAGGCGTAGAGACCCGTATCCAGGAGATCCGCCACAGGATTTTCCGCGAGGTAGCCCGTATGGCCTACCATACTGAATGGCAGGTGGACAAACGGATCGAAGAGCTTCCCTATGAGATCGTGCCGGGCGAGGTCGGCAATTTCCGCAACGACATCTTTTTGGAACGCGCCATTGTCGGCGAGAGGCTGCGCCTAGCCATGGGCCTGCCCTACCGCAGCGCGGCCGACCACTCTCCCATTTCGGACGGCATCGAGGCCGCCGACAAGCCCGAAACCTATTATACACCGCCGTTGATCAACATCATCAAATTCGCCTGCCACGGCTGCAAGGAGAACCAGGTCGTCGTGACCGAGGGCTGCCAGGGCTGCTTAGCGCATCCGTGTGTCGAGGTCTGCCCCAAGGGCGCCGTTTCGCTCGCCCGCTATAACGGGCGTTCGGTGATCGACCAGGAAAAGTGCATCAAGTGCGGCCGCTGCGTGGAGGTCTGCTCCTACAACGCGATCATCCATCAGAAGCGCCCCTGCGCCGCCGCCTGCGGCATGGACGCCATCCGCACCAACCAGAACGGCAAGGCGGATATCGATTACGACAAGTGTGTTTCCTGCGGCATGTGCCTGGTCAACTGCCCGTTTGGCGCGATCGCGGATAAGTCCCAGATCTTCCAGGTCATCCGCGCGATCCAGTCGGGCGAGCGCGTTTACGCCGCCGTCGCGCCCGCGTTCGTCGGCCAGTTCGGCCCCAAGGTCACGCCCGGCCGCCTGCGCGCCGCGATGAAGCAGCTCGGCTTTGCGGACGTTTTCGAGGTTGCGATCGGCGCGGACCTGTGCGCCGCGCAGGAGGCCGACGACTTCCTGGAAGAGGTGCCGGAAAAGCTGCCGTTCATGGCGACCTCCTGCTGTCCCGCGTGGTCGACCATGGCGAAAAAGCTGTACCCCGATTATGCCAACTGCATCTCCATGGCGCTCACGCCCATGACGCTGACCGCGCGCCTGATCAAGCACCAGCACAAAAACGCCAAGGTCGTATTCATCGGGCCGTGCGCGGCGAAAAAGCTCGAGGCCATGCGCACCGACGTTCGCAGCGAAGTGGATTTCGTACTCACCTTTGAGGAAATGGCCGGTATCTTTGACGCCAAGCATGTTGAGCTGACCATGGTGCCGGAGGATCCGAACGGCGTCAACGACGCTTCGACCGACGGTCGCAACTTCGCCGTCTCCGGCGGAGTGGCGCAGGCGGTCGTCAACGTCATCAAGGAGAAGTACCCTGAGCGTGAGGTCAAAATCGCCAACGCAGAGGGCCTGCGTGAATGCCGCCACCTGCTTGCCGCCGCCAAGGCCGGCAAGTACAACGGCTACCTGCTGGAAGGCATGGCCTGTCCGGGCGGCTGCGTCGCAGGCGCGGGTACCATGCAGCCGATCCGCAAGTCCGCCGCCGCGGTCGGCATGTACGCCAAGCAGGCCGAGCACAAGACCGCAAGCGGCACGGAATACGTCAAGGAGCTTGACAAGCTCGTTGACTGACCGGCTTGAAAAGCAAAGAAAGGCCGCCCTTTTGGGCGGCCTTTCTGTCATTCCCGTACTTATCCCTCGGTCGTGACCGCGACCTTAACCACATTGTCGCGCCGGTGTTCAAACAGGTCATAGGCCGCGTCGATCTCGCACAGCGGGAAAATATGCGTAATCAGGGGCGTTGTGTCCAGTCGGCCCGCCGCGATCAGGCGCAGGATTTCCGCGCAGTCGCAGCCATCCACGCCGCCGGTCTTGAAGGTCAGGTTTTTGCCGTACATATCGGGCAATGGCAGCATCTGCGGCGCGTCGTACAGCGCAACCACGGTCACCACCGCGTTGGGGCGCGCGCATTCCCAGGCAAGCCGGAAGCTGTCTGCGGTTCCCGCCACCTCGAGTACCGCGTCCGCGCCGCCATGCCGGCTGTATCGCCGGACAAAATCTGGCGCCTGCTCCGGCGTTACGGTCAGCACCTCCGGATACCGCTCCTCCACAAAACGGCGGCGCACCGGATCCGGCTCGCAGACGATCACCCTGCCCGGGCCGCGCAGCCGCGCGCAGAGCAGCGTGCAGATACCCGTCGGGCCGGCGCCCAGAATCAGCACGGTATCTTCGGGCTTGATCTCCGCGATGCGCGCCGCCCAGAAGCCGGTCGCCAACACATCCCCCACAAACAGCGCCTCACGGTCGGAAACGCCGTCCGGAATCACATTCAGCCCCTGGTCGGCATACGGCACGCGGACGTATTCCGCCTGTCCCCCATCGATACGGCAGCCAAGCGCCCAGCCGCCGTTCGGGTCGATACAGTTATTGACATAGCCGTGCTCGCAGAAAAAGCACCGGCCGCAGAACGTTTCGACATTGACCGTCACCCGATCGCCGGGTCTGACCGCCGTGACCGCCGCGCCCACCTGCTCGACCACGCCGACCATTTCATGCCCGACGGTCACGCCCGGCACCGCGCGCGGCACAGAGCCGTGCTTGATATGCAGGTCGCTCGTGCAGATGCTCGCCAGCGTCACGCGCACGACCGCGTCGTGCGGGTCCTGAACGACCGGCACGGGCTTGTTTCTGAGCGCGAATTTCCCGCGCTCCATATAGGTATACGCCAGCATAAACGCCGTCCTCCTTGCGTACTGGTTTTTACTCGGCCGCCCCGCGCAGGCGGGTGAGAATCGCCTCGTCCGCAGGGCAGAATTCATATTCCGGTATTTCCGCCGGTGTGATCCAGCGCAGCGCCTCATGCTCCAGAAGCTGCGGTTCCCCTGCGGTGATGCGGGCGTTGAGCAGCGTCAGGTGGATGGACATATCTGGATACACATGCGTGACCTCCATAAACGACGCACCCGGCGCAACGGTGATCGCAAGCTCCTCCCTGCACTCACGGATCAGCGCTTCGGACTGGCTCTCGCCCGGCTCGACCTTACCGCCCACAAATTCCCAGAGCGAGCCGCGCTCCTTATGCGCCGGCCGCTTGCAGATCATAAACCTGTCTCCGTCCCAAATCAGGGCGGCTACGACTTCTTTCATCCGTTCATCCGCTCTTTTCCCTGTACTTAATGCACCTATTATAGCGCCACGGGGCGCGGGCTGTCAAATCCGGCGGGCGTCATTTCGACCCCGCCGCAGGTACAGAGGAGCTGGCGCACATGGAGATGATCTCCGCTATTGTGTACCAGCTCACCCGCAACCTGACGCCCGAACAGATCAAAGAGGGCGGCTTCGACACCTATTTTGTCGATCATACGACCGGTATCTATCCGCAGTTCGCCTCCGGCACGCCGTGGAGCGCCATGACGTTCCAGTCCAAGGGGGATCCGATCACCGACCTGTTCGAGGATATGGCAGCAGATGGTGCAATCATATAAGAACAACTTTAAATTAAAAGTTCCAGTGAATCTCAATCGGAACGTCCCTTGTTCCCTGAATACGCTTGCCGACAGATATGTAATCAATCAGTATTTCCACGATTTCACGATTAAGGTGTTCCAAGCTGGAATATTGTTCGATAATTTGACGGCGGTTATCGCCCACCGTGATTTTTTCCTCGATTTCGCCTAACTGTTTTTGTCCGTCAACAATCCCACGTTCCAATCGGGCTCGCTCCGTAGTAAAGTCCTTTGACATTTCCACATAATCATTTTCGGATATTAACCCCTTTACCTTATCCATATAAAGTTCACGGATACCTTTGGAAAGCTCGGCAACCTTTTTCTCATAAACAGCTATGTCAGAGAGCAAGCATTTTTTCTGTCCCTGCAAGTTATCACAAAATTCTATGTTCTGTTCTAACTCGTCTTTATCAAGATACTCGACCGCCAGTTTATTGATCTCGTCGATAACCATTCTTTCCAGTTTATCAACAGAGATAAAGGAACCAATACAAGCGTCCTTTGTTACATGATGGTTAGAGCATTTTAGATAATGCTTTCCGCCGCGCCGAGGGGCTGATTTAGAAGAACGCATAGTGTAGCCGCAATTTGCACAACGGGCTTTTCTTGCAAATAAACCGACTGTGCCTACGTCAAAGGGCTTTGCTCGCTGTACAAGCAATGCCTGCACCCTATCCCACAACTCCCTGTCAATAATAGGCTCATGTGTTCCCTCAACACGATACCAATCCCTTTTCGGACGCGGCTTATTTTGTTTGGTTTTATAAGACACGCTTCCATATTTTCCCTGCACCATATTGCCAATGTAGATTTCGTTTAGCAGCATATCGGAAATAGAATAGTATTTCCAAAGGGTACTGTTTTTTGTTTTCGGCGATTTATAACGCAAGCCATGCAGACGTTTATATTCTGTTGGATTAGGTATACCCCTGTCATTGAGTATACGGGCGATTGCAGTTTTTCCGTATCCTTGTGAAAACAGGGTGAAAACTTCACGGACAACGGCTGCCGCTTCTTCATCGATTATCAAATGCCCTTTCTGGTCGGGATCTTTCTTGTATCCATAAAGAGCAAATGCACCGATATGAAAACCGTTTTTCCGTCTGTTCGTCAAGACGCTGCGGATATTATCAGACATATCCTCTAAATACCACTCATTGACAAGCCCGTTAATTTGTCGTGATTTTTTGTTGCCCTTGTTTGCGGTATCTGCATTGTCAACTATACTGATAAAACGTATGCCCCATATCGGGAATAAACCGTGAATGTATTTTTCCACCAACTCAAGTTCACGAGTAAAGCGTGATTGCGTCTTACAAAGAATAATATCAAACCTGTGTTGCTCCGCGTCTTTTAGTAGACGGTTAAATTCCGGTCGTCGCCTATCAGCACCGGTATAGTCGTCGTCGCTGTAAATGTTGTAAAGTTCCCACCCCTGTTCCATAGCATATTGCAGCAGCATCGCCTTTTGGTTCTGAATACTGTTGCTGTCATCCGTTTCAAATTGCTTGTTTCTATCTTCTTCAGATAAGCGGCAATAAATAGCTACTTTCATATTCATATCTCCTTAGAGATAGGAACAAGCTGCTTCTTGCATATTATACCATGCAGAAAACAGCTTGTCATTGCTATTTTGTAAGGCGCACCGTCTTGTTTTTCTCTATTCTATTTATCATCTCAGCCCACTTTTTTGTGAATTGAGCCTTTGAAGTCGTGCTTTCGCCGCTTTTGAAAACACTTCTGCAAAGTATCTGGTTTTTATCATCATTTGCCATGATTAGCCTCCTTTCCACGATTGGCTAATACATTATATGAATAGCGGTAAGCCCTCTATTCCAATGCAATAGGGTACAGCGGATCATCTCATCTCGCATGACTGTCAATTGCGTTTTTCAATCAGGCTCATCATACGTCTGTGGCACATACCGCCCATATTTCGGTTTCTAATCTTTGTTCATAATTAAACTGCAATTACCATGTTAGGTCCGCAGGTATTCAGCCGCCGATGGTCGCTGTTGATCTGCTCATTTAACCCAGCGGATTGCAACTTTCCGGCGCTTACTTCATAGGAACGCATCCATGCTCTTTACTTGTCAAGGCTCATACTGCAGCCGCCTTTCATCGGCTTCCCCATAATCATTTTATAAATCCCCATGGGGAAGCCGATGAAAAAAGCGATTATTTGTTCCAGTACTTCTGGTAATCCCAATTCGCCCTTAAAAGCCCGTTTTCAATATGCCCCTTGACAAACCGGTCAACGTAAAATGTATAGTTACCCTGCTCATCAATACACGGGCGTAAGGCGTTCGAATGGATTATCGGTTGAAAGAAATGTACAACCCGTAGCATTGCCTGTTCGTCTCCATGTACAGCTTTTTTGACCGTATCATAGCTTAGAATCCGTTTCTCTTTTGCTTTACTCTTCACACGTTTCCCCAACAAACCATTCTCGGAGTTGTTTCATCGCTTTCCGTTTCTGGTAGCTTACTTTTTCTCTGGTCAGCTTCATACTTGAAGCTATCTCCTGATCTGTTTGCTGTAGAAAATAGGAACGCAAGATAATCTCTCGCTGTGTTATCGAAAGCTGTTTTAGTGCGTCAGCAAGATCGCTGTCATAAACAGGCACGCAAATATCCCCAATTACAAATTCTGCGCCTGTCAGATGTATCACATTTACCGGTTGTGGAATGGCCTCAAAGAACAGCGCACCCGGAATATGGCATAGTGCATCTTTTCGCAAAAATCTGTATACTTCACTTGTCTGATTTTCAATTGCTTTCCAGCAATAGCTGATAAAGCGTTTCACTATGACATCTTGTGGCGTAAGCGACGTAAGCATTACACTCACCACCTTACTGCCACTGACTGTGGAATTTACATTGTTATAGGCTGTTGAACCATCAGTTTTTGGTTAATTTTTTAATCTCAATAAATTGGAATTTTCCGGAGGTACGAGTTATGAAAAATCGAACCATGATGATAGGGTTAGCCTTACTATTGCTTGGAAATAATTTTGCAGTTCCAGGCACCTTTTTTCTATATCGGTCTTGTTTTGGGTATTATTGAATTGGTTTTGGTTATTTTCGGGAGCAAATCAAAGGAATAGCAGATTCCAATTTATCGACTTATCGGGAACCACGCTTGATATGCGTGATTCTTTTCATTTGCGGGAAAATCAATGATACTTTTTGTTGCTGTTATGCCAACAGCAGAATTTCTAACAGTCCTCGGGCAGCTTTCGTATCACACGAAATAAGGTGTCCTTACGGACGCACAGCCTTTCTCAATTTTGGCCGGATTGACGATCATCACCTGCATACCCTGCCGGAGGTGGTTTGCCACCCATTCTTCCCGTTTGCGAGGCGGGACGGTATCCTCCATGATCTCGGCGCGGACGCCGGCATCCGTGAGAAAGCGCTTGAGCCGTGTCCGACTGCCCAGACATACCCAGTTGACGTAGAGCAGCATCCGTCCGCCGGCGCTTACCTTGCGGCAGACGATCTCCAGCGTGCGCCGGTCCTTTTCGGTCTGTTCCTCCGGCAGCCCGCTGTCCTCCGCGGCGAAAAGCGCCTGGCCCGTGTCCGGATGCACCACCGGTTTGTGGCCGTACGGCTGATCCGGATAGGCCATCATGAAGTTGAGGAAAACAGACAGCAGCTTCTGGGCGAGCCTGCGGCCTTCGCCGCTCCGTGTCCTGAGCAGTTCACGGAACGATTCCTCCAGCTCCGGCAGCTGGAGCGGTACAGGGATCTCCTCGTATTCCGGCAGGTCCTTGCCCATATCCATGAGCGAGAGGAACACGCCGTTCTCCAGCAGGAAGCGGCTGTACACCAGCGGCGAAACGCCCGGCTTCTGACGGGAGCGTTTTTTCCGCTTCGC
>NZ_JACOPL010000033.1:0-8727 GCF_014287995.1 Agathobaculum faecis
GCAGGCCATCGTGACCAGTGAGGCGGTGACAAAAATACCGGTGGGGGTAAACGGGGCGATCAGGTTGAGGAACGGGTTTACCGTCCAGATATCCGTGATCCCACTGTCCGCGTCAAAGGACTGGCGGACGCCGAGCCGGACGGAGTTTATCAGCATCCCGTAAAAGTACCAGATGACTACGCCAAGGGCGGCGTACAGCTTCCCGCTCCCCGGGTGCCGGTCCCGCCAGCACTTCGTCTTTTTTATCACCCGCTCCTCCATCCTGGCGATCTGTTCAGACAGGCGGCGCATGGCGCTCACCGTCCTTCAGCCGGTCCAGAATGTCATTGGACAGGGTGGCGGAGGAATAGAACGGCGGCCTGTAATACTGCTTCAGAAAGCGGTTCTGCTCCTGAAAGCCTGCCAGCACCAGCCGCTGGTACCCCTTCCGCCGGATCTGATACGCGGTCTCCTCTATTTTCCGGATATCCATGTCCGCGACCAGCAGGAACGCCGTATGATCTTTCGGATCGATCCAGTCTGCACCGGTCCCGCTGTCCATCTTGCCGCCGGAGCCCCACAAGACCCTGCACATCTTTGTCCGGTAGTCCGGATGCTTCAAGATATGGAGCTGGCGCACGCCCTGCATGGAGCAGGGCAGGTAAAGGCACGGCTCCTGTGCCATCCGGTAAAAGCGGCCGTATGATACGCAGCGGCTTCGTGCCGATACTGCTTTGGACGATCCGTGCAGGGCGGTATGGATCGCCGCATAGTCAGCGCCGCAAAACAGCAGCGCCCCACGGGTACAGCCGGCGCCGGTGCAGACGCCTTGCAGGAGATCTGTCTCCCGCGCAGGGTTTACGACTCGGTCCATGCCGGGCGAGACATAATACACCACATATACGGTGTCCTGCAGCCGGAGCAGCCCTGCCATCTGGTTATTCCCCAGCACCTGTTGTCCCCGCCTTGCGCGCAGGGCAAATGCCGGCAGATAACCGTCCCTGCTTCGCAGCTCCTCTATTGCTGTCAGATAGGGGTAGATGCCGGCAGCATACATAGTCGCCGTGATTTCAGCATGCTCGAACCGCCGGCCCACCCGCTGTGTGTGGGCGTCAGGCTGCAGGGGGATACCGCTGTCCTGTAAGAAGCGGTACCCCTTTCTCGTCAGCCGCCAGCCGTATACGGGATCGCAGGCTTTCAACAGTTTTTCCTTCTGCAGTTCCTCCATAAGGGACGTGCGGAAGATCGAACCTGCGTACCGTTGCACACATGCGTCCCCCACGTTTCGACACCAGCCGATCAGCCGCGCGACCTCCTTTGCATTCCGCATCGCCATGCCGGTCCTGCCCCCTTTCCGGAAAGTACCGTCCTGCTTTGCATAGGCCACGGTATTTTTCGCCTGTTGTCTGGCCGCTTCCAACTTTTCATGTGCTTCAACCTCCTATATGCATATCTTTCGCTGCTTTTACGCAGCACCGTCCGGTTTTGCAAACCAACAAAGCCGAACGGTACTACCGTATGCTTTTGCACTAAAATACCGTCCGGCTTTGTCCAAAGTACCGTATCCGTTTTTCAGGGCTTGGAGCGGTTTGCAGCCGTGTCTTTCCCGAAATTCCGGCCGGAAAGATAGACCGCAGCCTCGTGATAGGGCAGCACCATGATCTCCGTACAGCCCTTGCCGTCCGGTACGGCGTCCAGTATCAGGCTCACGGTGAACTGGTCGTCGTCCTCAAACAGCACGCCCTTGAGGGCGTTGGTCACGGCCTTCCATTCGCGGTTGTCCGGATCGTAAGCGTTTCCGCCCTTCCGGTCCGTGTGTTCTGTAATGGCCACGAACGCGTGCCGGTACCACGGCAGCACCCCGCCGCGCCCGCGCCACTGGCGGAGCAGCTCCAGAAGGCTGTTCTCGATGTATCCCGTCGTCCGCCGCCGCGCGTTCTGCAGCAGCGTGTCCAGCCGGATTACCGTCCAGCCCTCCCGTGTCACGGAAACCGTCCCCGTGAGGGCGGGAGCGCGCGGCGCAAGCCGCAGCGCTTTTCCCTGCCTGCCCTTCTCCAGCAGCCCGCCGAACGTGCGGCGGGCGGTGAGCACCGCGGTCTCTGCCGCGCACAGGGCTTCATCCGCCGTCCGGCTGCGTTCCGGCGCGTCCGGCGGGAGCTGTTCCAGCTCCCGCGCAAGGTGGTATGCCTCCTGCAAATAGAAACTGGGGGTATGTTCATTCGTCATATCCGGTATCCTCCTCTTCGGTATCCATATCTGTCCTGCCGTGTCCCCACGCCGTGCGCTGCTGCCGGAGCCGTTCCAGTTCCTGCCGCTCCTGTATGCGCTCGATGTCCCGCGGGTCGGTGGTGATGAGTTCCAGCTCCCGTTCAGACGCGATGATATCCACGCCCAGCCGGTTGCGGCCCGCGCAGAGCAGCGCCTGCCCGCGCGTAAACTCCGCGTGCATCTGCATCTCTTCATCCGTCAGGTGGTAATGCTGCTGGATGAGCGCCGCCTCCTCCGGCTCGGTCATCAGGGCGAACTTGATGCGCGCATTGTTGAGCAGCGCCTTGCCGTACTTGCCGTTCTCCAGCGCAAAGAAGTCCTCCAGGTCCTGCGACGCGCCGATGGCCGCCGCACCGTACCCGCGGACGGTCTTGAACAGCTCAAGGACGAACCCAGCCGCCTCGGGGTTGGAGCCCGCGCCGATGAGCGACCAGATCTCGTCCAAAATAATGATCTTCTGCTCGCTGCGCGAGCGCCTGCAGTAGTCCAGACAGATATCCGCCGCCAGCAGAGTGCCGAAAGCGAGCAGGTCTTTGCCAATGTCCGAGATATCCAGCACGATGTATTTGTTGCCCATGTTGATGTTGGTCTCCCCGCCAAGCCCCGCCGCAGAGCCGTTTACGAACCGGCTCAATACAAACGCCAGCGGTTTTGTTTCCTCCTGCTCCATGAGCAGGTCATAAAAGTCCCTTGGCGTGGGCTGCCGTCTGGGCTGCCCGTCTTCGTCCAGCAGGCTGTCGTTGTCCCGCGTGACGCCGAACCGCCCATATAAGCGGGTAAGGGCCACATCCAACCTGCTCATGTCCTCCTCGGTGAGGCTGCGGCGCAGCAGGGAGAAGTAGATGTGCAGCCGGCTGATCTTGTCCGCGAGCAGCGAATCCCCGCGTGTCTCCGTCCGCTCCAGCTCCGCGTTCACATCCAGCGAAGTGCGCCGGATCTCCATGAAGTTGATGCAGTCCGTGGAGGAGGGCGCGAGCCTGATGTACAGCCCGCCGATCGCCTCGCACGCGGCGCGGTATTCGTGTCCCTTGTACGGGGCGATGAGGAAGACCTGCCTGCCCTGCTGGCGGTACCGCATGGCGATAAGCTGCAGAAGGAAGGTCTTGCCCGCGCCGGACATGCCCAGCCCGACCACGTTGGCGTTGCTGTAGCGGTCGCTGTCAAAGATATCGAGCATACAGACCGAACGGCTGCGCCGGTCCCGGCCGATGAGGATGCCGTTCTGCTCGCAGAGCTCCATGGAGTAGAACGGGAACGCGCCCGCCACGCCGGACAGCAGCGCGTTGCGCCGCGCCTTGCGTGCGATCTCCGGCGCAACAGACACCACCGGCAGGAAGGAATGGAACGCCTGCTCCTCCTCGTAGTCACAGCGCTTGCAGATGATGTCCTGCGAGGAACAGAAACGCTCCACCTCGGAGAGCCGCACCTCCAGCCGTTCGGGTGTGTCCGCCGTGACCTCGATCAGGGTGTACATATCGTAGTAGTCCTCGTTCGCCCGGTTCATCTGGGACTTGATGTACTGCCCGGCATAGATGGCGCTGTCCATCTGCTCATAGTCCGCGCGGGTATCGTCCACGTCCCGCATCCGGCTGCGGCTCCACATGGTGGAGTTCGCCACCTTGGGCAATATCTTTTCCCGCGGCTGCCGGTGCAGGGTGACGGAGAGCGAGATCCCGTCCCCCAGCCCCACGAGCGCCGCCAGCCAGCCGCCGCGCACCAGGCTGCGGTAGCCGTAGCCCGCGATGTACAGATAGGCGTGGTACACGCCGTCCAGTTCGATGCAGTCCCGCGCGGTGAAGTCCGCCGAGGCGGGGCAGATCAGGTCCATCACGCCGGTGGGCTTGTATTTTTCGGTCTTTGCACCGCGTTTTTTCCGGCCACATTTTGGTTGGGCAGTCGTTTCTTCGTCTGTTGTCTCCACATCTTCGTTTTCCTGCCTCGCAGCGGCTCCCTCTGCCGCAGCAACTTCAGCCGCGTCCGCTTCCGCTTTTTCCTCTGCCGCAGCAGACGCGAAGCAGTCCTCCAGCATAAAGCGGAAGCCTACCGGCAGGCGGATGTTCCGGCTGGTCCCCTTGCACAACATCCCGAAGACCGTCTCCACCATCTGGTTGTCTATATACTGCGGCTCCACCACCGTGAGCCCGCAGCGGGCGAGATACCCCTTTGCTGTGGCCGCAACGCGGTACAGCTCCGTGTATGGGCCTGGCCCCATGTCCGCTTCATACTGGTACGCGATGAAGAAGCGTGTGGTAAAGGCCCCGTCCTGCACCATGCTGCGCACCTGCCGGATATTATCCTCGATGCACTGCCGGCACAAGGGATCTGTTTCCCGTTCCCAAAATTCCTGCATCCGTCTGGTGTAGTGCTCCACATCCACCGGCTGGGACAGGCACAGGAGCTGTATCCTGCGGGGCGCGATGCGCAGCCAGGCGGCAAAGCAGCTGATGATGCGCTCCCGCTCCGCTGTGTTCTGCAGGAAGAAGTTCATGGGCAGTACCTCGAACAGCCCTGCCAGCCGGCCATCCCTCGTGCGGATCACGCCGCGGTCTATATCCGCGATGGGCAGGCTGCCCTGCAGGTCCTTATCTGCGGGCGTGAGGCTTTGCGCCGCGCCGGCCTGCGCGCCGAAGATGAGTTCTTTTACGTTCATGTTTAATCACTCCTTTGTTCAGTGCAATGCGGCGGTTTTTCCGCCAGCGGAGATAGGTGATAAGGAACCGCGACAGCGGCTCGTCCCGAATGCCTGCCAGTGCAAAGCCGCAGACCGGCACCAGCAGGCAGAGCGAGAGGATGAGCTTCACGGTGAGGGAGAATGGGGTATGCTGCGCCACCAGCGTACACAGCCCCACCGTGGGGGCGGCGAGCACCGCCGCCTCGATGCAGTTGCGCAACTCGAACAGGCCGAGCACACGGCCCGCGTCCGTAAAATTCACGGGGATATAGTAAATGTCTTCATTTGGCTGCATCCTGACCACCTTCCGCTTTTTCCATTACAGCATCAAATAATCTCTCGCGCTCACATTGGAAGTCCCGCAATGCAATGGCGGTATTTTGAATACGGCTGTGCAATATAGCTTCCAGAGCGCATAATATCCGCTCTCTGCTCCTTAGCGTGAGGGAAAATTCCATCCGCTCGATACAGTTGATCCGCTGTACTGTAATGCCGGACTGTGCAGATAATTCACGAAGCGTTATGCCGTGTCTGATACGAAAAAGCCTTATGCGCAGCACATGTCCGTCTGAATATGGGTTCATGATTCTATCTCCTCCTCTCATCCCAATACCCAAAAAGGCCCGCCGGCCGCGGCGCCCTTGTTGCATTCCGCGAGGAACACGCCAAGGTCCCATTCCTTTTGGCTGCGCTCATAGCTGGCGCAGTCCGCTACCAGGATCTTGCCGCTGTCCGTGACGCCCCGCAGCACGATGAAATGTCCCCCGCGGGTGAAATGCCCGGCGGACATGATCGCGATCACGAGCTTGCCTTCCTGCAGGGCCTTTACCAGCTCGGTCCCGCTCCGGCCGATACCGCGGCATGGGACATTGTAATGCGCCGCCCCGTCTGGGATCAGGCTGTGGTAGCTCCCGCTGCCTTCGCAGCGGTGGCCCGTTTTTACGGACCAGTCACAGACCTCCGGCGGCGTGACGGTGGTATCCGTTAGCGTGGATACGCAGATGGCAAGCGACGTTGGCCCGCAGCCCGCCCCCGCGATCGTATTGGTCTGGCCGTACATCAGCCCACCCCAGCGGGGGTCGTACTGGCTGAAATACACGACGTCCCTGGAATTACCCCTGCCGGTGAACACCACATCGGAGAAATCCATATCCGCTGTGTTGTCCACAGACCCGCCCGGCGCACTGTATTCCGCGTCGCAGATGGTATTGTAAATGACCTCCGCCCACATGCGCTGCTGCCCGTCCATGCCCAGCTCGTCCATGAGTTCGGTTGGCGTCTTGTCCGAGATCACCAGCACATAGCCGATAAAATCCCCCTCCGCGTCATACTCCGCTTCGAGGTCATATTGGAGCTTGGCCTGCATAGTCCGGACGATCTTCGCTTCGTCTATCGTCATCACATCCTGCTCGCTGTGTACCGAGGTAATGGCGATCATCCAGTAATCGTTCGTGTTGCCGAGCCGCTTCTCGATGCGGATAAAGCCCAGGTCCTCCGGCAGGAGCGATACGAACAGGTCTACCGCCTGCTGCTCCAGCGTGCGCTGCCGCTTCCATGCGGCGGTGAGCTCCTCCGCATGGGCGGTCATCTCCTGGATATCCGGAGACGACACGCTGGGCGCGCCGAACAGGCTGCACGGCACGGCGGCGAGCAGCAGCAGGGGCAGGCAAAGGCCGATGAGGAGCAGGGCCGGCACTGCTTTGCGCAGTACAGGCGCGGCGGCGGCCGCCGCCGCGCCGTGGACGCCTCCCGCCCATGCCGCCTGCGCGATCCGTACTGCGGCGGCGGTGTGGCTGTGATTATTTCTTTCTCCTGCGTTTTCTATTGTGAGGTCCTCCTCCCTTTGGTGTTTCCGGCGCCGCTTTATTTTTCAGCGGCTGTGCGCTGCGGCGCAGGGTACGGGGCTGGACGGCAGGCGGCGGCGTTACCATATCCGGCGTGCGGACGCCCGGGGTGACGTCCGGATGGGATGCCGTATCCGGACGATCTGGTTTTCTTTCCCGTATCGCTGGGGTAACTGTAGGGCAGCGATCTGCGGGTGCAACGTCCGGCTGCAGCTTTGCGGCTGGCTGCGCGTATGCCTGCGGCGGTGCGGCCGGTGTCACAGCTGCCACCTGTGCGGGCGTGACCTGTGCCGCCGCCTGTGCAGATGTCTTGTGCGGTGCAGACGGCGTCACCCGGGCAGGAGACGGAGCCCCCTGTTGTGCCGCAGGAGCCTCCTGACGCCTTGCTGGAGAGACAACGTTCCCCGTTGCCGGTCGTGCTTCCCGCAGCGGCGCTTCCCTGGCCGGTGAAATGCGGGCTTTATCTGCGTGTCTGGACGCTATGCTGCCTGCGGCAGCGGCAGCGCTGGCAACCGGCGCCGCCGTTTGCTGTTCCTGTGGCGCCCCTCCGGCCGCTATGGGCGGGGAAATCGGCATCTCGCGGGCAGCGGGATGCACCGCCGACTGCTCCTGTACCGTGCCTGCGGCCGTTATGGGCGGCGGCACACTGGTTGCCCGTGCCGACGCTGCCGTAACGGATGCGGCTCCATGTACGCGGTTTTCCCGTGGTACATTGTCTGCAGGTGCAACAACTTGTGAAGGAACCGCCCCCTTTCCCGCTGGGGGCATCCTGCCGGAAGGGGCGGGCGGATTCGCCGGCATAACGCGCGCGGCCGTTGACCGTGACGCAGGCTGCGCCGCGTGAGCATCTGTGCCCTGCTTTGCCTGCTGCGGCAGGGGCGGCATCACTGGGCTGATTTTTCCTGCCTGCTGGGCAGGTTCTGTTTTCCTGCCTCCATACTCCGGCGCCGAATCACCGTGTCCCTGCGCAGTCTCTCTGCCGGAGAGAGCATGAAACGCCTGTTCCGGCGGCTGCGGTGTAACAGGGGAGACCATATGGCTGGCCTGTCCATCCGCTGTGCGCTGCGGCATGACCGGCGGCAGCTTGCCGTCTGTTCGCGGCGGGTCCATCCGGCCGAAGTTCTCCGAAAGCGGACGCTTCGGCGGTGCCGGCGGCGTCACCCTGCCGCCCGCTTCGGAGATGGTTTCGGCGGCGCTGCTGTTTTTCTCCACATGGCTGCTAATATGGCTTTCATCATCAAAGTCATCCGCGTCGATGGAGACCGTCCTGCGCACCTGCCGCATCTTCTCCGTATTGTCCGCACCGTACCGGCGGCGGAAGGCCTCCAATTCCTGCGCGGCCCGCATACCCGAGCCCGCACCGCGGGTCACAGCCGTCCCTTCTGCCGCCGTCCGGCTGCGGATGCTTTCCTTTCGGCTGTCTGACAGCCTGCCGCTGGAAACCGGCCCCCCTGTACCGTTCTTCCCCATACCGCCCCAGAGCGGGCCTTCCCGCGGCGGAGAGCCGAAGGTATTGCTGTATCCGGCGGACGGTGTGTGTTTCGCCGCTGTATGGGTCACGACGGACGCGATGCTGCGCAGGGTCATGGCGGTGAGCGCGCCGGGGAAGCGCGCACCCAGCGGGTCCCCGGTAAGCGCAGGGTTCAGACCGATGCGCAGGATAATGCCGTCCATCTTCTTCGCCATACGAACGATGCCGACTACGAGCATCGCCCACGGGATGATCGCCGCGCCGTTCGGGTCTGTGGAGAGCGCGGACAGCACCAGCTTGACGAACATCAGGTTGAACACCATGAGTACGCACATGCTGGCGAACATCCGCAGCCAGCCGCGGAAGATATCGCCCGTGCTTTTCGACCCGCCCATCGCAAAGGCCAGCGGCGCGCAGTACGTCAGGACACAGAGGATAACGTACCGCTCCGCGACCTCGAAGAACAGCCGGATAAGCTGCCACTGGATGACGAT
>NZ_JACOPL010000034.1:0-8455 GCF_014287995.1 Agathobaculum faecis
GATCTTATCCTGAACCTGTCCATTCTGGGCCAGAGTCAAAATTTCCGGTGGCTTGGTTTTCTGTGTCCTTTTTGCCGCACCTAAAAATAGCGGTTCATTTCAATTCGGTTCTTGACATTTGTTTGCTGGTCTTACATGAAAACATCGTTTCCGGCACATATGGTGTATATAAACGCAGCGATAAGATCAACAGATATCTAGATATCTGTTGATCTTATCGCGTTAATTCATAAAAATTCCTGATTGCATCGCTTAGCCTAAATCAGCCAATCCAAATCCAGCTTCCACGGATGGAGCTGAATATCCGGCTTAACCATTTCTCCGTGAAAGTCACTTCCCGCACTGATGTAAAGCTCATATTTTTGAGCAAGAGCTAAAAATTCTTCTGTCATTTGGTGCGTATGCCGCGAATACCAGCATTCCAGGCCATCCAATCCGGCGTTTTTTAATGTTTTAAGCACCTGATCGAGTTTTTCTACGTTCAGTCCCAACTGATATGGATGCGCCAATACGGCTTTTCCCCCGTCTGCATGAATCGCCTGTATGCACTCCTCCGCCGAAGCTTTAAAGCGCTCAATTTTTTGATATTCCGCTGTATCCAAATACCGATCAAATGCTTCTCTCATGCAGGATACATAGCCTTGTTGGACTAATACCTGAGCAAAATGCGGTCTTGCAACTACTTTGCCACCGGCAAGCTGTTCCACGTCGCCTATCGAAATATCGATGCCCTTTTCATGAAGAAAAGCAATGATACGATATTTTCGTTCGTTACGACTGCGTTGTAGGGTGTCACAAAGCGCAGGCAATGCAGTCCCGACATCAGACATGCCAAGTCCCAGAATGTGCATATAGCGATGTTCACTCGCTCCCAGCTCAATCCCTCGCAAAACCTGAATACCATATGTTCTGCCTGCACGGATCGCTTCCTCCGTCCCGCTCAGTGTATCATGATCGGTCAGAGCGAGCAGTTCTATCCCCGCTGCTTGCGCTTTGCGCACCAAGTCAGTTGGCGAAAGCTGCCCATCTGATGCCGCAGAGTGCATATGGAGATCTGCCCACACCATCATCTCATCCCTCCTGGCGAATTGCTACAATACGGATTACCGGTGGATCATCATTTCCATAAGGTGCAAATCCTGTACGTTCCTGCGCATACTCCACACGAAAACCGATTTTTCTCAAAGCTGCTACTAGTTCATCCATCACAATAAATCGGCGATAATGATTGTTGTAAAAAAAAGCGTTGCGTTCCTGCTGCTGCCCCTTGCCATACAGAGGATCATGTATCCCGCGCACTTCGATGAAAAACTTTCCACCGGGTTTAAGGGCTCGATACATGGAGCGCAGCAACAGTTGTTCCTGCTTGCTGTTGATTGCATGAATCGTGAATCGACTATATGCGTAATCATAACTCTTCGACTGATGAACAGATTCGTTGATAAAATCACCACAGATAAAGTGCGGATTCCCTCTTTCCAACTTCTGGAGCATACGGATCGCAGCATCAGACAGATCAATCGCAACCACATCTAATCCGATATCCGCAAAAAACAAGGCATCCCGCCCGTTACCGCATCCTAGATCAACCAGCCGCCCCCCCGCCCCGGTCATCGTCGCCACATATCGTGCAAATGGAGAAGGTTCTATGGTGCAAATCTGATCCTGATAATAACGGTTCCAATAATCGCGGTTATCAATGGGGTTTTCCACGATATTAGGATATAAGATATGCTCGATCTGCTCGACCAGCTCCTGCGGCGTTTGTTCGCCGTCATTCTGCACGACCAGATCAGAGCTTTGCGGTTCATCAAATGGAATATCCACCCCTACCACGTTACATCCAGCCGTATACAATCCCTTTTGATTGCGTGCCAACAGAGTCTCTTTTTTTACCCGAATGTAAATTTCCTTATACTGGCTGATATTCTCGCGGTTCCACCGCCGTACAGAAGAGAACATGGCGATCGAACAGCAGATGACATCAATGCCTTGGTCGGCAAGCATCTTGCATACACGGAAGATCCGCCCTGCCCAGCGCAGGCGATCGTCCTGCGTGTAGCCGCTGTCCTCACCGAATATGGGCCGGATTGCATCCCCATCCAAATACACCACATTGGGCTTTGTGGCCTTGAGTCGTTGATAAAACAATCCACCCAATGTGGTCTTGCCGGCACCAGACAAACCGGTGAAAAAATAAACTGTCCCTTTGTGTTCCATAACGCCCCTCCTTATCAATGATAAAGCGGCTGCTCCAGCAGCGCAGGATCGAGTTCGAGTTTCTTCATCATCCGAAGGGGCTGTCCCTGTCGATTGACAAACGACAAACCCGCGAGCAGGCGGCAAGCCAAATTAAACCGTTTTTCTTTTTCCGGTATGATAACTGCAGCACACCTTTGGCGAATATCTTCTTCTTCCAGAGGTTCCCCTGTTTTGCCGTCTCGCCGATGTTCCAAAATACGTCCATACGTTCTCATAATATATCCATCAATACAAGTAAAACGCGCAATTTTTTCCCTTATCCATTGCTCATCAACCGGTTCACCTTTGTAGTAATGGAAATCATATCCATACTCTTCGTAAGCATCTCTCAGAAAATATTCCAAAAAGGCTCGCTCTTCATCATTTGCATATTCATCATAGGTTCTATAGACCGTGGCAAGATCAAAGCCCCTGACATTTCCCTCAAGCGATTCCGGATTGAGTCCATCCCGCCCTGAGCAATAGGTCATACTCTCGGTATACGGGATGTCCAGAAATCCTGCCAAGGAAGTAAAGGTCGCCGTTGGGTTGAGCTTGCCATCCTCAAAGCGAACAAGTACGCTGTCTCTGTACAGCCGGTCCTGTGGGTCAATCATAAAGCTTCGGTTTTGTATACGCTCAGATACAACATCTGAAACCACCTTAAAGGTTTCCCCCCCCTCTCTCCCCTGATCCATCTGTGCCTGGGCATACATAAACCGAACACTTGCCGCATAGCTGGTCGTAATACGGCGCATAGGTGTGAATGTTTTGATATACTTGAAATTCTGAAAAATCGGGGATTCGCGAATAGATTCATACTGTTCAGAATATAGCGTGGATACACCTTTTTTCCCTGCCAACATAATATGATACAGCATATTTGGAAAGTGTGGCTGAAAAAAAACGGCGGGAACGATACGCGCTTTGTAATCCAAGCCTGCACAGGCATCTTCACGGCCCAGTAATAAGGAAACGAGCATATCCTTATCTGTCAAACGAGCCATCATACCTTTTTGCGTCTTGCCTGCCTGACGGCGCAATTCCTTTTTTGCAGTTTTGATTTTCTGGCTCAGTTCATGGAACATCACGGACTCCATGGTGAGCAGATTCGGATGGTTATGAAAGATTTCATTAAAGAAATCCCCCCCATTATGCGTGGCCAACTGCGTATGCCAGATGAGGCGCGTAACCTCTTGATAGGAAAACGGCCTGACCCTGTTCCTGCTGTAATCAATGCCAAATCGTTCAGCAAAATCAATGGGATATTGCGCAATCTCCTTTTCAACCAGAAAAACAAATTTTTGCTGTGGTAAAAGCCGGGAGAATTGCAGGCAGCTTAAATACGCACAAAAGGTATTCCAATCCGTATAGTGAAGATAGATATGGTTCTCGCGTGCTACCCATTCGCTTTTGCGCACATTGTCATTTAAATACTCCAACTGATATTGAGAGAAAACATCCTCTGCAAGGATGGGATTTTCAAGGTCATGGAAGAAGTTCCGGTCTATTACCGGATCATTAAAATCAATATATTCTCCAAAGCGGTTTTGGGTTTTGAAAAAAGGAATATACCCCTTATCATTAAAAGGGAAAAATAAGATTGGAAGGCTGTCAAATGGGAGGAAATCCTTACAAAACAAATAGGGATACCCGCCAAGAAGCTCACAGTTTTCCTGATAACATTTCTGCTGCGCTTCCACATTGGGCAGATAAAAGGCCTGCATCATCAGATCCATCAATTCCGCTTGATAATATCCGCGGTTGTACAGAGAAACAAAGGTCGTATAGGCTGTCTGATACTCTCCCTCTGAAAAAAAGATGTAGCTTGCAGCCTCCATCTCGGCAGCAGGGTCTGATCCATCCGACTGTTGCAGCACAAGCGTATATGCCTGCTGTGCAGTTTCTTTTTGGTCCAACTCTGCCAGACGGCGAGCCAGTGCAAGGGCATCGCTGTTCATAGGATCGGTCCTTTCTCATAAAAACGGGGGCGGACAAAATGCCCGCCCCCATCCGGATTATAACTTGGTATGTGCCGCAAATACAGAGAAAATACAGCTTACTGGAGCAGCTGCAGAACGCCCTGCGGCACCTGGTTGGCCTGCGCCAGCATTGCCTGCGCGGACTGTACCAGAATGTTGTTCTTGGTGTACGCCATCATCTCGTCGGCCACGTCGGTGTCGCGGATGGTGGACTCAGCATCCTGAATGTTCTCGGTCATGACGGACAGGTTGTTCTGGGTGTGCTCCAGACGGTTCTGGGTCGCACCCAGCGTACCACGCACAGAGGATACGGTATTGATCGCATTTTTAATGGTATCCACTGCTGCCTGCGCCGCCTCCTGCGTAGCAACACTCAATGAATCAATTCCAAGAGCGGCAGTATGCATATCCTTGATTTTAACATCCAGCTGGTTGTACTTATCCGATGTGTCACCGATCTGCAGGGTGAGCGAGCTGCCATTCAGGCTCAGCTTATCCTTGGTAAATACGATATCTGTCGCCTTAATGTTGGCCTTCGTAACCGCAGCGCCATATACCTTGGTTTCCATGCCGGTCACACGGCTGATTTCCGCGGCAATCTGCTTGGCATCCGCAGCATCTGGGGCACCCTTAGAAGCAAGAGAGATGATGGTTACATCATCGCCCAGCGCCTTGATCTGATCGTTGGTCAGGCCGGTAGCAACCAGGAACTTGTGTCCATCCAATTCAAAGATATTTGCCTTCAACTGCTCCAAGGTAACGCCAGACGCAGCGCCGTCAGCGACTGTAATCTTGCTGGCATCAAACTTCTGCATGGAATCATAGGCTTCCGTACGGACAACGTCACCTGCCATAGATGCTGCAAAACCTGCAGTAAGGCTGGTATTTTCACTCACACCGACGCCGACTACCTGTGCACCCGCAGAGCCCTCCTGCTTGGAGGTAAAGACAAGCTTATTACCGCTACCGGCCGCAACATCAAAATTAGCGGAGAAATTGCTGTCCGCCTTCAGACCAGCTACGATACCTCTGAAAACCTGGGATGCCGCAAGCTTAGCGCCAGTACCGCTTGCATCGAGATAATACTTATTTCCATTTGCGTCGGTAAAATAATTTTTCGTGTTGTCCTTTGCAACGGCGCCCGTGCCATCCCCCTGATAGGTAAGGGAAACGGTTGTAGATTGCTCTTTGCCGCTGCTGTCCTTCCAGGTAACCGTGTAATCCAGCGTCTTGCCAATATCATCCGTAGTCAGCTTGCCGAGTGCACCGGTATCCGCTGCAGCGGCAGTCGTATAGGTACCCTTAACCGCGGTGGTCGCATCAATTGCAAGATTATCAACCTGGGAGCCGCCACTCAGGCTTCCGTCCAGCAGCTTAATGCCGTTGAAGTTCGCGGAATCTGCAATACGGTCGATTTCGGTTTTGAGCTGGTCTACTTCCTTCTGCAGGTTGTCACGGTCAACCTCGTTGTCGTAGGTGCCGTTCGCGGACTGGGTGGCCAGCTCGACCATACGGTTGAGCATGTCCTGCACTTCCTGCATTGCACCCTCACCGGTCTTTACCAGCGAGATGCCGTCCTTTACGTTCTTCTGTGCGGTTTCCAGACCAGTGATCTGCGCGCGCATCTTCTCGGAAATCGCAAGACCGGCCGCGTCGTCGCCCGCGCGGTTGATCTTGTAGCCCGAGGACAGCTTTTCAAGGTTCTTGGACAGCGCTGAGGTATTGTTGTTGTAGTTGCGGTAGGCATTCATTGCCATAATGTTGTGCTGGATTCTCATAAATCATTCTCCTTTTCAGAATCCGTCCGCAGCGAATCCATCCGTCTGCGGCCCTTTAGTTGATAAATTTCTATTCAAAACGGGTCAATCCGTTTGAATCAAATTGATTTTTACGGTTTGCTGCTGCGGAAGCGCTTCATACATTCCGGCGTTGCTCCCTGCTCTTCTACCAGTTTGGAGCGAACAACCGGCATTTCTCTGGGCGCGTCGATTGCAATACGCGTCAGCTTTCCCTTTTGCGCATATATCTGAATCACAATATCATCGCCGATCGTGATATAATCTCCTTCTTGAACGGATAACGCCAGCATCTTCTCACCTTTCTTCCGTTTTCAAAAACTATACTTTTCAAAACAAACCCTACTCTTACCATGTTATTTATAATATCGGTCGGATACTTTTATAAATAAGGAAATAAATAAAAAAATTTCCCCCTGCGGTCGCGTTTATAAAAGTATACCTTTTCGAGTTTTCAGCCGCTATATTTATCTCTCTTTCTCAAATTTCACAGCTTTATAATAGAAAGTCCCTTTCGGCATGCCGCAGGTTTCTGCTGCCAGCCGGAGGGGTATCTTTTTGTCGCGCCACGCTTTATGTACTTCGTAGAAGTTATCGGGCAGGGGCAGAGCTGGTCTGCCGAACTTCACGCCGCGCGCTTTGGCTGCGATAATGCCCTCGGCCTGCCGCTTGCGGATATTTGCGCGCTCGCTCTCCGCCACAAAGGACAGGATTTGCAGCACAAGGTCGGCAATAAATGTTCCCATCAGGTCCTTGCCCTGCCGGGTGTCCAGCAGCGGCATATCCAGCACGCAGATTTCAATGCCCTTTTCTTTCGTTAAAATGCGCCACTGTTCCTGTATCTCTTTATAATTACGCCCCAGCCGGTCAATGCTCATAATATAGAGCAGGTCGCCCTGTTTTAACTTTTTCAACATGCGCTTATATTTCGGGCGATTAAAATCTTTGCCGCTCTGTTTGTCCATATAGATGCGATTGCTCTGCACTCTTTTGGCCCGCAACGCAGCAAGCTGCCGATCCTCGTTCTGGTCAGTGCTGGATACTCTGATATAACCGTAAATATTTCCCAAATGTTATTCCTCCATTCTGCATATAGGCAGTTATCCTGCATTTATTGTACAGAAAAGGGAAAAATACTTGGATAAAAAATCCCCCCTGCGGCTGTTTTTTAGCAGCAAGGGCTTCAGAGTTGATTTTCTGTCTTGGATATAGGCTGCTCGGCATCATTGAGTATGCTGTGTTACCAAAAATACGGCCACCTTAGAGATCCGTTCTCCCAAGTGACCGTATTCTTTATTACCGAAAGTATAGCACCGATATATATTTTCCACTGATGTAGAATGGCGGATGTCGGGTCGACCATCTGCTGCCACAGGTGGCGCAGACTGTTGCGTTTTTTAGCGACTAACAGCACACGCGGCCTATGCAGCATACTGCGCCCATTGCACAGACAATATAGGCATACAGTTAGCGCGTCCCTCTCGTATTCGCCACCGGAGATGATAATCACTCGACGGCGGCTGCTAATGCGTACTGGGAACGACTCAAGTCTAGCATGTCGTCTGCCATGCGCGCAGGATGCTGGCAGAACTGGTCTATCTGCACGAAGATAGCATCTGTTTTTAAGCTGTGTACCGGTTGCTGTGCCATGTCGATCATGTCGCAGTCTTGCACTTCCTGATGCAACGCGCCGTACCGTCCGGCATGGCGCAGACCACTCTATCCTGTCACCTTGCTGGGATAACGCAATCTCTTACTCCGTTTGCACTCGAGGAAGCGCTATGTATAAGCAGGCACTTGATGAGTTACTCGCAGAAAACACGGAAGCAGGAATCGACTATATCCATGGAACGGAAACACTACTACGCCGCTATCTATCATAGGCTTTCTTTTACCGAACCTCTCGAAAGCCGGCCTGTTCCCACAGATACTGCGCACAGGCGTGCTACCGCGCAAAACTTTTTTCAATGGACGAGCATCGAAAAATGTTACTATTTGGAAGCGCGACGTATCGCGCCCGACGACTAAGTTCCCTTGTATGCTCGGCGATATGCTAATCCACCCGCTCTGCCGATACCGCATAAGTAAAGCTCCCCCCTTGTCTAACGGCAACATATCACGTCGTTTTCAAGGGGGAGCTAATCACATCAAAACAGCCAATATGGCTTTGTTTGCGTTCAGAAATTTACTTCGGTGCCGTAATAGAGGCTGTGGTTGTAACCCTTCTTGAACCATCTTGTGGTGGGTAGTAATTACTGATCCGCAGCATCCCCTACCGTGTAGCACAACCCTTGGAGAGGGGCTTTAATAACTACTCTATGATATAGAATCCTTTCTGGCACTGCAATATATTGCGCCATAGCACCGTCGCGGCTATATTCCGCGCAATGGACGCCGAGTACGCGACGATGCATGCACAGATTCACCATGCCTTTA
>NZ_JACOPL010000035.1:0-2500 GCF_014287995.1 Agathobaculum faecis
TTACACCTTGAAAACTGAACAATAACTATGGCAAACAAAGAGTAAAATCTGAGATTGCCTCTAATATGAGGTCAAGCCCTCGGCCTATTAGTATCAGTCCGCTGCATACATTACTGCACTTCCACTCCTGACCTATCAACCTTGTAGTCTACAAGGGGCCTTACTCCATAAAGGATGGGAACACTTATCTCGAGGGGAGTTTCACGCTTAGATGCCTTCAGCGTTTATCTCGTCCGTACTTAGCTACCCAGCTATGCCCCTGGCGGAACAACTGGTGCACCAGCGGTACGTCCATCCCGGTCCTCTCGTACTAAGGACAGCTCCTCTCAATATTCCTGCGCCCGCAACAGATAGGGACCGAACTGTCTCACGACGTTCTGAACCCAGCTCGCGTACCGCTTTAATTGGCGAACAGCCAAACCCTTGGGACCGAATTCAGCCCCAGGATGCGATGAGCCGACATCGAGGTGCCAAACCTCCCCGTCGATGTGGACTCTTGGGGGAGATCAGCCTGTTATCCCCAGGGTAGCTTTTATCCGTTGAGCGACGGCATTTCCATTCACATACCGCCGGATCACTAACTCCAACTTTCGTTACTGCTCGAACCGTCATTCTCGCAGTTAGGCTCGTTTATGCGTTTACACTCAGTGCACGATTTCCGTCCGTGCTGAACGAACCTTTGAGCGCCTCCGTTACTCTTTAGGAGGCGACCGCCCCAGTCAAACTGCCCACCTGACAGTGTCCCCCGACCAGATTCATGGCCGCAGGTTAGAATCCCAATATCCCAAGAGTGGTATCCCAAGGTTGCCTCCACAAATGCTGGCGCACTTGCTTCCCAGGCTCCCACCTATCCTGTACATGGAATACCGAGATCCAATATCAAGCTACAGTGAAGCTCCATGGGGTCTTTCCGTCTAGTTGCGGGAAACCGGCATCTTCACCGGTACTACAATTTCGCCGGGCGGGCTGTTGAGACAGTGCCCAAATCGTTACGCCATTCGTGCGGGTCAGAACTTACCTGACAAGGAATTTCGCTACCTTAGGACCGTTATAGTTACGGCCGCCGTTTACTGGGGCTTAAGTTCGCACCTTCGCTTGCGCTAAGCACTCCCCTTAACCTTCCAGCACCGGGCAGGCGTCACCCCCTATACGTCATCTTTCGATTTAGCAGAGAGCTGTGTTTTTGCTAAACAGTCGCTTGGGCCTTTTCACTGCGGCCTGCTCTCGCAGGCGCCCCTTATCCCGAAGTTACGGGGCCAATTTGCCGAGTTCCTTAACAACCCTTCTCCCGTTGGCCTTAGAATACTCATCCCATCTACCTGTGTCGGTTTGCGGTACGGGCACCTTAGTATACACATAAGCTTTTCTCGTCTCTCACGCCAGTTACTTCCCTACTAAATTTCGGTCCCTTACGCCCGGGGCAACCATCGCCCGGGTTAACCTTAATGAAAGCGTCCCTTATGCTTAAAGTTCGGTGGTTACGGAATTTCTACCGTATGTGCATCGACTACGCCTTTCGGCCTCGCCTTAGCTCCCGACTAACCTTGGGCGGACGAACCTTCCCCAAGAAACCTTAGATTTTCGGCCATTATGATTCTCACATAATTCTCGCTACTTATTCCGGCATTCTCACTCGTATAAAATCCACCAGTGCTTCCGCTCTGACTTCGCCTCTTATACGACGCTCCCCTACCCAATGCATTACTGCAATGCCTAAGCTTCGGTTGAACGCTTAGCCCCGTTACATTTTCTGCGCAAAACCACTCGACCAGTGAGCTATTACGCACTCTTTGAATGAGTGGCTGCTTCTAAGCCAACATCCTGGTTGTCTTCGCAGTTTCACATCATTTTCCACTTAGCGTTCATTTGGGACCTTAGCTGTAGATCTGGGCTGTTTCCCTTTTGACCACGAGACTTATCTCACGTAGTCTGACTGCTATTCATCAATTAGCCGGCATTCAGAGTTTGATAGGGTTCGGTAACCTCGCGGCCCCTAGCCCATTCAGTGCTTTACCTCCGGTAATCTAAAATAACGCTAGCCCTAAAGCTATTTCGGGGAGAACCAGCTATCTCCGAGTTCGATTGGAATTTCTCCGCTATCCACAAGTCATCCCCGGCTTTTTCAACAGACGTGGGTGCGGCCCTCCACGGTGTCTTACCACCGCTTCAGCCTGCTCATGGATAGGTCACCCGGTTTCGGGTCTAATACCTGCAACTTCATACGCCCTTTTCAGACTCGCTCTCGCTACGGCTCCGGTACTCCAGTACCTTAACCTCGCTGCAAATATTAACTCGCCGGACCGTTCTACAAAAAGTACCCGATCACACTTTAACGTGCTCTCGGTGCTTGTAGGCACAAGGTTTCAGGTTCTTTTTCACTCCCCTCCCGGGGTACTTTTCACCTTTCCCTCACGGTACTGCTCCACTATCGGTCACTGAGTAGTATTTAGGCTTGGAGGATGGTCCCCCCATATTCCCTGCGGGTTTCACGTGTCCGCAG
>NZ_JACOPL010000036.1:0-4118 GCF_014287995.1 Agathobaculum faecis
GGACTTCATGGTACAGTCCAAGATCGATTCGCTGCAGTCCGAGAATCAGGCGCTCAAGCTGGCGGCTTCGCAGGCCAACCAGAACAGCTACCTGACCGCAACGCTGGACGCGCAGACCAGTGAGCTGATCCGCCGCATCAACCCGATGCCGGTACCGGCTTATCAGGTTCCCGCGCCGTATCCGTTCTGCGGCTCCGGCTATGGCTGTGGCTGCTGATCTCCGGCATTCGCCGTGATAACTTCGGGCGGCGGGCAATAGTCTGCCGCCCTTGATTTTTGGAGGTAGAATTATGTCTTGCAAACCTGTATGTAAGCTGTGCCCTAATCTGGTGATCTCGCAGGCGGTGACGTTCACAGGCGGCAATCTGGAGATCAACCTTCCGGCCGGCAGCTATAACAACGGCGAGAAATACTGCATCGTAGTGGCGCAGGCAATCCCCGACACGGCCACGATCAATGCGCCGGTGTATATGACCATCGGCACGGGTACGACGCTGTATCCGCTGACTAAGCGCAACTGTGCGCAGGTGACGGCCTGCGGCATCCGCACCCGCACGCGGTATTCGGCCTGTGTTTCCACGTCTGCGACCGGCGGCTCGTTCCGGATGCTGGGCAATCCCTGCTGCGCCCCCAGCAACAACCTTGCCAGTATTGACGGCGGCGCGGCTCCCGTGCCCGCGACCAGAGGGGCGGTGAGCAAATGACGCGCACCGCAAAGATGATGATGCTTTCCGGCCGTGGCCGCCGTAGGATCGGCGTAGAATACGAGGATTACCCGCGCGATTACGTGGAGGATAAATTCCGCGACCGTCGCGGCCGCGAACATTACGACGACGGGCGTTTCGCCCCGCGCTCCGAAATGATGGAGCCGTATGACCGTGGATACCGCCGGTACTCTGACGGACGGTTTGCGCCGAGAAGTGAGTACGATATGCAGGATCGGTATGGCGTACAGGATCGCTATATCCCGCCGGTTTATCACTATCCTATGTATAGGGAGGATTATGACATGCAGCCGATTGGGTTTCGTGATCGAGATTATGGCAGTATGCATGAAACTCCGTATGTAGGAGATTCGCTGCGTGGAAGCAGCGAGCGGATGATGGGTTACGCATCCGGACACGGCTCTAAAAAAATGGATAAGGAAACCGCTGAACGCTGGGTCAGCAAAATGAAGAATGCTGACAAGTCGAGCGGCGCCCACTGGTCCATGGAGCAGACCGATTACATCATGAAACAAAAAGGTCTGCATTATGACCCCGTGGAGTTTTGGGTGGCGATGAACGCTACCTACAGCGACATTTGTGCGGCCAGTTCAAAGCATGGTGTGGACAACATCGATTTTTACACAGATATTGCAACAGCGTTTTGGCTAAAGGACGAGGACGCTGTGGAAAACAAGGAATCGGCGTATTATGAACATGTTGTGAAGCATTAACAATTCAGTAAAAAAGCAGGAAGCGTAAGCCTCCTGCTTTTATTATGCAAAAAGGAGATGTATTTTATGGCAAGGAGCATTATCGGATCAGCGATCGGGTCGGCGATCAGCGGCGCGATCAATTCGAGTAAAAAGCCGTCCGGTTCGTCGAGCAGTTCGTCAAGCAGGCCGTCCAGCTCTTCGGGCAGTTCTTCCCGCCCAGGCGGTATTGCGGGAGGGATGGCCGGTATCATTGGCAACGTAGTAAGCGGCGTTGTAAACGGAATGACGGGAAATTCTTCCCGCCCCAGTTCGTCCGGCGGTTCATCCGGCGGGGGCTCGTCCGGAGGCGCATTCGGCACGGTTGGCAACATTGCAGGGAACATAGCAGGAAACGCAATCGGCGGGGCGCTGAACGGCGTGGGGATCGGGTCTGGTGGAAACAGCGGGAGCACCTCTTCCAGCATACCAAACAGCAGCTACAGCAATGTGGATTTAGGAAATACGTTCTGGCAGGCGGCGCTTCAAGGTGGAGCAGATGTTGATTACCTGCAGTCCATTGCTGATGCGCGGCTTGATAAAGCGCAGAACACCGCGGGACTTGGGCAGTATTATAACGATCAGAACCAGCTCGCCATGCAGGCATATATCAATCAGTTGAGACAACAGCAGGAATATGCCAATCAGTACAACCAATATTACGAGGATGCACTCGCACAGCAGCAGGCAGCTTTTGACGCGGCGGCAGAACAGGCCGCACAGCAATACCAGCAGCTCATCCCAGGAATCAATCAGAGTTATGATGAAACCGCGCGTCAAGCCTATATTGCAAATAGGCTTGCACAGCGCGATCTTCCGGAACAGTTGGCGGCGGCTGGTATTTCCGGCCAGGGCGCGGCAGAAAGCTCCATTGTAGCGCAGAACAACGCATACAACGCGGCGTATAACCAGAACGAACTTGCGCGGCAGAACGCCCTGCAGAATATCGACAATCAAATCGCGAACGCCTATGCGAGTGCAGGCGCACAAGGAGCGCAGAGCGCGGCAGATATTTTGCTGCAGCAGGCAAACGCACAGCAAAATATCCTTGCGATGCAGGAACAGATGCGGCAGAACGCGATTAATGGATTGTTTAACTATGCTGGTGTCACGGGGAATATTGGCGGGATGCCGACGCTTTCCGCGCAGGAACTGGCGGCGAATAACGCTTATAACAACGCTCTTCTGGAACAGAACCAACAGCAGATGAACCAGAGTATTACTGATGTTGCCTATAACAGGGCGATGGATCAGGCGAACCAGTACTATACCGCGTACCTCAATTCGGGGAATCAGGAGTATCTCGCATTGTACAGGCAATGGCTCTCAAAGGCGCAATCTTATATTTGAAACAGGAGGCGGGCAACACCGCCTCTATCCTTTTATGACGGAGGGTATATATGGCAAGAAACCGTTTTGAATTGGAAGAAAACCGAAAGAAAGACGCGCTGGAAGCGGTTATAAATGCGGCAAAGGCAGGGGCGGCTTATCTGGAGCCTGCAAAGGCGACGGTGCAGAAAAACCAGAGTAAAAAAACGGCGGCGAAAAGCACCGGCTCGGCAAAGACCGCTACGGCAGGCGGGAAAAGCACGCGGACGGCACAGACGAACCCTGTCCGAGCCGCAGCGGTAAATGCGAACCAGGCAGCGGCGCGCCAGGTGCAGCAGGCGGCGACGAGAAAAAGCACGATACCGACGTTTTTACAGCCCAAAACGACCAGAATACAGCCGATCATCCGTCCGGCGATGGTGAATCCGGTTAATGTATTAGCACCAAGGGTGAGCGGCACGGGCAGAACGGGCGGAGGGTTCAGCGGGGGAGGAGGAGCGGTTTCCCCGCTGCCCGCGGTTCGGGGGACGACGAGGGCGCAGCGGCAGGCAGATTTGGACCAGCTGACCGCAAACAGCGTCGCATGGCATTTCGCGGACGACGCGCAGAAACAGGCGCTTTTTGAAGCGAACAACGCAATCCGTCAAAAATACAACCTTGCCTATCTGCCTGGAACTGGCGAAACCTATAATAACGCCGGCGTGAACCTCTCTGCTCCGGTCGCGGAGGAGGTGCGGACGCAGCAGAGCTATAACGCGCAAACCCCGCTTTCGGTATTAGGGCATAACACCATGGCGGGCGTTGCGGGAATCAACAGGGGATTTTATTCTACGCTTGATTTCCTGCTTCCGGATGTAATCACGCCGGAATTTGTGCAGGACAAGATTGATGCGGCAAAGCAGACGAACGAGGATATTCAGGAAAAGGTGCGCCGGTACAACTACGAGCGCGGCGGGAAAATCGGAGGCGCGGTAGGCGACCTGTACCAGAGCGCGCTCGGGATGATCCCGCAGGCGGTCATCGCGGTAATGTCGGGCGGCACAAGCGCGGCGGCGAAGGGAGGCAGCACGCTGGCCGGAGCTGCGGACGACATTGTTTCCAACATCACGCGGCAGCTTACGAAGAACGCGGGATACATGAGCAGCTTTGCGTCCACGGTGGGGACGGACTACGAGAGGGCGAAAGCGGCCGGTGCATCGGACGCGGAGGCCGCATTTTCGGCCATCCTCTCTTCGGCCGCTACCGCCGGAATAGAAACCATGGGCGGCATTGACGTGCCGCAGGGCAGCGCGTCCAGACTGCGGAACGCGCTGAATACAGCGCTTGAGGAGGG
>NZ_JACOPL010000037.1:0-3912 GCF_014287995.1 Agathobaculum faecis
AAGTTCTGCGAGTCCCAGGGCATCATCGCCGGCTACGGCGACAACACCTTCAAGCCCGACGCGACCGTAACCGGCGTGGAAGCTGCGAAGATGCTGCTCGTTCTGACCGGTTATGACGCAAACAAGGCTGGTCTGGTAGGCCACAACTGGTCCACCAACACCCTGAAGTATGCTGGCTCCGCCGGCCTGCTGGACGACGTCAACTCCGGCCTGGAGCAGGGCCTGCCGCGTCAGTACGCCGCGCAGATGATCTACAACACGCTGGAAGCCAACCGCGTGAAGTGGTCCGACGATTCCCAGTCCTTTGACGACGTCCTCAACGGCGGCATCAAGGAGACTGTCGGCTCCGCTTACATGGGCCTGTCCTACGACGTAGGCACCATGACCGAGATGAGCAAGGACTCCCTGACCATCAAGATCGACGGCAGCTATGATTCCGACAACTACCACCAGTCCAAGGATTACAAGACCGTTTCCTTCACCAAGGTAGGCTCGGATTACTCCAAGCTGCTCGGCCAGAAGGTCAAGGTCATGTTCAAGGACGGCAAGACCAACAACGTCCTCGGCATCTACGCGATCTCTGACAACACCTCCTACACGGTTGCTGCAAACGGCACCGAGAAGGACGGCGACAAGGTCAAGTTCGGCGGCTCCTCCTACTCTGTTGAGTTCTACGGCGACGCGGACAACAAGACCATCTACGACTCCAACAAGGGCGACGCGATCGCTACCTACATCGACGGCCAGGTTGCTGAAGGCACCACGCTCGACGAGCTGGACAACAACAAGCTGAACCCGAACATGTACACGTTCGTCGATACCGACGGCAACGGCAAGATTGATACCCTGAACGTTACCACCTACAACGTTGCCAAGGTATCCTACGCTTCTTCCGACAAGATCATTGCCAGCGGCAAGACCTACAAGACCGCGGATGAGAACATCGCGGACGGTATCGCCAAGGACGACTGGGTCGTTATCACCGAGAACCTGTACAACGACAACAAGGATATTGTTAAGGCTGACATGTCCACCGGCACCCTGAACGGCCTGCGCGACAACCAGTCTGCTAACATCTTCTTTGACGGCGGCGACGTTTCCACGAGCAAGGTAACCTACAACGAGTACCGCGTGGGCGACGACTGGTTCAAGGGCGCTGCGAAGGTTCAGTCCACCGCAAGCGAATCCGACCTGAACACCGTTAAGGCTGGCAACGAGGTAGAGTATGTTGTTGTCAACAACATCATGTTCTATGTCAAGCGCGTTTCCGGCAAGGCGGACGGTAAGGTTGACGAAGTTGCGATGATCGTCAACAAGGGCACCACTGGCATCGACAACGAAGTCAAGCTGGCGTTCTTCGACGGCACCACCAAGACGGTTGAGGTCGACAGCGACAGCACGATCAAGTGGGATGACCTGAAGACCGGCACCGTTTACGGCTACGACGTATCCGGCGACGAGTACAGCTTTGAGGCCCTGAAGGATGGCGTTGCTGACAGCAAGTACGAGGAGTACTACGGCGACATGACCTACATGGGCTCGCAGCAGACCTCCGGCACGAACGCATTCAACTCTCTGGGCAAGTACACCATTGACGACGACGCAGAAGTCCTGCTGTTCCTGCCGAAGCGCACCACCAACATTGGCGACGATGCTTCCGGCAACGATTCCAAGAAGATCTCCGGCAAGCAGTTCAAGGCTCTGGCTAACGGCAAGATCATTAACTCTTCTGAGATCTATGGCTTCTACGGCAGCATGAGCGGCATTGACCGCGTCGGCGCTATGGCTGTTGCAGTCAACAGCCTGGACGGCATCGTCAAGACCTGGAGCAACTACGGCTACATTGTTACCAAGCCCTACAAGGTAGACAACAGCACGATCGAGTACACCTTCTGGAACGGTTCTGAGAATGTAACGGTTCAGGAGGACAAGAACAGCACTTCCGACCGCGCGAAGGGCACCGTTATCGGCTACGATACGCTCACCGAGAAGGACGGCGTAAAGGTAATTGACGACGTGGATCATCTGACCGCTTCTGACATTACGTTCACTGCTGTAACCAGCGTAAACGACAAGAAGGATACTGCGATCTTTGCGAAGCAGCCGGTTGGCGCAAGCCAGTCTGAGCTGGACAAGGTAAGCAGCAGCGACGTATTCTACATCGACACCGATGCTGACAAGGATCTGGAGATCGGCGTAGAGGACGGCGAGATCAAGGAAGCGCAGAAGGTTGACGGCGACTACCTGGCGAACGCTCTGGTAATCGGCAACGACGACGAGATCGAGCTGCTGATCATCGATCAGGGCGAGTATCTGGACAACGACGTTTACACGGTTGACACCACCGGCGGCGTTGTTGACGGCGAGGATGCGAACGCTTCTGACGTCAAGATCGGCTCCATCAATGACGTGGCAGTTGGCGAGTCCGTTGATATGGACGTGACCGTTACGACCAAGAACATCAACAAGGGCACCTCTGTCCGCGTTTCCCTGAGCAACGCTGACGGCCTGACCGCTTCGGCTACCGATATCGACAGCGACGGCAAGTCCGTTGTGACCATCAAGGGCACCCCGAAGAAGGACGGCACCGCTACGCTGAAGGTAACGGTTGACGGCAAGACTGTTGACAAGACCTTCACCATCAACAAGGAAGCGAGCAACGTTGTCCTGAAGACCAGCTACGACACCACGGACGACGCTACTTTCGCCACCGTTAAGACCTACACCGGTACGGTTGGCTACCAGAACGCCTGGATGCTCACCCCGGACGTAAAGGTTGTTGACGGTCAGGGCACTGACAAGTCTGCTGACTTCACTGTGACCAAGAGCAACCTCTCTCTGATCACTGACAACAACGCTGCGGCGAAGACCTTTACGGTAGCGACCAAGGCCACCACCAAGGTTGGCGCTTACAAGATCGTTGTTACCCTGGGCGATCAGAAGACCGAGCAGGCGATCAAGGTTGTTACTGCTGTGGTTGCGGCTCCGACCGTTACCCTGACCAAGATTGCTGATAGTCAGAACCCGACCCAGGCGCAGGCTACCTGCTCCAGCACGGGCGTTGACAGCGGCAACGTTGTAACCGAGTGGTACAAGGCTGCTGACACGACTGGCACCAAGCTGGGCGATTCGGAAACTGTTTCTACCGGCGATACGGTTTCTGTAAAGGTTATCCTGACTGCTGCGGAAGGCTACACCTTCACCGGCGGCAGCTACGATGCAGTTCAGCTCTTTGGCCAGACTGCTACCGCGACTATTGCTCCGGATGGCACCACCCTCACTCTGGTTGTGAACAATCAGACGGTTTAATCCGTATAACGAAAACCCCTCTCGAATGAGAGGGGTTTTCCCTTTTTACAGCCCAAAGGCGATGTAACCGTAGGTTTTTCCGGATTCGTTGGGGTTGTTGCTGCGGTTGATGCTCATACTGTCCGATTCGGAGACGCGGAAGCCGTTTTCCGTCAGGTGGGACTCGGAAAGTTCCGGAGGGGAGCCACCGCAGAGCCTGTGACATACCGTTATCGTTTCCAGCATTTCAAAATTGCCTATCGTTGGCGCAAGTATGACCAGATACGGCTTAAAACCAAGGGAAATCAACCGGTTTTCCGTCCCGTCGCCCGTATAGGTGCCGTAAATGACCTGCGCCCTTTTTGGCATCGCCTGTTCCAGGCTGCTGACACGGTTTTTCAGCGCGGTGGTTTCACTGGTCAGCGCGGCCTGGGTCGCTTTTGCGTCCAGCTCGGCGGCAAGCTCCTCTGAGAGCATCTCCCGATCGATCGTGTCCCCGAACGTATCCACCACGATGCCCTCCACACGCGCCTCCAGCCGCGAAGCCTCGTCGCAGATTCCGTTCACCGCCTGCCGCAGCTCCTCCGGACTGCTGTCGAACCGCGCTTTCAGCTCGTTTGCCGG
>NZ_JACOPL010000038.1:0-3706 GCF_014287995.1 Agathobaculum faecis
CCGGCAAACGAGCTGAAAGCGCGGTTCGACAGCAGTCCGGAGGAGCTGCGGCAGGCGGTGAACGGAATCTGCGACGAGGCTTCGCGGCTGGAGGCGCGTGTGGAGGGCATCGTGGTGGACACGTTCGGGGACACGATCGATCGGGAGATGCTCTCAGAGGAGCTTGCCGCCGAACTGGACGCAAAAGCAACCCAAGTCGGACTCGCCGCCGAGCAGCAGGCCCGCGAAGCGCTTTCCGGACGGGTCAGCGCGCTGGAGAATGCGGTGCCGCAGAAAAGCGAGATGTATTTCGGCACCTACACCGGAACCGGCAGCTATCCGCGCACCCTGTCGATCGGGTTCACACCCAAGGCGGTCATTATCGGCCATAAGGACGGCCTGATCGCGGACGAAACCGCGGTTTACAGCACCTTGATGCTGCAAGGCTACAAAACAGATTACTGTGGCATTGTTTCCAACGGTTTTACGCTGTATGAGTACAAATACAGCAAGCTCAATTACAACGGCGCGCAGTTTTACTACATCGCGTTCCGGTAAAAGGAAAAGGGAAAACCCCCGAGGAATCCTCGGGGGTTTTCGTTGCTGCCTTAAAATTGAAACAGATTTAAGACAGAGTAACCACAGGGCTGGTATACACTACAGTCAGCGTAGCGCCATCATCAGATACGGTCGCATCGTCAACCGTCCAGCTGGTAGCAGTTGCACCGGTGTAGTCACCAGCGAACTTAAAGTTAGCCTTAGCAGTGTAGGTCACAGTTACTTCAACAGTGTAGCCAATACCGGTTGTCGTCGGCAACTTATCATAGTTGTAATAAGTGTTGCCATTCAGCTTGTAGCTAACTGCAGCCGTTGCATTAGTAGTATCCGTTGCCGTGAACAAGTCGTTAAAGGATGCAGCGGAATTCCAAGAAGTATTAGTGGTCAGATCCTTAGCAGTAACAGTCGCACCAGAGATCTCGGAAGTTTCAATTGCCTTATTAACAACCGTAATGGTAGCAGAGGCATCGAACTCGTTCTCCGTACCCTTGCCAACCGTAAAGGTCAGGGTAATTACGTCGTCAACCGTTGCAACCGGCACATTGGTCATGGACAGCGTGGTGGAACCGTTTGCCGCAACCTTGGTGCTGGCAGTTAAAGCCATGCCGGTCAAAGAAGTACCCTTGGAGCTGATCGCGTTCTTCAACTCAACTGTAGTGTTCGCCGGAACATTCTTGGTCGTCAGCGTGAGAGAAACAGGCTGCGCGGAAGCATCATACTCCTGGGTCACATTTGCAATCGAGCCGGACCAGGTCGTGGTATCGTAAGTTTCCTTGAGTGCGTCAGCGTACTTGCCGCGGAACTGGTTGTCGCCAGACTCAACGACCAGCACTTCCAGATCGTCGCTGTCCTTGATCAGGTACAGGGCGTTGGCAATGTATCTGTCGCCGCTGGTGATCATCGCGCCGTCCGCATCGTCATACCACTTGGTAGCCTTGCGGATCGAGCCGGTCGAAGAACCAGTCTTCGCGTCGGTATCGATGTAGAATACCACGGTGTCAGCGGTTACGTCGCGCTCGTAATTCTGAACAGCGGAGCCATCCCAGCCAGCGATCTGAACCGTGGTCTGCTTGCTGTTCACATCGGTGATAGCGCCCAGACCGAAGTTGGTCTCGCCCAGCTTGTACAGATGTACGTCGTCGATGTAACGCTTGTCGGCATCCTCACCGTCGAGGGACTTATAGCCGATCAGGGTGTTCTTCTTGCGGTCACCGGTCTTGGCGTTCTTCTCGTAAACCGTTACGGCCTCGTCAGCGCCCTCGAGCAGCACGTTGTAGGAAACCTCGTTCGTGCCGGATTCCTTCGCGTCGGACAGGATGTAGCCGTAGAAGTCGTTGGAAGTGGTGGTTTCGGGCAGCTTGTCGACCTCAACAGCAATCGCCGCAACGCGGGTCAGGCCGTTTACGTCAGCGGTGAAGTAAGCCGCATCGCCCTCATAAGTGACAGCGGAGCTTTCCAGCGCCTTGAGCTGCTTGCCGGTGATGACCTTGGAGTCATTGCCGGTATCCTTGCCGTTATCCTCGAACAGGATAACCTTGGCAGTGTCGTCAATCTTCTTGCCGCCCAGAGCATCAGCCTTAGCGGTGTACGAAGCGGTGCCGACATAGGTGTAATCGCCGTAGTAATCGTCTTCCGTGGACAGACCCTCGAAAGAGTACTCGCCGCCGGAGATGCTGTACTCATACAGCGCGCCGACCTTCAGGGAAGCATACTTGATCGTGCTGTCATCGTCAACGTCAACAACCTTGGTAGTGTCGTTGAAGAACTGCAGCTTGACCTGATTGCCGCCAATGCCGGTATCCTTGTTAACGACCATCGCAATGTCGGTCACATCAGCCAGAGAGCCGTTGCCCGAAGAGCGCTTGATCTTCCATGCAACGCCGTTTACAACAACAGCCTCGACCTCGTCGCCCGCCTTAACGGTGCTGATATCGGTACGGCTGTCCTTGTCGGTTGCGCCATTGTACCACTCGTCGCCGATTTGGTACTCATGATACTTAACGCCAGTACCCTTGTTTGCGTTGTAGTTCTCGGAAGTGCTGTCCTTCTTCAGGCCGTCCAGCTTGCCGGTGATAACGTCAGCCTTGGCAACGCGGGTGCAGTCGTTGTAGCGGTCGTAGGAGATAATCGCCCAGTCGTCCGCCTTGAGGTCGTCGTCGATGTTCTCTTCGTCGAACTCATAGCTCTTGCCGGCAACTACCTTGGAGGAGGTAACAGAGGTGACCTCAGCCGCGGCGTAGTCGGTGATGATAACGGAGTCGAAGCGGCCGTTGCCGTCGGAATCGACGAACTGCATTACCGCAGAGGAGGTATCCCAATCGTCGAACAGCTCTTCAGCCTCAAAGCCGTACTTGCTGTTGGCAGCAGTGTACTTGACACCCGCCTGAGAGGTGAAGCTCTTGGAGGTACCCGAAGAGGCGCCATCCTCACCGGTTACGGCAGTTTCCTTGCCCTCGATGTCAGTGTAGTAAACATCGATGTAGTCATTGCCGTAAGCGTTCTCGATCGAGTAGGACTTGCCGCCGAACTTGACCTTATCGCCATCGGACTCTACTTCAGAAGCGTTAACGGCGTAGGCTTCGTTGTCGGAAACCGCATAAACGCCGAGGACGTTGTTGGTCTTGCCGTCCTTGAACATGACCTTAACCTTCTGGCCCAGCAGGCTGGAGTAATCCTCCTTCACCTTGGTGAAGTTGGTAGCGTACGGATTGCTGCCGGAGTAAACCTTATCGCTCTCCGCCTCGTCGATACCGGTCAGGGTGAGGGAGTCCTTGCTGACAGTAGTCAGGATACCAACAGACTTGGTCAGACCCATGTAAGCGTAGCCAACGGTTTCCTTGTAGCCATTGCCGAGGTTGTCGTCAAAGGAGTCGGAGTCGGTGGACCACTTGACACGGTTGGTGTCCAGCGTGTTGTAGATCATCTGCGCGGCGTACTGACGCGGCAGGCCGGACTCCAGACCGGAGTTGACGTCGTCCAGGATACCGGCGGAACCGGCATACTTCAGAGTGTTGGTGGACCAGTTGTGACCGGTCAGGCCAGCCTTGTCAGCGTCATAACCGGTCAGAACGAGCAGCATCTTCGCAGCTTCCACGCCGGTTACGGTCGCGTCGGGCTTGAAGGTGTTGTCGCCGTAGCCGGCGATGATGCCCTGGGACTCGCAGAACTT
>NZ_JACOPL010000039.1:0-3428 GCF_014287995.1 Agathobaculum faecis
TACGACGCTGACAAGGCTGGTCTGGTAGGCCACAACTGGTCCACCAACACCCTGAAGTATGCTGGCTCCGCCGGCCTGCTGGACGACGTCAACTCCGGCCTGGAGCAGGGCCTGCCGCGTCAGTACGCCGCGCAGATGATCTACAACACCTTGGATACTAACCGTGTCAAGTGGTCCAACGATTCTCAGTCTTTTGACGACATCCTCAACGGCGGCGTCAAGGAGACCGTTGGTAAGGCTTACATGGGCCTGTCCTCGGATGTCGGTACCCTGATCTCCATCGATCGTGACTCCCTGACCATCAAGCTGGACGAAAGCTACGATTCCGACAACTACCACAAGATCGCCCGATACGACGATGTGACCTTTACCAAGGTTTCTGAGGACTACACCAGCCTGCTGGGCCAGAAGGTCAAGGTCATGTTCAAGGATGAAAAGACCAACAACGTTCTGGGCGTCTATTCCATCTCGGACAACACGGTTTACACCACCCTGATGAATGGCGTTGAAAAGGACGGCGCTAAGATTAAGTTCGGCGGCAAGTCCTACTCGATCGACGGCACCAAGATCGCCACTACCTTTATCAGCGTAGACGGCGCGCAGGCGGAAAAGGCTCAGTCTCTTGACTATTTCGACAAGGGCGCTGCACTCAACGAAAATGAGTCCAACGGCAACCTGTCCACCGACGAGGTAACTTTCGTCGATGCGAACGGCAACGGCAAGATCGATACCGCTATCGTATTCGAGAAGCTGGTCGGCGAAGTGACTTACGTTTCTTCCGATAAGATCACCGCTGGTTCCAAGACCTACAAGTTCGAGGACGAAAACATCGACGAGGACATCGAGCAGGACGACTGGGCGGTTGTTTCCGCGAACCTGTATGAGGACTGCAAGGATGTTGTCAAGGCTGATATCATCAGCACCACACTGGACGGCTCCCGCGACAAGAATGACAAGATCAACGGCGACTACAAGCAGTATAAGCTGGACGGCACCTGGTACAACATTTCCGACGAAAACGCTTCGGATGTTTCCAACGGCGACTCCGTCAAGGCTTATGTTGTCAATGGCGTGATCGTTAAGATCAAGTCCGACGACGGCAAAGGCGGCTTCCCGACCAACGTTGCGGTCGTAGTCAGCAACGGCACGATCAACGGCGATCAGGTCCGTATCCGCTACTTCGACGGCACCTCCAAGCTGGTTACCATCTCCGACAACACCAAGGTCACCCTGGGTTCCAGCTCGGCTGGTAAGGCTTACAAGGTTTCCGGCTCGGATACTTCGATGAAGTTCGAGGCAATCGACACCATCAAGTACAATGGCTACCTCTATGTTGGTACCGGCACGGCCGATCCGAGCAATGATAAGGTAACCGTAAGCACTAAGGACTATACCGTGGATGATTCCGCCGCGGTTATTCTGTATGACGGCAACGGCCGCTCCAAGATGCTGACCGGCAAGCAGTATAACGCGCTGAATACCAATGATTTGGCTACCTCTAAGGAAGCCGGCGCGGTATTCACGAAGGACAAGAACGGTCTCAACCGTGCGATGATGATCACTGTCAAGACCGACGATATGACCATCAGCGGCGAGTCTTTCGACAACTACGCATATGTTGTCACCAACAACGGCCAGAACAAGGACGGCAATGCTTCCTACACGATCTGGACGACTGACAACGAGTATGTTGACGTTATCGAAGAGAACGCGACTGCTCGCGCTAAGGGTACGCTGATCGGCTACTCCGCGATCAACTCCGACAACGTTATCAGCGACGTAAGCGAGGTCGCCAAGATCGCGGATGTTGATACCTCCAAGCAGACTGCGGTTAAGGGTGCGGCATCTTTCGGTAATGACGGTACCGTTTACTATGGCGGCAACCAGAGCACGGACACCAAGTTCATCAGCGTTGATAACAAGAAGTTCAACGTAACCGCGGACACCGCTGTCCTGTTCGTTGACTCCGCTGCGGACGAGGATGACCAGATCGGCGTGGACTTCGTCTACGGCACGTCTGCGATGGCCAAGGCTGAGAAGTACATTGACAGCAACGATCAGACTGCTTACTCCTCCAACGTGATGTTCCAGGTTGACGAAAACGGCAACGATGATGTTGACCTGAAGGTTCTGGTTGTTGATACCACTGGCGCGTTCGACGGCAAGAGCCACGAGAGCGGCGATGACAGCGGCGAAACTCAGGAGAAGGGCGACTACAGCACCAAGTATGCTGAAATCTCTGTTGAGGATAAGGATATCATCACTGGCGCAGGCTCCAAGTACGTTTCTGGCGATAAGGAAGTTCATGTCCAGTTGACGGTCGAAGGCGATTTCGCGGAAGCTACTGCTAAAGCATCTATCGATGTGGATGGATACAAAACCACGCAGAACATTACCCTGAAGCCGGGCAACACTGCTGACATTGTTATTGCTGATGTGGATACTGCTGATGCTAAGGTTTCCGTTAACATTACGGATATCACCTTCACCAAGGTAAACGTGGGTGTAGCGGCGGTAGAGACTGCTAATCTGAAGCAGGACAGTGCCACGGCTACTACTAAGGACATGGCTGTGACCGCTGCGGCGGCCGCGGCAAAAGCGAAAGACGATACGGTTACCATTACTGTAACGGGCACGAACATCGATAATGGTGGAACGGCTGCTAAGTATGAGTTGACGCTGTCCAACGGCACCAAGCTCCAGAATAAGGCTGGCGGCTCTACAACCGAAATCACTTTTGAGTATACTGTGACAGAAAACGATATCAAGGCAGGCAAGGCGATTACCCTGACTGCTACTGAGATTAAGGATGTTCAGTAATCTTTAAAGGTGGAAAAAACCCCCTCGGAATTTCGAGGGGGTTTTCCCTATTTCAGCGCAACATACCGGAATGGACCATTGGCCGAAAGGTTCATATAGCGGCTTACCTGAAAACCGGTACTTGTGATCGAAACATATGGCGACGCCGCATCCTCCACCGCGATATGTGCCAGTGTTGCGCCGTAACCGGCAATATTGCTCGCGTTGCTCGAGGAAATAATAACCGCTTTCGGCTGAAAGCCGAGAGAAACGGTTTTCGTATTACTATGGCTGTAATCCCCGTCCCAGCTTCCGGCATAACTGCCGCAGTAAATTTCACATTTCTGTGCGGTCAGTGTTTCGTTAGCCGTTAAACGGTCGGCAAGGGCCTTATCCGATTGGACACGCGCTCCCGCTTCATCAGAGAGCGCGGCCTGGGTCGCTTTTGCGTCCAGCTCGGCGGCAAGCTCCTCTGAGAGCATCTCCCGATCGATCGTGTCCCCGAACGTGTCCACCACGATGCCCTCCACACGCGCCTCCAGCCGCGAAGCCTCGTCGCAGATTCCGTTCACTGCCTGCCGCAGCTCCTCCGGACTGCTGTCGAACCGCGCTTTCAGCTCGTTTGCCGG
>NZ_JACOPL010000040.1:0-3361 GCF_014287995.1 Agathobaculum faecis
CAGGTGCATCGTCCTGCTGCGCGGCCAGTACCCGATGCTGCTGTACAAGATAACGCCGCCGGAATTTACCGATTACGGCAAGCTGCGGCCGGCGTCCATCCATGACTACCCGCCGGACAATATGGCGGACGGGGAAAAGAAAAAGCCGCCTGCGCCGGATGCAGGATCGGCGGCGAACCCTCCTGAACTGCCAGCAGAGCCGAAGTCCCCTTATTCCGACCTGCTGCAGCCGGACGATCCCGATCAGGAGGATGATATGCCCGATCATACGACATTTATCCCAACAGACGACCAGATCGACCAATACCAACAGGAACTGGATCGGAACAACGAATTAGACAACGAAAGCGAGGATGCTGCCTTATGAAAAAGAACATCGCTGCAGAAGACCGGCCGGGCTTTACGCTGATGAAGCTGTCCGGCGCCATTTCCTATTTCCACATGCAGATGCCGCGGTGGCTGTTCTGCGACCCGCGTTACATGGATATGGGATTGGAGAGCAAAGTGGCCTACATGTTCCTGCTCAACCGCTACCAGCTGTCCCGCCGCAACGGCTGGGTGAACCGGCACGGCGAGGTGTACATCATCTACACGCGCGAGGATCTGGCACGGGAGCTGCAGGTTTCCTACCGCAAGGCGATAGCCTGCTTTAAGGAACTGGCGGACAGGCGCCTGGTCTGGGAGCAGCGGCAGGGCCGCGGGCTGCCCAACCGCATCTTCCTGGCCGAGGTGGTGCTGGACGAAAAGGCGGCCTACGGCTATGACTGCGCGCCGTTCTGTCCCACGCCAAGACCTGTAGAAATTGCATATCTGGAGGAAGGGGATAGTGCGCCGGAACAGGATGTGTCGGCCAACCTGCGGGGCGATATGACGGAATTCCAGCAGGATACAGGCGCTGGGACGCTGGCAAGACCTGCCGAAACGGCACATCAAGACCTGCCAAAACCGCAGGTCTTGAACTGTGGAGACTGCACTTCTGCGGGTGCGGAAACGGCATGTCTAGACCTGCAAAAACCGCACACAAGTAAGAAAGAGAAGAGTAAGAAAGAGTATAGGGATACTGATGATGAGCTTCCGACAGTCCCGCGCGCGGGCGCGGAGGACGGGCGTGAGGCCATAGCGGCGATCTTGCAGCGATGCGAGCTTTCCCGCTATACGCCGGAGGAAGCGGAGGTGTTCAGGGACGCGGTCTCGTGGCTGTACTACTGTGGCCGGCTGCAGCTTGGCGCCTGTACCTACCCGCAGGGCTATGTCCGCGACACGCTCCGGCGGCTGAATGCCGACGTGTTCGATGAGGCGCTGTACAGGCTGCGGCGGAACGAGAACGAGGCGATTTCCAATACGCTGGTCTACACCGCCAAGGTCATCTTCAGTACGATTTTGGAGATGGGGAGCGAAGCGCTGCTCGACCCCGTGCTAAACCAGGTGAAACGGGGGATGGCGACATGAAGTCAATGTATTACAGCGAGCCGCAGACAGAGCTTCTTTCACTGCTCAAGACACTGGGCGGGATGTGGAAGCGCCAGGTACACATGCTGCTATGGCTGCGCTTTGGGATGGACAAAAAAGCCGTGGACCGCACGATCCGTCAGCTGCGCTACGGCGGCGTGCTGCGGGACATGGGGGCGTATGTTCTGGCAGCGGACAGGCGGTTTGACATACAGCTGGCCCGCGCGGTGGATATCTCGCTGGCCCTGTCTGGCAACAGAGCGCCGGATATATTCCCGCGCAAAAAACCGGTATTTCTGACCGCGTACCTGCCGGAACGGGGGGTGCGGCTGTGTGTGCTGTATATCCCTGTAGGGAAGGAACGGAAGCGCTGCCTTACGCTGGACAGCCTGCGGGTGGAAAACACGATGAAAACGCTGTATGCACTGCTTCTGGATGAAGCGGGACAGGCTGCGGCGCTGCGGGCGGAAACGCCGTGCCTGCTGGCCTGGCCGGATGAAAACGAAAAGCTGGAGCTGAAAAAATGGGAGGGGATTCGGAATGAATGAAAAAAACCGTTTGCCGGACGAATTAAATTTGACCAGGCTGAGGTTTTATGAAACGGACTTTAAGGCGCTGGACTACAGCCTGACGGAAAAGGAACAGGCGGAGTGGAACGCGATCTACGCGTCCTACCGGTCCAGCTCCATACTGAGCGGGGAGATCATAGGCGTGGAGGGGGTGCCTCTTCCGGACGGGGAAGACGAAGACGGCACGGACGGGAAAAAGGAGATGCCCTGCCTCACTGTGGTGCAGTACAGGGTAAAGGTGCTGATACCCGAACCCTTTGTATGGAAAGAGGGGGATGAGCGGGAAACCTATGTGCTGGGGCATATGGCAGGGGCGAAGATAGACTATATCATCACCGGCGTGGATCGTGAGGGGCAGTGCGCGGTAGCGTCCCGTGCGCTGGCGATGGAACGGCAGCGGTGGCATGCCCATCGTGTGCGCGGCGTCCAGGAGGGCGATATTGTGGACTGCATGGTGCTGGCTGTGGGGGCGTCCCACCTCACCCTGACAACCTGCGGGCATGACCTGACGCTGGCACAGGCAGGGCTGTCCTATTCTTATCTTGGGGATATGCGCGAAAGCTACTATCCTGGGCAAAAACTGAAAGCAAAGGTGATGGCCGCGGACGAGGAGGGGTTCGCGGTATCTGTACTGGAGGTGGAGCCGAACCCCTATATTGGCGCGGAGTTCCGGCATCCGGTGGGGAGCACGCGGATTGCAAAAATCACAAACAAGTATACCGGCGGCATATTTGGACGTCTGCGGGACGGCTGCACGGTGGTATGCAGGTATGCGCAGCAGTTTTCCGACGACCAGTTTGAGGCAGGCGACAGTGTGATCGTGCAGAGCATGGAGTACAGCGACGACCGGCAGTGGCTGCGCGGAAAGATTAAAGGGAAGATACGGTAATACAGAGGCCGGCCTGTTAGTGCAGAATAGCATTAGCAGGCCGGCGGTTTTTATTGTTTTTTGAAAATTGGTTGTAATAATTAGGTTTGCGACTGATTGTACCTGTTTACTTTAAATTACAATTAAAGAATGTCATTATACTGAACTAACACAATTTGGATATTGTCAAGCCTTTTAGCGCTGAATACAATTATAGAATTTTTAGAAAAATGAAAGAGTTTTCTAAAATATTTAATTTTCAACTTAGTGTCAGGATACTATAATCTAAATCAACAAAGCAAAAAATATGTTGATTTGTGAGGGGGGTAAAAATGAATATGCAATGCAGACTTAGCGTTTTACCTGTATCGTTGTATGAAAAAATAGTATCAGGTGAAATTACGCTTCATGATTGGATGAAAAACGCCAAGCGGCTGGGGCTGGATGCGGCAGATATCAGTACAGTTATGCTGAA
>NZ_JACOPL010000041.1:0-3313 GCF_014287995.1 Agathobaculum faecis
CACAAAATCACCGACCTGCCCGACCAGCCGAGCCTGCCGGCAAACGAGCTGAAAGCGCGGTTCGACAGCAGTCCGGAGGAGCTGCGGCAGGCGGTGAACGGAATCTGCGACGAGGCTTCGCGGCTGGAGGCGCGTGTGGAGGGCATCGTGGTGGACACGTTCGGGGACACGATTACAGAAGAAATGCTGTCCGATGAGTTGGACGCAAACCTGATGCGGCGAAGCGACCTGTATTTCGGCACCTACACAGGCGATGGTGTGTATCCCCGCGAGATAACGCTGGGCTTTGCTCCCAAAATGGTGTTTATCATGCGCGCGGACGGAATGACCGGTTCCACCGGTTACACCTATCAGTTCCTTGCGTTTCCGGTCGAGGAGTCTGAACAACCGGACTATTGCCTGCTTACGCAAACCGGCTTTCGTCTGAACAGCCCCGGCGACAAGTCACGGATAAATGCCAAAGATATAAAATACGTCTATATCGCCTTAAAATGAAAAGGGAAAACCCCCTCGAAAGAGGGGGTTTTCTCTTTTTGTTGTGAAAAAATTACGCTACAACAGTGAACGTATAAGTTGCAGTTGCAATACCATTCGTTACACTGAACGAGTCAGCATCAGCATTCGTGCCTGCCAGAGTCGGAGCTGCGGTAGCAGTAATTGCGTAGTCTGCATCCGGAGTAAAGGTAGCGGTGATTGTAACCTTTTCACCTGCAACCGGAGTGTAAACAGAGGTATCTGCGCTCGGACGATCGTTAGCCACAATTTTAAACGAAGCCGTCACATTAGTGGTTTCATTTGTCTTGAGCTTGCCAACGATGGTATCCAGTACACCAGCCTTGACCTTACCAGCTTCGGTAAACGTTGTGGTGCTGTCGCTTGCAGTAACAGCATTCAGAGTGGCAACCGGCTTTGCAGTAACCTCAAAGGTATCTGTCAGCAGAACAGTATTGCCCGCCTTGATCTGAATATTATACGTGCCGATTGCGGTGGAAGTACCAACTGTTACAGTGATTTCCTGCGTGCCGTTATTCTTTACAGCAAAGGTACCATCGCCAGAAGCAGTAATGTTGACGTTATCCTCAGAATTGATAGAGGTAGTAACATCGGCTGCATCTGCTGCATAGTTGGAAGCAGTCAAGGTGTACTTCAGAGTTGCCTCCGTACCCTTTGTGGTCGATGCATCGCCGGAAGTCTTCACAGCGGTCAGCTTGGGCGCATTCACATCATCCAGCTCAAAGCCGTCGAACGCGCCGGTGGAGTCGATGACCAGAACGTCGATATCCTTGTCGTCGCTGCCGGCCTCGTCCATGATCCAGAACGCATTGACCAGATACTTGTCAACGCCGCCATCCTTGTACTTGGAGCCCTGCGGCAGCTTGTCGCCGTAGGTGTAGTTCAGGCCGATTGCCTTGTCGCTGTCAGCCTTGGAGTCTACCATCAGTACGGTGGTATCAGCAGTAACATTGAACTGCGCACCATCGATTGCAATGTAGCCGGAAACATTGGCCTCATTGCCGCCACGGTACAGGTCGGTCGTGTTCAGGGAGCCGGAGGCGTCCTTCGCGTCCTTGATCGTACCGTAAACCTTAACATCGTTGATGTAGCCATCCGCATCGATTTCGGAATAGCCGATCAGCGTACCCTTAGCGCGGGCATTCTTGCTGTAGGAGGTATCCTCCGTAACAGTCACATTCTCAGAGCCGGTCCAGATGGTATACTTGACATCGCCGCCTGCCGCCTGGCTGCCGCCGGTGACAATGTAAGCATAGTTATCGCTGGACTCGCCGACCAGATCGGTGCTCTGCACCTTGACCGCCGCCATCTTGACGCGGGTCAGGCCGTCGGTTTCCTTGGTGAATACCGCGGTCGCCGCATTAGTGGTGGTGAAAGCGTCGTCAGCCAGGGACTTGAACTGCTTGCCGGTGATCTGCTTGGAGCGGCCCGCAGTGGTGTACAGAATGATCGCAGCATCGTCAGCAATCTTGGTGCTGGCGATTTCGTCAACGCTGCCGCCCTGTGCGTTGGCCATGTTAGAAATGTACTTGTAGCCGTTGTACTTGTCGTTCAGAGTAAGGTTTTCGAACTTGGTATCCGAATCAGAACCGGAAATCTTGTAAGCGGTGCCAACAGTGAGGGAAACGCTGTCGTCAGACATGGTAACCGTCTTGGTGGAACCGTCAAAGAAGCGGATCTTAGCCTGATCGCCGTCCAGGCCGCTGGTACCCTTGCCGATCACTACGGCTACATCGCTCGGGAACGAGCCGTCGCCGTCATCGGTGTCAAGATCGAGTACAACGCCGTTGAAGACATAGGCCTTAACCGTATCACCGGTGGAGACATCGGTATCCTCGGAAGCCATGTTGTACCAAGTGCCATCCAGCTCGTACTGAACGTAGCCATCCTTTTCCTTGTAGCCGGTCAGCTCGGTGGTCAGGATGTCCGCGCGGACGATGTCCTTGCAGTCCTCGTAGAGGTTCTCAGACATAACCGCATAGTCGTCCTTCACGATTTCCTCGTCGATGTTTTCATCCTCAAACTCGTAGGACTTGCCATCAAAGGTGATCTTATCGGAGCCAACATAAGTTACCTGGCCGCCGGTGTAGGTGGTGATGATCGCGGTGTCGATCTTGTTATTGCTGTCGGTATCGACAAAGACAACCTTATTCATGGATACCTTATTTGCAGCGGTATCGTCGAAATAATCCAGCGTCTTATTTTCAGCAGTCGCGCCATCAATGATAGTGCTGATCTCATCCACGTCGTCAACTGAGTAGGAGGAGCCGCCGAACTTGATCTTGGAGCCGTCCTTCTCAGTCGCATTCATGTAGGTGGTGTAAACCGTATTGTCCGAGATCGCGTAAACGCCGAGGACATTGTTGGTCTTGCCATCCTTGAACATGACCTTGACCTTCTGGCCCAGCAGGCTGGAGTAATCCGTGCCTACCTTGGAGAAAGAAACCGTGCCACTACCACTATGGTAGTTGTCAGACGAATATGTGCTGTCAAGCTGAATCTCCAGAGAATCCGTGGAGATCTTGATCAGGGTGCCGTAGTCGTAGGACAGGCCCATGTAAGCGGAGCCGACAGTCTCCTTGACGCCGCCGTTGAGGATATCGTCAAAGGAGTCGGAATCGGTGGACCACTTCACGCGGTTGGTGTCCAGCGTATTTGCGATCATCTGCGCGGCGTACTGGCGCGGCAGGCCCTGCTCCAGGCCGGAGTTGACGTCGTCCAGCAGGCCGGCGGAGCCAGCATACTTCAGGGTGTTGGTGGACCAGTTGTGGCCTACCAGACCAGCCTTGTCAGCGTCGTA
>NZ_JACOPL010000042.1:0-3222 GCF_014287995.1 Agathobaculum faecis
GGAAATCGGTTTTACGGAGCGATGCCGTAAAACCGGTTTTCCGCTATCCGCGCTGCTGGGCGGCGCGGCAAACCGGATTTTGGAAAGGATTGATCTCGGCTATGCAGAATAAATATTACCCCCATTTGGCAAGCCCGCTGACCATCAAGGGGCTGACGTTCAAAAACCGGATCCTGGGCGCGCCGATGTCCAATCCGGAGATGGATCCGGACAGCCATATGCGCAAAGAGGACGTGGCGTTCCATGAAAACCGGGCGCGGGGCGGCTTGGCCAGCGTGGCCATCGGCCTGGGCATTGTGGACGCGGTGGGCCGCACGCACACCAAGGAGGTCGCGCTGTACGACGTAGGCTCGCTCCCTTCGCTCAAGGAGGCGGCCAAGGCTATGCACCGCCATGGCTGCAACGCGGTCATGGAGCTGGCGCACGGCGGCAAGTACGCTAACGCCCGAGGGCATGGGCAGGCAGCCGAGCGGTATGCGCTCGGCCCGAACGATGAAGTCAACCCAGACGGCCTGCCGGTGCGCAGTATGACCGAGGACGAGATCGTCCACACCGCCGAGGCTTTCGGCCGCGCGGCCGCGCTGGTCAAGCAGGCGGGCTTTGACATGGTGCTGATCCACGGCGGCCACGGCTGGCTGCTGGGGCAGTTTATGTCGCCGTCCATGAACCACCGCACCGACCGCTGGGGCGGCAGTCTGGAGAACCGCATGCGTTTCCCCCTGCTCGTGATCGAGAAAGTGCGCGAGGCGGTGGGCGACCAGTTCCCGATCGAATTCCGCATGAGCGGCGCTGAGTTGACCGAGGGCGGATACGGGCTGGACGAGGGCATTGCGATGGCCAAGGCCATCGACGGCAAGGTGGACATCATCCATGTTTCCGCCGGCGTACACGAGGACCCTGACGTGTTCGTACTGACCCATCCCTCAATGTTTGTCGAGCACGGCTGCAACGTCTACCTGGCTGAGGAGATCAAAAAGCATGTCAAAACGCCGGTAGCGACACTGGGCGGGCTGAACGATCCGGATATGATGGAGGAGATCATCGCTTCCGGCAAGGCGGACATCATCGAGATCGCCCGCCAGTCGATCTGCGACCCCTATTTTCCGGAAAAGGCGTTCTCCGGCCGCAAGGACGATATCACCCGCTGCTGCCGCTGCTTCACCTGCTTCTACAATTATCTGACCAACCGCACGTTCTGCTGTGCGTTCAACCCCATCGTCGGCCGCGAGATGGAGAGCTTTTACGGCGCGCCAGCGACAACGCCCAAAAAGGTCGTGGTCGTCGGCGGAGGCCCAGGCGGGATGTACGCCGCCATCACGGCTGCCCAGCGCGGCCACACGGTCACGCTGTATGAGAAAAACAGCCGTCTGGGCGGGCAATTGCTCTCCGAGCAGTACATCCCGTTCAAGCAGGACATGTACCGCTTCGTGCAGGTACTCGAGGGCCGGCTGCGCGAAGCAGGCGTGGATGTGCGCCTGAACACCGCTCTGACCGCGGAACAGGCCGAGGCGCTGCAGGCCGACGTCATCCTCGCCGCCGTGGGCGCGAAGCCCATCGTGCCGCCCATCCCGGGCATCGACAGTACGAAGGTCGTTACCCTGGACGCGCTGCACCAGAAGGACCCTGCCATCGGTCAAAAGGTGGTCATCCTGGGCGGCGGTCTGGTGGGCAGCGAGTGCGCGATCTATCTGGACGGTCTGGGCAAGGACGTGACCATTGTGGAGATGAAGGACGACTGGGCTGCGGACTCCTACTTCATGCACAAGAACGCTATGAAGATCTATATGCGGAACAGCGGCATCCGCATCCATGTAAACACCACCGCAAAGGCCGTAACCGACGCCGGCCTGCTGTGCGACAGCCCGAACGGCGAAAGGCTGCTGGAAGCGGACACCATTCTGCTCGCCGCGGGCATGAAGGCTGACCGCGTGTGCGCGGAAAGCTTCTACAACGCCGCGCCGCGTGTGTTCGAGATCGGCGACTGCATCAGGGCCGGCCGCGTCGTGGACGCGGTCACGGACGGCTACTACCGCGCGCTCGATATTTGAACCGTCGCGCCTATCCCCGCATCCTTGGTCCGCGCCCCGCGGGCCTTTGGAAATTCCATTTTTATCCTGATACGAGGAGGACCACTCCATGAAAATCAAAGCTGCCGTTACCCACGCGCCCGGCGCGCCGTTCCAGATCGAGGAAGTCGAGCTGGCCGCCCCGCAGAAGCATGAAATCCTGGTGAAGATCACCGCCTGCGGCGTATGCCACACCGACGACGCAGCCCGCCAGCAGGTCATTCCGGTCCCACTGCCCGCAGTGCTCGGCCATGAAGGCTGCGGCGTCGTCGAGGCGGTCGGCCCCGAGGTCACGGAATTCCAGCCTGGGGACAAGGTGGGCATATCGTTCGGCTACTGCGGCCGCTGCCACAACTGCATGACCGCCCACCAGCACGCGTGCGAGAACTTCAACGCCATCAACTTCGGCGGCGTGCAGCCGGATGGCACGTCGCGCCTGTCTGCGCTGGATGGTACGCCGCTGGCTACGTTTTTCGGCCAGTCCTCGTTTGCGACTCATGTGGTCGTCAACGAAGCCAGCGCGGTCAAGGTGCAGTACGACGATATCGACCTTGCGCTCGTCGGGCCGATGGGATGCGGCATCCAGACCGGTGCAGGCGCTGTGCTCAACCGCCTGCGGCCGGAGTTCGGCTCGTCCATAGCGGTGTTTGGCTGCGGTACGGTCGGCATGAGTGCGATTATGGCTGCCAAGATCGCGGGCTGTGAAACGATTATTGCGGTAGGTGGCAACCCGAAGAGCCTGGAGCTGGCAAAAGAGCTGGGCGCGACCCACACCATCAACCGCAAGGAAGTCGACGACATCGTGGGTACAATCAAAAACGAAATCACAGATGGCGGTGTCAATTATGCCATCGACACGTCGGGCGTACCCGATTTTGTCAAGAAAGCCCTGGCGTCCTGCCGCTTCATGGGTACGGCGGTCGTGCTCGGCGCAACCGGCGACGTGACGTTCAACATCCAGGCCGAGCTGATGGGCGACGCCAAGAGCCTGATCGGCATTGTCGAGGGCGATGCCATTCCCAAGCTGTTCATCCCCAAACTGCTCGACTACTACAAAAAGGGCATGTTCCCGTTTGATAAACTGATCAAGTTCTATCCGTTCGAGCAGATCAACGAAGCGTTTGAGGAGTCCGGCTCCGGCAAGTGCATCAAGGCG
>NZ_JACOPL010000043.1:0-3193 GCF_014287995.1 Agathobaculum faecis
GATCTTATCCTGAACCTGTCCATTCTGGGCCAGAGTCAAAATTTCCGGTGGCTTGGTTTTCTGTGTCCTTTTTGCCGCACCTAAAAATAGCGGTTCATTTCAATTCGGTTCTTGACATTCGTGCCCATATAGAATCAACAGGTGCTGCCTGCTTTAACTTTTTCGTGCTCATTTGCTTAACTTTCTATTTAACAAACACAGTATATGGCGGGGCAAATACAGCTGGCGAAGTATTAGCGGCAAATGCAGATAAAAATAAAGTCGTCTTTGTATGGTCATCAAACAGTTTAGAAAGTTCTGCAACCGTCATTAATGGAACAGCCGAAACAACCATTAAAAATGCTGAATATGCTTCGGACATACATCGCTGTTACTGATAATAAAGTTCTTATCGCATACGCCAATAATAATAATTCCTTCTATGGCACAACCACCATCCTTGAAGTATTCGGCAACCAAATCGCAGGCTCGTTCCTGAACAACTCCAAAGACGCAATAGCCCTTGAATTCGGCGAGGACGGCGAAACCATCAAAACCGGCTTTGGCGGGTACTGCACATGCGAGGGCATAACCGCAGGACAGATGATCGATTCAGAGGGAGTAACAGCGTATAGCCCGCTGGATGAGTGGCTGGAAATCAAAGACCCGTGGGCGAGAGGGTATGTGACGGGAGAATATACAGGCGACGGTACAACAAAAGCAACTATTGATGTAGGATTTAAGCCCGCGATGGTTGCGATTTATAGCGCTTATAACGAAACTTCGGATTTGGCTAAATTGTCCCAATTCGTGATTTTCCCAGAGCAAACAGCAATTCGATCACCGTTTAGTGCGAGCGTTAGCTATTCGATTAGTTTGGCCTGGTCTGATACAGGCGTTACTCTTACTGGCACACTCAATGGCACTACGATGCCAAATGCAAACGAAAAGCTATACAAATACATTGCAATGAAGAACTGGGGTGTTGAATGATGCTCATTGTAAATGAAGTTACCAGACAGATGCGCACCCTCCACCACGGACAAGCACCGAATGGGTGGCTGTCCCTGTCAGTCTTGAACCCTGTGCGCGTATTACTGCCCGTACTGCGAGTTGGCGATTGAGGACGGCGTGCTGGTGGATATTACGCCGACCGCCCGACCTCCTGAACCGGAGCCGGAACCGACGCAGGAAGAGCAACTCCGCGCGGACGTGGATTTTATCGCGGCTATGACGGGGTGGAGCTATGACAGTATTTGAAATGGCGTGACAATATAAAAACACAGGCGAAAGCTGAAAAGGAAAGTATGATGTACAAGAACCTGCTGATTGAAAACGGGTTCCTGCAGGGCTGATCAGGAAGGAGGTGACGGGGCGGGTCAAACCGCCCCACTTGCCTATGGAAAACCAATGAACAAACAATCCGCACGAGTGCATCACGCTTGCCCGCGTGGAAGCGTTGGAAAAGCGGATGGACAGGGCGGGCGACACGCACAAGGAGTTCTTTGACCGTATCCGCGCATTGGAGCAGGACAGCGCGGTACAGGAGGAACGGTATAACACCATTATTGAGAAACTGGACAGCCTGACCGCTACCGTCGCGGAGGTTACAAGCAAGCCCGCAAGACGGTGGGAAAGCATTGTGGACAAGTCGGTATGGGCAGTTCTGGCGGCAGTAATCGCATTCCTGCTTGCAAGAATTGGACTTTGAAAGGAGCGTACTTATGGAAAGTTTGGGATTTACGGCGATTCCGGCAATCATGGTAATTTGCTATCTGATCGCACAGACCGTAAAGGCTACGGCGCTTGACAACAAGTGGCTGCCGATCATCTGCGGCATTTCCGGCGCGGTGCTGGGAATTGCAGCGATGCGGATTATGCCGGAGTATGGCGCAAACGACCCGCTGACGGCAATTGCAATCGGCATTGTGTCCGGCCTTGCGGCGACGGGTGTAAACCAGATTGTCAAACAGCTCGGACAGAAATAAAAAAGCCGCCCGATGGCGGCAAATTGACACAGCGCGGCGTGCGATGGTATAATATGTCGGGCGCTGTCGTTCCCAGCGGCGGGCGGTTGGCCACTCTCCTGTAAAAGGGAGGTGGTGCTTATGGGCATAAAACTCTTCCGAGTTTTGATATGTGCAATCTTATTGCTACATATTTTGACCATAAACGCGAAATAACCGCCCCATCGACCAAAATGTAGCGGTTATTTCATAACTTCTTCATTCAGGGTCAACCGCTCGTCGGCAACGCCCCTTTTATAGATATTATACCATAAGCCCCGCCAGTGTCAAGGTGGGGCTTTTTATTGTACATTGAAACTGAGGGGGAGCGGCACGGGCAGAACGGGCGGAGGGTTCAGCGGGGGAGGCGGAGCGGTTTCCCCGCTGCCCGCGGTTCGGGGGACGACGAGGGCACAGCGGCAGGCAGATTTGGACCAGCTTACCGCAAACAGCGTCGCATGGCATTTCGCGGACGATGCACAGAAGCGGGCGCTTTTTGAAGCGAACAACGCAATCCGTCAAAAATACAACCTTGCCTATCTGCCTGGAACTGGCGAAACCTATAATAACGCCGGCGTGAACCTCTCCGCTCCGGTCGCGGAGGAGGTGCGGACGCAGCAGAGCTATAACGCGCAAACCCCGCTTTCGGTATTAGGACATAACACCATGGCGGGCATTGCGGGAATCAACAGGGGATTTTACTCTACGCTTGATTTCCTGCTTCCGGATGTAATCACGCCGCAATTTGTGCAGGACAAGATTGATGCGGCAAAGCGGACGAACGAGGATATTCAGGAAAAGGTGCGCCGGTACAACTACGAGCGCGGCGGGAAAATCGGAGGCGCGATAGGCGACCTGTACCAGAGCGCGCTCGGGATGATCCCGCAGGCGGTCATCGCGGTAATGTCGGGCGGCACAAGCGCGGCGGCGCAGGGAGGCAGCACGTTGGCCGGAGCTGCGGACGACATTGTTTCCAACATTACGCGGCAGCTTACGAAGAACGCGGGATACATGAGCAGCTTTGCGTCCACGGTGGGGACGGACTACGAGAGGGCGAAAGCGGCCGGCGCATCGGACGCGGAGGCCGCGTTTTCGGCCATCCTCTCTTCGGCCGCTACCGCCGGAATAGAAACCATGGGCGGCATTGACGTGCCGCAGGGCAGCGCGTCCAGACTGCGGAACGCGCTGAATACAGCGCTTGAGGAAGG
>NZ_JACOPL010000044.1:0-3171 GCF_014287995.1 Agathobaculum faecis
AGAACGCCATCATCATAATCCAGCTTTGCCCACAGGAATGCCGCATCGCTCTCCTTAATCTGAGCATGTTCCAGAGCAATCTGCTTCGCCTGTTCCTCACTGATCTGGGTCGTTGGCTGTTGGCCACTGCCTGTGTTTCCGGAATTCTGGTTCGTCGCTGCCTGATTCTCTGCCACGGCAGCCTGCTCTACTGATGGCATGTCACTTACCGGAACCTGCCCGCTTTGCAGCAGCGATCCCGTTTGCGACGGCGCCCCCTGCTGCGGATAGCCAGCATTCCCTGCACTCGAAGCTATAGTTGGCGTACATCCCGCCAGCATTGCAGCCGCGCCAAACGCCATCATTGAGATCATTAATCCTTTTTTCATGTCCCAGAACCCCTTTCCTTTAGTACATCTGTAGTATATCGTGCTTTCATTAAAACTTCATTAAAAAAGTACATATTTTAGAAAAATATTATTTTGAAACAAAAAAGGCATACGCCCATAGGAGCATACACCTTGTATTTTTTGCTTCCGATATGCTGATTTTTACCTGTCGGGTAGAAAAGACAGGGTGTGAAGTACAGTAAGTCCTTATAACTTCGTACATCGTTTCATATCGGGACTTTGTATGTGCTTTGTCTTTTGTTTTTTGTAATAGTACCCCCCTGTTAGATAACGGGGGCTTTGAACGGCTCGCTACGCTCGCCCAACCGCCGAAGTGAACCGCCCCCTCGCCAGCAAAGTTGGCGTGGCGTATTGTCTTACGACCGCCACCGTGGGCGGATCGCTCCGTCGGTTGTTGAGATTTTGCACTTATCTTCCGCACAAACTGAGGATTATCGGATTAAAATAGATATTTACCTGCTACCAAATAATATCCTGAATCAAGCAAAAGACCAAATGAAACTACAAGCAAAATTATATAACATACATGAACGACTGTCTTAAGCCCCTTTTCCTTTAATCTATCCACCCATTTCACGAGTTTCTTTAATAAATTCATCTGATTTGCTATATATACGATAACAGCCATAAACTGACTTACCAAAAACCAAATCGTAAGTAATAAAATTGCTGATAGAAAATTATTCGACTCTCCGCCAAGTAAAATCACAGCATAGTAGGTTGGGTCTGTGAAACAAGTTATGGAAAAAACAAATCCAGTAAACAAATACTTAAACGAAGAACCTTCTACTATTTTTCTATTTTCGTCCTCTTTTTTCGTTTTATAAAATATTTTTTTAATGACGAATATAACAACAATCAAAGATAATACAAATTGTAATACTGCCCATAATGGACTGTCTGCTTCTGGTGTAAAGCTTCGTAATATCTCCACGGCTGATACACCAAATATTGTAGCTAAAACTGCTCCTATCAAAATAGAAAATCCCATAAATGAAAACCAAAATAAAGATATTTTTGATTTACTGTCCTTCCGAAGCCCCATACTTATCATATAAACAGCAGTAATCGGGTCAATACCCAATATTCCAAGCCCTATTGTACTTATTATTTTGTGAACCATACTTTTTCTCCTTTATTCATTTATAATATTGTCAACTTTAGCCTTAAAATTATCAAGATATTTATTCATTAGACGGACGATTTCTTTTTGTTCTTCTTTTGTCATTTCTCCAAAAACATCGTTTTCAGCTTGTTCAATAGGTAAAATTTTTTCATTTACAAGTTCTTTTCCAGTCTTTGTAAAATGAATATAAATTTCTCGTCCAGTTCCTTTGGTGAAATCAATCAAACCATTTTCTCTAAGTTTGTTTACCGACGAATTGACTGTTTGCTTATTCAAATAGCAATATTTATAAATCTCGGTTTGCGTACACCCCTCTCCTAAAACAAGAATAGCTTGCAAGATTTCATACGCACTATCAGACAAACCTTGTTTTAAAGCTATTTCATGATAAAATTCGTTAATTAAATTACTGATACGGTCAAACTCTTGTAGTACTTGATTTTGTTTGAATTCCATTGTTATCCTCCTAGTATGAAATCATACTCGTGCAGTATAGTATAATTTCATACTTTTGTCAATGGAAATAAAAAAATCAGTTAATCAAATATTCATAGACTAATAAGTTTTAGAGTAATCAAGCAGAAATGAAATAGTCTGCTGTTATACTGCATAGAAAAAGACACTCTTTTTCAAGTGTCATTTTTCCATAACTCTATATTTCTTTGCATAAGTTGTTACATCAAGCTCTTTCATTTGTTGTAATTTCGTTGTAATTTTTCTTATTTTTCTTTTCTTGTTTTACGGATAGATACTGTATTTATACCGATTTTCTCAAATCTTTATCTCTTTTTGTTTCAAAATCAGCCGATTAAAAAATATCAGATACAGATGAAGTTGCCTTTAAAAAAGTATAACTTTTCAAAACCACCAAGCCATGTGTTCATAGAATGGATGTAATGAAAAAACTGCCCTGCATACAAAGCCTCGTATACAGGGCAGTTTTTTTCATTTTCTCTTTGTTATCACAGCAAATTAAAGAGCAGATATTGCTTTTGCATAGCGCCATAATAACCTTTGCGATCAATAGTATGAGGAGCAAAACGCCCCGAATAGGGAATAGTAACAGGTCGGGTAAGGGATGAGCATTGCTGTCCATCCCTCCCCTAAGAACCGTACGCGAGAGTCCCCCTCATACGGCTCAAGTCTTACAAAAGGCTCCTTTATTGGCAACTCTGCTCAAAAGCAGTAATCAGGCTGTGGATTTCTTCGTGACATTCCTTGTGTACCATGATTTTCTGCCTATTCCTTTCCGGCTGGGGCATGCACCTTGAAGCCGGTTTCTAAGGAAATCGGATAGAATTGATTTTACTTACTCCAGCTTTCCTCGGCCGTGTTGGAGTCTCTGGTGTAATCGTGTTCCGTGGAAGCCTCCACCACGTCGTAGAACGCCCAGTGGCTTGCAGGCACATCAGGGAAGCGAGTACCCGCGCCGTTGTCCACCGCGCTGCGGTCTGCAATGCGGGCCAACATGCGGTTGATGATAGCCGCAGTTTCGGCACGGCCAATGGGCTGCTCAGGACGGAAGGTGCCGTCCTCATAGCCGTTAATCCAGCCGTAGCTTACCGCCGTCTGCACAGCCCCGCGATACCATGCGTCCGCAGGCACATCAGGGAACGTAAGCGCCTTGTCGGTGCTGGCCCTGGCGAAACGGGCCGC
>NZ_JACOPL010000045.1:0-3000 GCF_014287995.1 Agathobaculum faecis
TGTCTTTATCCGCATAGGTCGTGCGCCGCGTGTCGTCTATCGTGCGCGCGATCTGGCCGGACAGCGTCGGGACGACCTGCCCCGCATAGTTCTGCGCTATGTTTCCGGCAATCGCAAAGAGCGGGTTTGTCTGGCTGTAGGTTGCGCTTTCGATCGTGCTGCTGATGCCGGAAAGCATCGTCATGTTGATCATCGGCTCGAACAGGCGGGAAAGCGCATCGGTCGCCTGCTTGAACACCTGCTCCCCGTCGTCGTACTTCTGTGTCAGTGCATTGTAAAATTCCGCGCCGACAAACATCGGGAGCGCCGCGGGGGCCGCCCAGTCGATCGTATAGGAATACGGCCCGATATTCAGCGCATATTCCTGCGAGCCCTGCGCCGCCTCAAAATTGCGCTCCTTATCGTTCTCCGGACTGCTCGCGGAAAGCAGGCCGTTGGACGCAAGGAAGTACCCCACCAGCGCCAGCGACGTACCCGTCAGCCCCTGCGAAATATGGTCGATCGCATCCGTCGCGGTCATGGTCCCCTTTCTCACCTGCCCAAGGTCATAGGTCAGTCCCTTTATCAGCCCTGCCGGAGAAAGCTCGAAGCCGCGCTTTGCAATATTGATCGGCGTGCGCTTGAACGGGAGCAGGCCGCCGATCGCCAGCTTGGTCGCCTTGTTTTTGTTTTCGATGCGCGCAATCGCGTCGGCCAGCGCGGAAGCGTCCTGAAAGGTCGCCCGCTTCGCGTCCTGTATTGCGTGCGTCCGCGCCTGCTCCAAAATATCGGCCGGCACATTCCCCCTGCTCGGGTCGATGCCGCGCGCGGTCAGAAAATCGGCCATGCTGTTGATGTAGGTCATGCGCTTGAAAATCTGATCCTCCACGTCCAGCGCTTTGTTTGCCGTGTCCATTACCGCCTGCAGGGGCTTGGGGAATATCTTTGCCTGCGCTGCACCTCGGACATTTCGGAGGTATAAGCGTCCCCCGAGATCACGCCTTTCATTTCCGCATAGTCCGCTTTCGCAAATTCCTTTGCCGCGCTGTTCCGCGTCAGGGAGCGCGTGCGCTGGTTCGGGTCCTTTACAAAAGCCTTTTGGAGCGTTGCGCTGACCTTGTTGCTGGCACGGGTCGGGATTTGATAGACAATGTTCCCGACTACGTTTCGGATGTGTGTGCGCGGGTTGCCCAGCATCGCAAAATACCGCCATGCGTTCAGCCGGTCCCCAAGGGTCGCCGGTATCTGTGCGGCAACGTCGTTGTATATCGCATCCATCGCCGCGTTTGCATCTGCGTCTGTTTTCGCATCCAGAAGCCCTTGTGCAAGCGCTTCGTCAATGGTGATCTGCGGCGCTTTGCCGCCCCGTTTCTGGTTCAGCCCCTCCTGAATGTTGTTGACCGCTTTTTGGATGTAGTACAGCTTCCCCTCGCTTGTGGTGCGCTTGAGCAGGCGGAGCGCCTGCACGCTCTGTCCTGCCCTCGTTCCCTCCGCCGCGATCTCTGCGGCAAGCTGCATGGCAAGCCGCGTATCGCCTGCCGCCGCCGCTTCGGAATACAGCACCTGCGCCAGAACAATGTCGTCCTTTCCCGCCGTGCGCCGTCCGCTCGTTACATCCTCCCATTGCGCCAGCGCACCGTCGTAGCCTTTTTGGGCGATGGTGCGCGCCGCAGCGTCCAGGCTGCTCTTATCGCTGCGCGGATTGTAGGAGAACAGGCCGTTTGCCACGTTCTTTTCAAACTCCGGTATCATCTGCTCCGGCGTAGCCTGCGCCTCCATCGCCGTGCGCGCGAACCGGCGCACTCGGTCGCTCCCGTCCGTCGATTGGGGGACATCGACCTCGCGCGCCCGCGGCGCTTCGCCCTGCGCTATCGTCCCGTATTCGTTCGCCATGCGGGTATATGGGTCAAAGTTTGCCGCAGCCGCCCCCACCGACGAATCAGGTGATACGCCCTGCGCGGGTTGGATGATGGGACGGATAGGGTCATTTTGTGCAGCGGGGGTATTGCTATTTCCGTTTGTTTGGGATATACTATTATTAGTAAATGAGCTTGCTCCATCGGGGGACGTCGGTTGTGGACCGGCTGCTTCCGTCGATGGTGTCAGGCTCATTTCGTCTATCACACGGTATGTTCGAAAATTATTCCTGTCCGTATATACTTCAACATCAAATGTCGCTACATAAGGTTTCCCATCTATTACAAGCGTTTTTTCAAAGTAATCGTAACGTTTAACACTTTCTGCCTTAGTCTTGTTCTTATTATAGTTTCCGCTTCCCACATACTCCGCAGTTGAAACGATATTATCAATATCGTTAAATGCCGCCAGTTTTTCAGCGGTCATATTAGGATCAGAGGCGACTTTTGCCGCGACCTTGTTTCCCAAAGCTACATCATACGGCTGTCCATCAAACGTCACTCCCTGCACCGTTACCGTCCGAGTGCCGCCGTTCTGCTGGAATATGTTCTGCAAAACGCTTTTCATCGTCCGTGCAAACGTGCCGCCCTGCTGGCTGGCAAAGATCGCCTGCTGTGCGCCCTCCACGTCGGCTTTACCGATCTGCAGTGGGCGCGTCTGCGCTTCCGTGCCGGCGTTCTGCGGCATTTTCCCCGTGTACGGGCTTTGTATCGTTGTCGCCTTACCCGCCCTTACCGGAGCCGCGCTTGCATCCACGGATGCCTGCTGGATGTTCGGCCGGATCGCGGCTTGTGCGCCTTGTATTTGCGGGCGCACCGGCGTTCTCGCCGCGCCAAAGCCGCCGCCAAGGATAGCGCCCGCGCCGAAATTCTGGAGCGCGCGCCCCAGGTCAAACACGCCGTTTTCTCCCGCCCATGCCTTGTCCGGATTGTACGTCCCTTTCTCAACAATCGACTGTGCCAGGTCCTGCAGGACTTCCTCGGAGCCTTCCTCAAGCGCTGTATTCAGCGCGTTCCGCAGTCTGGACGCGCTGCCCTGCGGCACGTCAATGCCGCCCATGGTTTCTATTCCGGCGGTAGCGGCCGAAGAGAGGATGGCCGAAAA
>NZ_JACOPL010000046.1:0-2979 GCF_014287995.1 Agathobaculum faecis
AATTACAAAAGAATAAAAGCGAGCGGATACAAGGGATATATTCTGGAGGAAGCGCCGGAGAAGATTCTGCAGTTTGGCGAGGGGAATTTTCTGCGCGCGTTCGTGGACTACTGGTTTGATGTATCGAACGAGCGCGTGGGCTGGAACGGCAAGGCGGTGCTGGTGCAGCCGATCGCGCAGGGGCTGGCGGAGCAGATCAACCGGCAGGAGGGGCTGTACACGCTGTACCTGCGCGGTCGGGAGAACGGGGAAAAGGTGGACCGGAAGCGGGTGATCTCGTCGGTGTCGCGGTGCCTGAACCCATATGAAAAGGCGGGCTACGACGCGATGATGCAGGTCGCGGAGTCGGACGATCTGGAATACATCGTGTCCAACACAACCGAGGCGGGGATTGTGTACGACCCTGCCTGCCGGAAGGAGGACTGCCCGCCGGCGTCGTTTCCGGCGAAGCTGACGCAGGTGTTGTACCGGCGCTGGCAGGCAGGGAAAAAGCCGGTGGTCATCCTCTCCTGCGAGCTGATCGACAACAACGGCAAAGAGCTGCAGAAGTGCGTGGAGCAGTACATCGGCCAGTGGGGTCTGGAGGAGGCGTTCAGAGCCTGGTGCGGGAGCTGCACGTTCTGCTCGACGCTGGTGGACCGGATCGTGCCGGGGCGCATCAAGGACGCGGCGGAAGCGGCGCGCATGGAGGAGGAAAACGGGTACCATGACGAGCTGATCGACGTGGGCGAGGTGTTCGGCGTGTGGAACATCGAGGGACCGTCGTGGCTGGAGGAGCAGCTGCCGTTCAAGGCGGCGGGGCTGAACTGTATCGTGGTGCCGGATGTGACGCCGTACAAAAAGCGCAAGGTGCGCATCCTGAACGGCGCGCATACGGGCTTTGTGCTGGGTGCGTACCTGGCGGGCTTGGATATCGTGCGGGACTGCATGCACAACGACAGCATCCGCGGCTTTATGAACAAGATGCTGTACGAGGAGGTCATCCCGACCCTGCCGCTGGATAAAAAGGACCTGGAGGAGTTCGCGGCGGCGGTGCAGGACCGGTTCAACAACCCGTTCGTGGACCATGAGCTGATGAGCATTTCGCTCAATTCGACCTCCAAATGGAAAGCGCGCAACCTGCCGAGCCTGCTGGAATATGTGGAAAAGACAGGCAGGCTGCCGGAATGCCTGAGTATGAGCCTTGCGGCGTATATCGCGTTCTATACGAGCGATGTGCAGGAGCTGACCGAAGCGGGTCTGGTGTGCAGGCGCGCGAAGGGCAACACCTATATCTGCTCGGACGACCGTTGGGCGCTGGAATTTTACTGGGCGCATAAGGACGACAGCGCGGCAGACCTGGTACACGCGGTGCTGACCAACCGGCAGATGTGGGATCAGGACCTGACGGAGATCGCGGGGCTGGAAGCCGCGGTGCTGGCGGGGCTTACGAAGATCCGCGCGGAGGGCGCGGAGGCCGCGTTCGCCTCCTGCCTGTGAGAGGGAGGATAAGATGACAAAGCTGATACGGATCACAGAGCGGGACAACGTGGCGGTGGCGCTGCATGCTGCGGCGAAGGGAGAAACGCTGAAAGCGGGAGACGCGGTGGTGACCGCGCGGGAGGATATCCCGCAGGGGCATAAGATCGCGCTCGTACCGATCGCGGCAGGGGAAGCGGTGGTGAAATACGGCTTCCCGATCGGCCATGCGACGGAGCCGGTGGAGGCGGGCAGTTGGGTGCATACGCACAACATGCGGACCAACCTGTCCGGCGAGGAGGAGTACGCCTATGAGCCGTCGGTACCCGAGATAGAGGCGGCGGAGGCGGAGACATTCCAGGGCTACCGGAGGGAGGACGGCCGTGCGGCGGTGCGGAATGAAATCTGGATCATCCCGACGGTGGGCTGCGTCAACGACGTGGCGAAAAAGCTGGTGTCGGACAACCAGGACTTGGTGAGCGGAAGCATAGACGGGCTGTACACGTTTCCGCATCCATACGGGTGCAGCCAGACGGGCGATGACCACGCGCAGACGAGGAAGCTGCTGGCGGCGCTGGCGCGGCATCCGAACGCGGGTGCAGTGCTGGTGCTGAGCCTAGGGTGCGAGAACCTGCAGCACGACCAGTTCGTAGAGGAGCTGGGGGAGTACGACGCGGAGCGCGTCAAGTTCCTCACCTGCCAGGACGTGGAGGACGAGTTCGCTGCGGGACGCACGCTGCTGGAACAGTGCGCGTCATATGCGGGACGGTACCGGCGTGAGGCGGTGCCGGTGAGCGAGCTGGTGATCGGTCTGAAGTGCGGCGGGTCGGATGGCCTGTCCGGCGTGACGGCGAACCCGACGGTAGGAGCGTTCAGCGACATGGTGATCGCGCGTGGCGGCTCGACAGTGCTGACCGAGGTGCCGGAGATGTTCGGCGCGGAGGGGATGCTGCTGAGCCGGTGCGTCAACGAGCAGGTGTTCGGGAAGGCGGCCGCCATGCTCAACAGCTTTAAGGATTACTTTATCAGCCACAACGAGACGGTGTACGAGAACCCGTCGCCGGGGAACAAGAAAGGCGGCATCACGACGCTGGAGGACAAGTCGTGCGGGTGCGTGCAGAAGGGCGGCACGGCGCCGGTGGCGGATGTGATCGGGTACGGGGAGCAGGTAACGGCGCACGGCCTGAGCCTGCTGTACGGGCCTGGGAACGATCTGGTATCAGCGACAGCGCTGACCGCGGCGGGCGCGCATATTGTGCTGTTCACGACGGGACGCGGGACGCCGTTCGGCGCGCCGGCGCCGACGGTAAAGATCGCGAGCAACAGCGGCCTTGCGGCGCGCAAGCCGGGATGGATCGACTTTGACGCGGGTCCGGTAGCGGACGGCGAGCCGATCGCGGAGGCGGCGAAGCGGTTGTACGCGCTGGTGCTGGACATCGCGGGCGGCAGACCCTCCAAAACTGAGCTGCTGGGCTACCGTGAAATCGCCATCTTTAAAAACGGCGTTACGCTGTAAATAAA
>NZ_JACOPL010000047.1:0-2844 GCF_014287995.1 Agathobaculum faecis
CAGCATGTTCACGGCATCCTTGGCCTTTATATCGGCCTCATCCGTGAACGCCGCACCGGCAAACATGGTGAACGCGCATGCGAACGCCAGCACCAGTGCGAGAACCTTTTTCTGATGGCGCGATACTGCACATAATATAGAGGAAATTACCAAAATGCAGTCAAAACTGTCTTAATAAAAAACTTTTCCGTGTTAGGGAAATTTTGGATAATCAATAATAAACAAAACAAACAGCCAAATTCGGCTTCCACGATTCAGAAAAAATTTTGCAATTATTTTGTGCAGAAACACTATTTCTGTTTTCCCCTGCTTGTACAAGGATACAAAATGCGGTATACTTTTATATATCATTTTACAAACAGAAAGGGCAGCTTATGAAGCTCAAAACCAGGATAGCCGTTATAATATGCAAAGTATCCGGTGCGCTGCTGCGCAAAATGGGACGCGGCGGGACCAACCTGCCCGGTAAGCTTGCATTAAAGATTGATAAAAATATTTTGGGAGAGCTATCGCAGAGTGTCAAAGTAACCGTTGTGACCGGCACAAACGGCAAAACCACGACCTCCCGCATGATTGAACAGGCGTTTTCGGATGCAGGATTTCGATATTTTTCCAATAAATCCGGCGCAAATCTGTTGACCGGCATTATTGCGGTATTTGCTCAGTATTGTTCCCTTTCCGGAAAATGTCGGTATACCCATGCGCTGATTGAATGCGACGAGGCCGCGTTCCGGAAAGCAAGCGAATTCCTGCCGGTAGAATGCCTGGTAGTCAATAACATATTTCGGGATCAACTGGATCGGTACGGCGAGATCACCCATACGCTCAACGCTATTCGGGAAGGCATCACGCATATTCCGGACGCTGTGCTGTGCTTGAACGCGGATTGTTCGCTTACCGCCTCGCTGGCTGAAAAGATCCCTAACAGGGTGGTTTGGTTTGGCGTCAATGTGCCGATTTATACGCATGCGGCGCACGAGCTGTCAGACGCCCCCTACTGCATTCACTGCAAAACCGAGTATCAGTATGATTATGTGACATACGGCCATCTGGGGGGGTTCCATTGCCCGAACTGCGGATATGGCAGAAAAACGCCGTCCATAGCGGTCACCCAGATATTGACGGCTGGTGCGGATGCCTCTGATATCGTGCTGGATATCTGCGGACGGGAGTACGACGTACATGTGAATCTGCCGGGCGGCTACAATATTTACAATGCCGCGGCCGCGGCCGCGGCCGCCCATGTCGCCGGTATTGACGATGAGACGGCCGTCAGCGCATTGGGGCAATTTGAATGCGGCTTTGGCCGCGCAGAGCAGTTTACACTCGGCAAAGCACAGGCACGGATGATGTTGGTAAAAAATCCGGCGGGCTTTAATCAGGTCATCAACCTGATCGCGCATGACGAAGGCAGCTATAAACTGGCGTTTCTTCTGAATGACCGCTTTGCGGACGGAACGGATATCAGCTGGATTTGGGACGTTGATTTTGAGGCGCTGGCGGAACAGCAGGAACGGTTCACCCAGATCCTGGTTTCCGGCGTCCGTGCAGACGATATGGCGCTCCGCTTAAAATATGCCGGCTTCCGGACAGACAGACTGGAGGTCGTGCGGGAGTATGAGACCCTGCTGGATCGCGTGGGCGCGGATGAAACGCCAGCCTTTCTGATGCCGACCTATACGGCGATGTTCGACCTGCGCAATGAGATCAGCCGGCATACGGATATCAAGGCATTTTATGAATAATGGAGGAGACGGGAAATGGAACTGAATATCTGTCATTTATATCCGGATATCCTCAATCTTTACGGCGACCGTGGCAATATCATAACGATGAAAAGGCGCTTGGAAGCACGCGGTATGGCGGCTCATATAGAGGAATGCTCGATCGGGCAGCCTCTGGATATCGAGGCATACGATATTTTTTTTATCGGCGGCGGTCAGGATTTCGAGCAGGAGGTCCTTCTGCGTGATCTGGCGGGCGGCAAGGCGCGGGACATCCGTGCGGCGGTCGAGGATGAGAAGGTGTTTTTGGCGATCTGCGGAGGCTATCAGATGCTGGGTCAGTATTATAAAACCTGGGACGGCAGTCAGATGGATTTTATCGGAGCAATCAATATCCATACCATAGGCGCCAAAGAGCGTATGATCGGCAATTATATGTTCCGCACAACGCCGGAAAGCAGCGGGACGATCGTGGTAGGGTTCGAAAACCATTCGGGTAAAACCTATCTGGGCGAAGATGTCGCGCCGCTGGGCATGGTGCTGAGCGGTTACGGCAACAACGGCGAGGATCAAACCGAAGGGGCGCGTTATAAAAATGTGTTCGCCACCTATTCGCATGGTTCGCTGCTTCCCAAAAATCCGGAGCTGTGTGATTTTATCCTGCAGAAGGCGATACAACGGAAATACGATGTTGTTCAGCCGCTATCCCCGTTGGATGATACGCTGGAAAATAATGCGCATGCATATATGCAGCAGCGCCTCAGCAGAAAAGCATAGAGAGAGTTCGGTGCGGCCTCCCATAAAAGGGAGGCCGTTTTGTATGTTATAGACAAATTTCTTTTCTTACTTTTGGAGGGCTCATTTGTGCCAAACAGGCGCAACCCGCATAGGTGGCTTTTGCGGATAAAAAATAGAGGCTTGTAAAAAAGTTTGTCCATTTAGTTATTTTATACGGAAAATCAAATAACAGAAGGGTTTTTTGTTATATAATCCGCCATCAGAAAAAGGTTCTCGCACTGGTACTGGCGTTCGCATGCGCGTTCACCATGTTTGCCGGTGCGGCGTTCACGGACGAGGCCGATATCCAGGCCAAGGACGCCGTGAACATGCTGACGGCGCT
>NZ_JACOPL010000048.1:0-2843 GCF_014287995.1 Agathobaculum faecis
TTGGAGTTTAACATCAGGCCAAGACACTCTCATTCTAACAGCTTTGGCAACGGCGCGGAAAAAGACACGGCTGGCTGCCGTGCCTTGAACCGTAAATCTATTGTAATAGGAGTTTATGCGCACAGGCGTTTATACGGTCGAGCAGGGGCGCGGCGTCAACGAATGTATCAGCCGGATGCAGCGCCGCAACGTGGATACGCTGCTCGTTGTGGACGAAGCAGGCAAATACCTGGGTACGGTTTCGATCACGGATATTCGGCTGACTGGACATGTGGTGGATTCGATCGCTCCACTGATCCGGTGCAACATGCCGGTCGTGCAGACGGAGGACAACGCGCGGGCCTGCTTTGACCAGTTGATCGAAAGCGGCAGCCCGTATCTGGTCGTACTCCGGCCGGATAAAACGGTCGCTGGCATCGTGACCAAGACCAGCATGGCGTCGGCCATGGCGGAACGGCTGTGGGGGTGAGTATATGACCTACCACGATCTTCCCCGCGCATTGCTGGCGCATTTGGGCTTCACCGCGGTTTCCGTGTTTTTCGGCTTTGTGCTGGGCGTTGCGTTCGGTATCCTGCTGTCCCGCCGGCCCCGCCTGTCCGGCGTGGTGCTGCCGGTATTGAGCGTATTCAACACGGTGCCGGGCATTGTGTTCGTCGGCCTGCTCTTTATCTGGCTGGGCATGCAGCCCGCGACCGTGCTGATTGCCCTGTCGATCTACGCAATGTTCCCGATTCTCAAAAACACCTATGCGGGTCTGGTATCGGTTGACCCGCAGTATATCGAGGCCGCCCGTGGCTGCGGCATGACGCCGCTGCAGCGGCTGTACAAGATCGAGATACCGTTGGCGCTGCCGACCATCATCGGCGGCCTGCGCATGTCCACGATCTATACCGTAAGCTGGACCGTACTGGCGGCAATGATCGGCCAAGGCGGGCTGGGCGAGTTCATCTATACCGGCATCAGCGCCAATGACAACGGCCTGATCCTGATGGGCGCCATACCGGCCGCGCTGCTGGCATTCCTGCTCGGCTCCCTGATCGACGTGCTACAGCGCATGGTCGTACCCAAGGGCATGCGGAAAGGGGGCGGCGGCGTATGAGCGCGGTGATGATACTCGACCATATCTCCATTGTCGTCGCTTCTCTGCTGTGCGCGATTCTGGCCGGCGTGCCGCTGGGTGTAATATGTTATTTTTATCCCGCTGCGCGCAGGGTGATCCTGCGCGTGGTGGACCTGATCCAGACTACGCCGGCGCTTGCCCTGCTCGGCATTATCATGGTGTTTCTGGGCGCGGGCAAGCCGACCGTCATCACGGGGCTTGCGCTGTATTCCCTGCTGCCCATTGTGCGCAATACCTGCTTGGGGCTGGACCAGGTTCCGGATTACCTGGTCGAAGCGGCAAAGGGGATGGGGATGACGCGCCTGTATCGCTTGGCTCATGTGGAGATGCCCATGGCGGCCCCCATCATTTTCACCGGTATCCGCATCGCGGCGGTCAACGCAGTGGGAACGGCCGTGTTCGCTGCGTTTGTCGGGGGCGGCGGCCTAGGCGGTGTGATTAACACCGGCATCCGGCAAGATGATATGAACGCGATCCTCGGCGGCACGGGCGTGCTTATGCTCATGGCGCTGGTACTCGACACCCTGATGGGCATTGTGGAGCGCCGGATGAACAGCCGCACAGCGGCCGCGCCCGCTTACCGCTTTCGGGTGGTCAGGCGGCTGGGGGCCGCGGCTGCGGCGGTCTGCGTGCTGGGGCTGTGCGCGTGGAATTTCATCCCGCAGGACGCGGACGGGCTGGTGCTGTACCAGGGCGAATTTTCCGAGGTGCAGCTCGTCAACAGCATGATTCAGCAATTGGTCGAGGATCGGTATGATCTGACCGTGACGATCAAGGATCAGATGACCTCCAAGAACAATTTTGACGAGCTGGTTGGGGACGGACACAGCTGCGACCTAATGTACAACTGGGACGGTACCATCCTGACGACCATCATGGGTCTGGATACCGCGGATATACCGGAGGGGCGGACGCTCTACGATTTTGTAAACGAGCGCCTGCAGGATAAATATGATGTGCGGCTGATGGGCAAGATCGGCGTCAACAACACCTATGCCATCGGCGTGACGCAGGACGTGGTGGACCGGTACGGCGTGGCCGCCATCAGTGACCTGCAGCCGGTTGCGGGCGAGCTGCGCTTCGGTGCGGAGCAGGACTTTTTCACCGATGCCGGCAGCATGAAGTTCGGGCCGTTCGTGAATTTCTACGACCTGGATTTCAAGGAGGTGCGGCATGTCGATATTATGCTCAAATACAAGGCGATCGAGCAGGGCGCGTATGATGTCATGGTGGTTTACGCGACCGACGGGCTGAACAAGCGTGCGGGGCTGACCATTCTGGAGGATGACCGCCATTTCTTCCCAGACTATTACGGCACGATTCTGGCGCGGAACGATGTGTTTGAGCGCTTTCGAGAGCAGGCGCCGGATCTGGAGGACACGCTCAGCCTGCTCAACGGCCTCTTTACCGACGAGCTGATGAGCGGCCTGACCTATGAGGTGGACGTGGAGGGGCGGCCGGTCGACGAGGTGGCGCACGAATTCCTGGTCGGGCAGGGACTGCTGGAAAAATAAACGCAAAAACGGTGCGGAACTATATTCCGCACCGTTTTTTTGATGTGTTGTATAATGGAGGAAAGCGGTCAGGCGTCCATACGGAGGATCGCCTTGATGCACTTGCCGGAGCCGGACTCCTCAAACGCTTCGTTGATCTGCTCGAACGGATAGAACTTGATCAGTTTATCAAACGGGAACATGCCCTTTTTGTAGTAGTCGAGCAGTT
>NZ_JACOPL010000049.1:0-2302 GCF_014287995.1 Agathobaculum faecis
TCAGAAAAAACGAAGGAGGAGGGTGAAAGATGAAAAAGGAGATAAATACGGAACGGGCGCCGGCGGCGATCGGGCCGTATGCACAGGCGGTAGCGGTGGATGGGCTGGTGATCACATCGGGCCAGCTGCCGATCGACCCGTCGACAGGAAGCTTTCCGGAAGGGATCGCAGAGCAGACGAGACAGTCTCTGACGAACGTCAAGGCGATACTTGCGGAAGCGGGGGTCGGGATGGACCGCGTGATTAAGACCACGGTGTTCCTGAGCGACATGAACAACTTCGGTGCCATGAACGAGGTATACGCCACCTTCTTTGGTGAAGGCGGTTACCCAGCCCGTTCGGCGGTCGAGGTGGCGCGCCTGCCGAAGGACGCCCTGGTAGAGATCGAAGTCATCGCGGCCCTGTAAGCGTTTTCCCCCTGTTCCCCTTGTAAGGTACTGTCCGCCAGTCGCGACGCCGGAGACGCAGGCCGGCATACGATGACCGGGGTATCCTCTAACAAAAGGCGCATACCGCGCCGTGATCAATTGGAGGTAATAAATATGGACAAAAAAATGGCTCACTATCCGCTGGATGTACCTGCACCGCATCACTATACGTTCGCTGTTCGTGACATCCCCGAAGTCACGATCGAGCAGCGCGAGCGCGCGCTGAACGCGACGCACTGGAACGAGTTCGCGTTTCCGGCCGCTATGCTGACGGTCGATATGCTGTCCGACTCGGGTACCACCGCGATGACCAACCACCAGTGGGCGTCGCTGTTTCTGGGCGACGAGGCGTACGGCCGCAACACGGGGTATTATGTACTCCTGGATACCTTCCGCGACATTTTTGAGCGCGGGGGCGAGAAGAACTGGAAGAAGATCATCGACCTGGTGCGCACGGACTGCCGCGACGTAGAGAAGATGATGAACGAGGTATACCTGTGCGAGTACGAGGGCGGGCTGTTCAACGGCGGCGCCAAGCAAATGGAGCGTCCGAACGCCTTTATCATCCAGCAGGGCCGCGCGGCGGAGTCCGTGCTGATGGAGATTGTCCGCAATATTCTGGCCCGCCGATACCCGGGCAAGAAGTTCACCATCCCGTCCAACGGCCACTTTGACACGACCGAGGGCAACATCAAGCAGATGGGCTCGATCCCGCGCAACCTGTACAACAAGGAGCTGCTGTACGAAGTACCCGAAGGCGGCCGCTACGAGAAGAACCCCTTCAAGGGCAATATGGACATCGAGAAGCTCGAGCAGCTCATCCAAGGCGTCGGTCCGGAAAACGTGCCGCTGGTATTCTGCTGCATCACGAACAATCCGGTATGCGGCCAGGCGGTTTCCATGGCGAACATCAAGGAGATCAACCGCGTTGCGCATAAGTACAATATCCCGCTGGTATTCGACGTAGCGCGCTGGGCGGAGAACTGCTACTTCATCAAGATGAACGAAGAGGGCTACGCCGACAAGTCCATCGCGGAGATCGCGACCGAGATGTTCCAGTACTGCGACGCGTTCACCATGTCTGCCAAGAAGGACGGCCACGCCAACATGGGCGGCATGCTGGCGTTCCGCGACAAGGGCCTGTTCTGGAAGAACTTCTCCGACTTTGACGAGAACGGCAACATCATCACCGATGTCGGCGTTACGCTGAAGGTCAAGCAGATCTCCTGCTACGGCAACGATTCGTACGGCGGCATGTCGGGCCGTGATATCATGGCGCTGGCGGTCGGCCTGTACGAGAGCTGCGACTTCAACTACCTGAACGAGCGCGTTGCACAGTGCAACTACTTGGCCGAGGGCTTTTACAAGGCGGGCGTCAAGGGCGTCGTGCTGCCGGCCGGCGGCCACGCGGTGTACATCAACATGGATGAGTTCTTCGACGGCAAGCGCGGCCACGATACCTTCGCGGGCGAGGGCTTCTCGCTGGAGTTGATCCGCCGCTACGGCATCCGTGTTTCCGAACTGGGCGACTACTCCATGGAATACGACCTCAAGACCCCTGAGCAGCAGGCTGAGCTGGCGAACGTGGTCCGCTTCGCGATCGACCGCAGCCGTCTGACCCAAGAGCATCTGGATTACGTCATCGCGGCGGTCAAGGCGCTGTATGAGGATCGCGAGTCCATCCCGAACATGCGCATCGTTTGGGGCCACAAGCTGCCGATGCGTCACTTCCATGCCTTCCTCGAGCCCTACCCCAACGAAGAGAAGTAAGCTCATCCGTATGAAAATCTGGGCGTAACCTGCGCCGCGTGGAAAGCGCGCAGGGCAAGTGTGATGAATCGGGCCGCGGATAACTGAATAGTTTCCGCGGCCTT
>NZ_JACOPL010000050.1:0-2114 GCF_014287995.1 Agathobaculum faecis
AAAGTCTGCAAATAAAAAGTCAATAGGGGGAATGGAGAAAATGATGAAAAGAAAAAGGGCATACCCAAAGCGGCCAGATGGTAAAATGCGCTGGCCAGATAGGAAGATATGTATCAAGGAGTGTTATTTCTGAGGCAGCAGAATGGTTGCTTTGGAGAAGTCTTTCCAATCCAAGCATTGCCCACAGCGGTCACAGTAAGGCTGGTATTCCCGTTCCATAGTCTTTCCACATTGAGGGCAGACTGAGAAGCCAGTAAGGCCATGAAGGAAATGAAAGCAGCGGATCTGCGTCACTGGCATGGGTTTGCGGAAAGACATTTCCCTCCAAATTGCCGAGGGAATCAGCAGGTCATTTGGTGTCAGATTAAAACCAACGCAGAGTTTTTCCAATGTCAAGATCGTTGGGGCGGTTTTGCCTCTGGCAATGTCGCCAAAGTACCTGGAACTGAGGTCACATCGTTCCGAGGCAGTTTCATAGCTGAGCTTGCGAGTATCACATAATCTGAGGACGGAGGTGGATAAATTGTCTAAAAACATCTTAATCGCTCTCTTTCTGTCATAAGATGTTTTTAGCGTAAATGCAGTATCGTTCCCCGACAAGGAAGGATGCTTCCTTAATTTCCCTCCAGAGATGCCAGATATTCTTTTATTCTGCCGTAGTAGATGCGCAGGAACTTGTTGGTGCCGGCTGTCATGTAAACCAGGTAGGGCTTGCCCTCGGCTCGTTTCTTGTCCATGAAACGGTACACTGGATCATTCTGAGGCATGGTTTTCAAAAGGCAGTCCATGACTAGGAACAAGGCGCGGCGCAGCTCCGGCGGGCCGCTTTTGGATGTCCGGTTGCTTTTGGCCTCGTGGGTGCCAGACTGGTCAGCGCCAGGGTCAACACCGGCAAAAGCCGTAATGGAGCCTCTGTGTGCAAACCGGGTCACATCACCAATCTCTGCCATGAGCTGGGGGCCGAGAGAATTGCCTACGCCGCGCATGGCCATGACAACTGGATATTCGGGGAGTTGGGCAGCCAGAGTGCGCATTTCAGCCTTGAGTTGCTCCAGAGATTTGGAGACGGCGTTCAGCGCGTCAATGGCCTGCCGGATCATGGTTTTGGTCAGGGCGTCCTTGGGGAGCATGGCAATCAGGTCTTGCGCCTCCATGTGAATCTCAATGGCCCGGCTCTGGCTGAAGTTGTAGCCGTGGCGTTTGCACCACTTGCGGTAGCGCTCCATAAAAGCAGTGAGGCTCATAGCCCGCACACAGTCCACGTGCCAAAAGGTCGTGGCAAAGTCCACCCACTTCTGGCTGCCGTCCTCACGGACAGGGCTGTCAAACAGGGCGTTGACATCGGGATAGGTCTGGTCCAAGAGGGCGATGAGGTTGTTTTTCATCATCGTCTTGGTTTTGGAGTACAGCCCCTGCTGCCGATTCAGCGTTTTCAGTTGCATCCGAATCGTGTCCATAGGAGTATGTTGGCGCAATTCTACCCAGTTGTCAAGCCCATAGCGGGCAATCTTCCTGGCGTCTGCCTTATCTGTTTTCACTTTGCGCAGGGTGTTGTTCCCGTAGTCTTTAATGAGCTTAGGATTGACTGCGCTAACAAAGATGCCCTCCTCATGGAGAAAGCGGGCCACCGGCTCATAGTAGCGCCCAGTGTGCTCCATGACCACCCGCGTCTCACCGTCCAGGCTTTTCAAGTAGTTTGCCAGTTCCTTGAGTTCACTGCCGGTGTGACCAACAGAAAACGGCTTTGCCACCACTTCCCCGAAGGGACGGAGAACAGTTACCATGCTCTTTCCTTTGGAAACATCGACCCCTGCTACATTGTTCATGCACAACGCTCCTCATCGTAGATTTGTCTTTTGGCGTCCAGCCATTTCATCATTGCCGATCCAATCTATTTGATGACACGGGCGCACCGATGTGGCGGCTCAACCTGCATAAATCGAACGCTGCGAAGGAGAGGCTGGCTGACGGACTTTACAACGGACGCATTGGTCCTTGGAGTTTAACATCAGGCCAAGACACTCTCATTCTAACAGCTTTGGCAACGGCGCGGAAAAAGACACGGCTGGCTGCCGTGCCTTGAACCGTAAATCTATTGTAATAGGAGTTTATGC
>NZ_JACOPL010000051.1:0-1959 GCF_014287995.1 Agathobaculum faecis
TTTTTACTTAGCAGCTTTAGCAGCCTTGATAGCGTCGATCATCATGGGAACGACCTTGAACAGGTCGCCGCAGATGCCGTAGTCGGCAACGTCAAAGATCGGCGCGCCATCAGCCTTGTTCACCGCGATAATGCACTCGGAATCCTGCATGCCGGCCTTGTGCTGGATCGCTCCCGAAATGCCCAGCGCAATGTACAGCTTCGGATGTACCGTCTTGCCCGTCTGGCCTACCTGGTGGTCCGCCGTCAGCCAGCCCGAGTCGATCGCCGCACGGCTGCCGCCTACTACGCCGCCAAACTCCGACGCCAGCTCTTCCGCCAGCTTGATGCCCGTCTCTACATCCTTCGAGATGCCGCGGCCTACCGATACCACTACCTCTGCACCCGTCAGGTCTACCAGCTCCTTGGCTTCCTTTACGACCTCAAGCACCTTGGTCTCGATGTCCGCTTCGCTCAGGCTGATGCTCAGCTTCTCTACCACTACCGCATTCGCCTTCGCTTCGTCGTACTCGCTCTTCTTCAGCACGCCCGGGCGAACCGTCGCCATCTGCGGACGGAAACGCGGGCAGATGATCGTCGCCATCAGGTGTCCGCCGAACGCGGGACGCGTCATCTTCAGGTTGCGGTCAGAGCGGTCCAGCGCGTCGATCTGCGCCTCCGGCAGCGTCGACGCTTCCTTCAGGAACGCCGCGTACTTCTCCACATCTACGTCCAGATGCGTGCAGTCTGCGGTCAGGCCCGTGTGCAGACGCGCAGCGCAGCGCGGACCCAGGTCTCGGCCGATGTTCGTCGCCGCGATCAGCATGATCTCCGGCTTCTTCTCCATTACCGTGTCGCAGATTACTTTCGCGTATGCGTCCGTCGTGTAGGTCTCCAGCAGCGGCGAATCCGCGATGTATACCTTGTCCGCTCCGTATGCGCCAAGCTCCTTGGCCATTCCGTCTACGTCCTTGCCCAGCAGCAGGCCGCACAGCTCTACGCCCATGTCGTCCGCCAGTTTGCGCCCCTCGCTCATCAGCTCAAGCACCGTCGGCTGCAGCTTGCCCTGGCGCTGCTCACAGAATACCCAAACCCCGCTGAAATCGGCCAGATTGGTGTTGTTAAATTCAGCCATTGTTCATTATTCCCCTTTCCTTCAGATGATGTGCTTCTTCAGAAGCTCCGCCGCGAGGGTCTCGCACGTCGCCTTGTCCGCGCCCTCAAGCATCTTGCCCTTGCCCTTCTGCGGCGGCGTAAACGACTTGAAGATGTTCGTCGGCGACCCCTTCAGACCGATCGTGGTGGGATCGATCAGCGGATCATCCTTCAGGGTGTTGTAATCATATACCGCCACCGGCTTGGCGTAGCAGTCCATGATCCCGCTCAGCGACATATAGCGCGGTGCGTTCAGCTCCTTGATGCACGTCAGCAGGCACGGCGTCTTCGCCTGGATGGTCATGTACCCGTCCTCCAGCATGCGCTTGACGGTTACCGTGTTGCCTTCCTTCTTGATGTCCGCCGCGTACGAAATCTGGGGTACGCCCAGCTTCTCCGCGATCTGCGAGCCTACCTGCGCCGTATCGCCGTCGATCGCCTGCCGTCCGCAGAATACGATATCGTCGTCCTCTAGGCCCACCTTCTTCACTGCCGCCGCGAGGATCTGCGAGGTCGCGAAGGTGTCCGATCCGCCGAACTCACGGGCCGATACCAGCACCGCCTCGTCCGCGCCGCGCGCCAGCAGCTCACGCAGCATGCCTTCCGCCGGCGGGGGACCCATCGTGATTACAACTACCTTGCAGCCCGTCTCATCCTTCAGCTTCAGCGCCGCTTCTACCGCGTTCAGGTCGTCCGGATTCGTGATCGTTTCCATCGACGCTCGGTTCAGCGTCCCGTCCGGATTCACCGCTACCTTGCCGGAGGTATCCGGAACCTGCTTTACACATACGATTGCTTTCATAGTTCTGTTCTCCTCCTTTTCTTA
>NZ_JACOPL010000052.1:0-1875 GCF_014287995.1 Agathobaculum faecis
GCAGGCCATCGTGACCAGTGAGGCGGTGACAAAAATACCGGTGGGGGTAAACGGGGCGATCAGGTTGAGGAACGGGTTTACCGTCCAGATATCCGTGATCCCACTGTCCGCGTCAAAGGGCTGGCGGACGCCGAGCCGGACGGAGTTTATCAGCATCCCTTTACGTTTTCTATTGTGGGTTCCTCCTCTCTTTGGTGTTTCCGGCGCCGCTTTACTTTTCAGCGGCTGTGCGCTGCATCGTAGGGTACGGGGCTGGACGGCAGGCGGCGGCGTTACCATATCCGGCGTGCGGATGCCCGGGGTGTCGTCCGGATGGACCGCAGTGCTGCAACGCCCCGGTTTGCTTTCCCTCCTTGCTGGGCGTACCGGCGGGCAGCCGCTGTAATCCGCAGATACACCACGGGGCGCTGCTTCCGATCCTGCCGGCGCTTTCCTCTGGCTTGCCGGCTGCACGGCCGGCAAGCCCTGCTCATGCGTCGCTCTGCGTGCCGCAACCTGCTGGGCAACGAGGATATCCTGCCGCTCTGGTGTAACCGCACTGCCGAGACGAGGCACGACAAACTGCGGCGCGCTTTCCCGCGCCGGTGCAATGCGGGCAGCGGATACCTCCTTGTCTGTGCGGTGAGCCTGCGCCATGCCGCCAGGGGAGACAGACGGTACTGATAGTGCATCCCCTAACTGTACGGTGGCCCGCGTCTGCTCCTGTACTGTGACTGCAGCGCTTCCCTGTACGGGGCGGTCTGTCAGCGGCGTATTAACAGCGTTCGCAGCGGGTATTATGCCAACAGCCATTGAGGACGGGGCGGATGCCGTCCGCCCCTGTCTGGGCATCGGCACATCGTTTTCCCGTGCCGACGCTGCCGTAACGGATGTAGCTCCATGCACGCGGCGTTCCCGCGGTACGCTGTCCACAGGCCCAGCAGCGGGAGCGGGGACCGTCCTCTTTCCAGTTGGGGCATCCTGCCAGAGAATACAGTCGGCTTTTCCGCCCTCTGCGCGCGGCGGCGTTACCGGCGGCAATCTGCCGTCTGTTCGCGGCGGGCTCATGCGGCCAAAATCTGCCGTAAGCGGGCGCTTCGGCGGCGTCACCCTGCCGCCCGCTTCGGAGATGGTTTCGGCGGCGCTGCTGTTTTTCTCCACATGGCTACTAATATGGCTTTCATCATCAAAGTCATTCGCATTGATGGAGACTGTCCCGCGCACCTGCCGCATCTTCTCCGTATTGTCCGCACCGTACCGGCGGCGGAAGGCCTCCAGCTCCTGCGCTGCCCGCACACCCGAGCCCGCACCGCGGGTCGCAGCCGTCTCCCCTGCCGCTGTCTGGCGGCGGACACTTTCCCGTCCGCTGCCGGAAACCGGCCCTGTACCGTCCTTCCCCATACCGCCTCAGAGCGGGCCCTCCCGCGGCGGAGGGCCGGAGGTATTGCGGTGTCCGGCGGACGGTGTGTTCTGCACCGCCGTGCGTGTCACGACGGACGCGATGCTGCGCAGGGCCATGGCCGTGAACGCGCTGGGGAAGCGCGCACCCAGCGTGTCCCCGGTGAGAGCGGGGTTCAGGCCGATGCGCAGGATAACGCCGTCCATCTTCTTCGCCATACGGACAATGCCAACCACGAGCATCGCCCACGGGATGATCGCCGCGCCGTTCGGGTCTGTGGAGAGCGCGGACAGCACCAGCTTGACGAACATCAGATTGAACACCATGAGTACGCACATGCTGGCGAACATCCGCAGCCAGCCGCAGAAGATATCGCCTGTGCTTTTCGACCCGCCCATCGCAAAGGCCAGCGGCGCGCAGTACGTCAGGACACAGAGGATAACGTACCGCTCCGCGACCTCGAAGAACAGCCGGATAAGCTGCCACTGGATGACGAT
>NZ_JACOPL010000053.1:0-1858 GCF_014287995.1 Agathobaculum faecis
TTACGAGGAGATCGAGCCCTGCCTCCGCGAGCCCCTCAGCGACGGCTGGAAGAGCGTGCATGAGCTCCCCAGACGCGGCCTCTTTATTGATTGACCCTTTCTCTTTTCTTCTTTTTTCTTTCTTACGTCGGGTAAAGGCCCGCCCTTATGGGCGGCCTTTGCCATAACTGGATACTAAAAGAGGTGTCTTAAATGAAGTTTATCACATCCATGACAATGGTCGATCAGATTATAGGAAGCGCGCCGTTTGTTTACGAGGGGGATTTCGCGCAGGGGGTTGCGAAAGCGCGCGAGCTGGGGTACGACGGTGTTGAGCTGCACATCGCGGATCCGGCCGATGTCGACCTGCCTACGCTCGAGCAGGCGCTTGCGGAAAATTCCATGCGCCTGACCGCGATCGGGACGGGACGCGCTTACGTCAACCATGGCCTGTCCATCACGGATCCGGATGAGGCGCGCCGGCGGGCGGCTGTGCAGCGGCTGGAAGCTTTCCTCGAACTGGCAGGGCGGTTGCATGCAACCGTAATCATCGGCTGCATGCGCGGTAACGTAGCCACGGCGGAAGAGTTGCCGGCCGCGCTGGACCGTCTGGCGGTTTCCATGGAGTATCTGGATCACGCGGCGGCAAAAGCGGGCGTGGATATTGTCTTTGAGCCGATCAACCGGTATGAAAACAATTTCCTGTGTACGATGGGGGAGATCTCGCATTTCATCCGTAGCCATTCCCTGACGAACACGGGTATTCTGATCGACACGTTCCATATGAACATCGAGGAGTCGGATATGATGGCCTCGATCGAGGCATGCAGTCCGGAGATCCGGTATGTACATTTTTCCGACTCTAACCGCTGGTATCCCGGCGCGGGACACACGGATATGGCGGGCATTCTGCGCAAGCTGCAGGAATGCGACTATCAAGGCGTGCTGAGCGCGGAGATCCTGCCCAAGCCGACAAAGGAAGCGGCCGCGCGCGGCTGGATTGAGGCGGTATCCGCAATGATGCGGGAATAAAAAGCGAGGAAAGGGCGGCTGCGGGGAAGCCGGACGGAACGGATGCATCGAACAGGAGCCGGGCGGTTCCCCGTTACCTTTGCCATACAGCGCTCTGGACAGGGGCGCGGATAAGGCGCCGCCGCGCGGGCAACCTACCGAAGAAGGAGGGAGCCTGATGAGACGGTTTTTGATGTGCAGTCATGGGGCGGCGCAGGTGACCGATGCGCCGCCGCCGGGCTGTACGTTTGTTGGGACCGTTGCTGCGGACGGCGAAAGATACCGCGTTTTGCGCGGGGAGGATAAAACGCTGTACGCGGCGCCGGCGGAATGGGTAGAATAGAAAAACACCGCTCCGTGCAGGAGCGGTGTTTGCTTTATCAATGGCAGATACGGCAGATATGCTGCGCTGAAATCTGCGGAGGAATGCTGTTTGTCATGGTGCCGTTGTAGCGGATGCAGGCGCGGTCGCCCGCCCGAAAACAGCTTGTGCCGGCAGTGTGTACGACGACCTGCTGGCGGGTGCAGTGGTCGCATACCAAAAGTGAACCGCTCTGCACACAAAGCACGGTAGCGCACATGGTCATGAAAATCACCTCTTGCAATCGTGTTCAATGTCAACGTATGCAGCTTTGCTGCGGCGGGTGAAAAATACAGGCAGAGGGAATACGGAAATTGACAGAACGCCGCCGGTGTTTTACGATAAGAACAGGACGGATAGGAAAGGAGACCTGGCGATGGAAGAACTGAATTACAAAAGAATAAAAGCGAGCGGATACAAGGGATATATTCTGGAGGAAGCGCCGGAGAAGATTCTGCAGTTTGGCGAGGGGAATTTTCTGCGCGCGTTCGTGGACTACTGGTTTGA
>NZ_JACOPL010000054.1:0-1740 GCF_014287995.1 Agathobaculum faecis
AATGAAAGAGCATTTCCATGATAACAGAAAAAATTGTCGAATGGATAGGAAGCTTGTCCTCTGCAAGCACCTGCGTAAACAAAAGACAGGGAAAGCCGTCTATCGGCCTCCCTGCCCTTCCCTTAGTCGTAAATAGATTCTACACTCCAACTCACAAAAGCACCGGTATTTGCATCGATCTCAAACTCATACTCCATAGTGTTATAATAGATGTCACCTTCGTATACCCAACGGCCATCATCAAAGTCCAGCTTGAATTTATAAATGTTAGCGGACGACGCCCCCGGCACCTTTGCCAGCGCCAGTTCTTTAGCGCGCGCTTCACTCACTGTCACACCCACGGACGCGCTGCCCTGATTGCCGGCTGGACGGTAATTCTCTGCGTCAAAATCATAGCTGCGTACCGCTCCGGTAGAAGCGTCAATCTCGTAGTCGTATTCCATGTATCCCGTCCCGTTTGCTTCGATGAATTCCACTTCATATACTGGGCGGCCATGCTCATAGTCAAACGTACCCTTTACAAAGGTAACTTGCGCCGCAGTCTTTCCCGCGTGCTTCAAAGCTGCCTGCTTTGCCTGCTCCAGTGTGATTGTACCCGCGGGCGTAGACGGAGTCGCGGGATTTACGGGTGTAGTCGGATCGCTCGGAGGCGTTGTTGCAGGGTTCGAGGTATCAAAATCCGTTACTTCGCCGCCAATGGATGCATTGCTGTTCAGGGAAACCGTTTGGGCCGCTTCGTTCCAGGACACCGATTTGCCCATGATCTCCCCAATCGCACGGATCGGCAGATAGATGGAGCCATTGTAGACCGCAGGATCGCACACCTTGCCATTCACATCATAAAATGTGCGATCTACCCCATCAATAACAATCGTATAGTTCGGCTCCATTGTCAGGTTGACAGCAGCTTCCTTTGCGTTACGGTCTGGGGTGCCGGTTGCGTTGCCGGTCGTACGGGTGCCACCGATCGTCGCCGTATAGCTGCTTTCATCCCAGTTAACATTTTTATTCATCAGTTCGCCAATCGACCGCAGCGGGATATACGTCGTACCCCCGCAGCTGATCGGATGGACCTCCTGCCCCTGCACATTGTAGAATGTACGCTCCACCCCGTCTATCTGAACCCGAATATCCGGATTGAGCTCCGCCGCTACCGTATAGGAGCCGCTGGCCGCAAATGCGGAACCGCACAGCAGGGATGCCAGCGCCACCGTGCAAATCATCTTTTTCATTTTGTTGTCCTCCCCTTCGTTATCATATCTTAAAAATAAATCAGTCAAAAACCGATTCTGCTTCCCATTCGAGAATCGTACCGCTGTATGCGTCGATCGAAAAATCATATTCTATGTTCTGATAAATAATCTTTCCCTCATACAGCACCCAACCATCATCATAGTCCAGATGGAGCCTTATGTCTCTTTCCGTTGCACCGGATACCTTAGCCAGTGCGATTTGCTTTGCTTCCTGTTCCGTTATCTGCTGCCCTGATTGCGCACCTTGCTGGAACGGCGTATAATTTTCCGCATCATAGTCGAAGCTTCGGACCGTTCCCGTTGCTGCATCGATCTCGTAATCATATTCCGTATTCGTTTCGGCAATGTAAAATTCCACATCGTATACCAGAACGCCATCATCATAATCCAGCTTTGCCCACAGGAATGCCGCATCGCTCTCCTTAATCTGAGCATGTTCCAGAGCAATCTGCTTCGCCTGTTCCTCACTGATCTGGGTCGTTGGCTG
>NZ_JACOPL010000055.1:0-1515 GCF_014287995.1 Agathobaculum faecis
TTCGACAGCAAAACCGGACACGGTATGGTTATCCTGCCGGAGCCGTCAGAGATCAACGTCTGGAAGTACCAGACGAAAGAGGGGGGTGAGACGATGTATAAGGACGAAAATCAGATTTCTGAATGGGCAAAGGAAAATGTTAAGTATTGTAACGAGTACGGCATTATGGCAGGGGATGCAGACGGGAAATTCCGGCCGCAGGATTTTGTTACGCGCGAAGAGCTGGCCTGCACACTGGCGCGTATTCACAAGAGCATTTAATGAGAGGGGGGACGGGGTATAGCGCCCCACTTGCCTATGGAAAACCAATGCACAAACAATCCGCACGAGTGCATCACGCTTGCCCGCGTGGAAGCGCTGGAAAAGCGGATGGACAGGGCGAGCGACACGCACAAGGAGTTCTTTGACCGTATCCGCGCATTGGAGCAGGACAGCGCGGTACAGGAAGAACGGTATAACACCATTATTGAGAAACTGGACAGCCTGACCGCTACCGTCGCGGAGGTTACAAGCAAGCCCGCAAGACGGTGGGAAAGCATTGTGGACAAGTCGGTATGGGCAGTGCTGGCGGCAGTAATCGCATTCCTGCTTGCAAGAATTGGACTTTGAAAGGAGCGTACTTATGGAAAGTTTGGGATTTACGGCGATTCCGGCAATCACGGTAATTTGCTATCTGATCGCACAGATCGTAAAGGCTACGGCGCTTGACAACAAGTGGCTGCCGATCATCTGCGGCATTTCTGGCGCGGTGCTGGGAATTGTAGCGATGCGGATTATGCCGGAGTATGGCGCAAACGACCCGCTGACGGCAATTGCAATCGGAATTGTGTCCGGCCTTGCGGCGACGGGTGTAAACCAGATTGTCAAACAGCTCGGACAGAAATAAAAAAAGCCGCCCGATGGCGGCAAATTGACACAGGGCGGCGTGCGATGGTATAATATGTCGGGCGCTGTCGTTCCCAGCGGCGGGCGGTTGACCACTCCTTGAGAAAGGGGTGGTGCATATGGGCTTGAGATTCGCAAGGATTTCAATATGTGCAGCAATCTTGTTACACATTTTTGTTACATATGCAAAGTAGCCGCCCCTACGACCAAATAGATGCGGCTACTTTGTAGTTAATTCTTAGGGTCAGCCGTCTGCCGGCAGCGCCCCTTTGTATAGATATTATACCACAAGCCCCGCCTGTGTCAAGGTGGGGCTTTTTGTTTTGAAATTGAGGTGAATCATTTGGGAAAAGCAAGCGGTATTTTGAGGGTTGCCGCCGCAGAGGTCGGCTATCTGGAGAAAGCGAGCAATGCGAGCCTTGACAGCAAGACCGCAAACGCAGGCTCGAATAACTGGACGAAATACGGCAAATGGTACGGCCTGAACGGACCGGAGGCCTACTGGTGCCACATGTTTATAAGCTGGTGCGCGGCACAGTCCGGTAATGCCGGAATCATCCCGCGCACGGCAAGCTGCTACAACGGCAAGGACTGGTTCGCGGAGCGCGGGCGCTTCCACCTGCGGGCGGC
>NZ_JACOPL010000056.1:0-1469 GCF_014287995.1 Agathobaculum faecis
AAGAAAGGATACTTGATCGATATGATGACCAAAGACCAATATATCGAGTCCCTGCGGAAGCTGCACCTGAACCTGTACAGCTTTGGGGAAAAGGTGGAGAATCCGGTGGATAACGCGATCATCCGCCCGTCGCTGAACTCGTTCGCGGCGACCTATGAGCTGGCGGAGGATCCGCAGTACGAGGACCTGATGACCGCGACCTCCAACCTCACGGGCAAGAAGATCAACCGCTTCACTCATCTGCATCAGTCCACGGACGACCTGATCAAGAAGGTGAAGATGCAGCGCCTGCTGGGGCAGAAGACCGCCGCCTGCTTCCAGCGCTGCGTCGGCATGGACGCGTCCAACGCGGTCTACTCCACCACCTATGAAACCGACGAGGCGTGCGGCACGCATTACTTTGATAACTTCGTGAAGTTCTGGACCGACGTGCAGGAGAACGACTGGGCGGTGGACGGCGCGATGACCGACGTCAAGGGCGACCGCAGCCTGTCCCCCTCCAAGCAGGCGGATCCGGACCTGTTCCTGCATGTGGTGGAGCGCACGGCGGACGGCGTTTACGTCACGGGCGCGAAAGCGCACCAGACCGGTTATATCAACAGCCATTATGTGCTGGTGATGCCGACGATCTCGATGCGCGAGGGGGACGAGGACTACGCGATCTCGTTCGCCTGCCCGACGGACGCGGAAGGCATTACGCTGATCCTTGGGCGGCAGTCGTGCGACACGCGCAAGACCGAGGAATACAACGACATCGACGTGGGCAACAAGGTCTACGGCGGGCATGAGGTGCTGGTGATCTTCGACCATGTGTTCATCCCGAACGAAATGATCTTCCTGAACGGGGAGGTGCAGTTCGCGGGCATGATGGTAGAGCGGTTCGCGGGCTACCACCGCCAGAGCTACGGCGGGTGCAAGGTAGGCGTGGGCGACGTGCTGATCGGCGCGACGGCGCTTGCGGGCGATATGGCAGGCTCTGCGAAGGCCAGCCATGTAAAGGATAAGCTGATCGAGATGACGCACCTGAACGAGACGCTGTACTGCTGCGGCATCGCATGCTCCAGCCAGGGAACGAAGACAAGGAGCGGCAACTACCTGATCGACCTGCTGCTGGCGAACGTATGCAAGCAGAATGTGACGCGGTTCCCGTATGAGATTGCGCGGCTGGCGCAGGACCTTGCGGGAGGTCTGATGGTGACGCAGCCGAGCGAGGCGGACTACCGGAATCCGGCGACGCACGACTACATCGAGAAGTACCTCAAGGGGGTGGCAAGCGTGCCGACCGAGGACCGCATGCGCGTGCTCCGGCTGATCGAGAACATGACGATGGGTACGGCCGCGGTTGGCTACCTGCCCGAGTCCATGCACGGCGCAGGCTCCCCGCAGGCCCAGCGCATCATGATCGCACGACAGTCCAACCTCGAAATGAAAAAAGAACTCGCCAAGAAGATTGCCCGTATCAAGTAATC
>NZ_JACOPL010000057.1:0-1292 GCF_014287995.1 Agathobaculum faecis
CACGGCAACACCACGCACCGCCCCTCCCTGTCCGCCTGGGCCAGCTCGTGGAGGCGGTCAGGTGTTATACCAAGGGCTTGTCCGGCCAGTTTTAAAACAGCAGCTTCATTAAATGCCCGCTTGATGTCCTCCGGCTCCAGGCCCGTGTCCTCGTAGGCGGCGAGGCGGTCAATGTCTTTCCCGCTCATCCTGATTTCTCTCGTACCAGAATGGAATACTGCCGCCACATTGGCCCCATTGATGTACCATCCATCCTTGTCAATGTGTGTTGCTCTCTCTATGTTCACCCCTCCTTTGGGCCGCGCCATTGCGGGAGGCACTGTTTTGTCCCTCCCCTTACATGGCACTGGCCGTTTTTGCAGAATTGGCAAGTGTCTAAATTATCACCGCGATAGGCCATAACGCTTTCCAGATCGCTTGCCGCCGCATCCTTCTCCCGCTTTACCTGCTCCAGCTCCTTGTATACGGCAGTAATCCCAACATCCCCGCCATACATATCCCACTGGGCGCGCAAATCATCCAGCTCGGCCTCTTGTTCTTGCAAAAACAAGTTTCTCCTATCAAGTTCTTTCGCCTGTTGAAATACTAAATTCACCTTGCGTTTTAGCTCGTCCCGCAACCTCTCGTTTTCGGTCTGGAGCGCAGAGAGGGCGGCTGCGGCATCCAGCAAAAAAGGCTTTGCATGGCAGCCGTAATTTGTTCGGTCGCAGTGATCTGCCCACCAACGCAGCTGCTCAATCAGCTTCTCAATATCCATCAGGTTTCCTCCTTTTGCATATCTGCAAGGATTTCCACCTTGCGTCGCATACACCACGCAAACACAGGAAACTGGAATGCCTCCCCCTGTGTAGAACACTGAGAAAGGAAACCACACTTATCACAATGCCCGTATACAATAGCTTGTGAGATTGCCAGTCCCTCTGCTTGTTTTTCCGGCGTATACTGTCGGTCAAACATAGTGATATGCTTTATATTTGTCCCAGAAATGTCCATCAGGTGTCCTCCTCTCCCTCCGGTGGGCGGCGGTAGTAATCTTCGTTTTCTTTCGACCGAATGCACCATGCGCACGGCGAATAGTCGTCATTTTTGATGTAATAGCATCCCTCGCACGTCAGCGCCTCGTTCTGCGGGGTGATTGTGGGCGCTTGAACCACTCTCTGCATCACCCGCCGCAGGATAGATTTTTCCTTTTCATCTTCGGTGTCATTGTACCAAGACACGAGATCATTGTTTAGTGTATATGCATCAATCGCCCTTGCCATCTTTCAGCACTTCCATTCTTTCTTTAGTTG
>NZ_JACOPL010000058.1:0-1268 GCF_014287995.1 Agathobaculum faecis
CGGCGGCAATCAGTGTTTATGTGACCGTACAGGAGGTAAGAGCGTGATCCATAATCCGATCATAGTGGGCGAATCGACCAAAGGGCTGATGAAGTTTACGGCGCGGGTGAGCTATACCGGCTCGGCGCTGAATAAGAACACTCTGGATATTTCGGCAAGCGGGAGCGAACTGCTTCTTTTAACTGACAAGGACGGCCGCACACAAATTGTTAATCCGTTTTATGTGAATGATGTTCCATACGTTTTTGTGACAGCAGCAAGCGCCAGGTATAAGATAACATATTGCAATACATGGGTTCAAATAAGTACAGGCATGCTCAATTTTGCCCTAACCAAAATCCAACTTGGCACGCTGGAAACACTCTAACCAAAGATTATCAACAAACCGAAAAAGGAGGGGATAACTTGGCAATCAAAGTAAACGGCAAGTTGGTCGCAGGGCTTGGCAAAAGCGCGTATGAGCAGGCGCAGGAGGGCGGCTATACGGGGACGGAGGAAGAGTTCATTTCCGCGTTGGCGAATATCGGCAGTAATCCAACAGCAGAGGGTTTGCCGGTGAATGACGTTCGCACCGGCACCGTGCGGGATGGCCAGAGTATCGCGGCGGGGGATGTGGTGAATGTTCAGGACGGGGAAATCTACCACGACGTTGTGGCCCAGAAGAATGTGGAGAACCGATTAAACACGGTTGTCATGACCGGTTCTGACCTGTTCAAACTGAATGAAAGCTATAGTATTTTGATTGGCAATAGTTCAAGTAATCCTGTGGCATACCTGATAGACAACACAACAGGAAAGAGTGTTTATAGTGTAAGTGCCTATTTATCTGCGGTTTTATCTGTTTCAGGCGCTCGGCTGGATGATACGCATTTTGTGGTGCAGGCGCTAACACAAACGACCTTGTTTGCTAAAATAGGTACAGTAAATGGAACATCGATTTCGTTTGGAGAACAAACCAATATAATCTCTGCGGTTACTGGAAGCGCGCCGGTTGTTGCATTGGAGGCGGATCGCATAATGTCGATTTTTACATCCAGCAGCAAGTTGGGCATCGGAATATCGCTGGTGAACGGAACTACAATCACACAAAAACAGACTTATTATCTTCCTGGTAATGTTAACGCTGGCCACATCTCCGCAACCCGCATCCCCGACGACGACAGCGGAAACAAGCGCGTGTGCATCTGCTTTTCCGATACTGGCGACGGCAACAAGGGCAAGGCGGTTATTGCGACGGTTGACAGCGCGAATGCGGTGACGTTTGGGGA
>NZ_JACOPL010000059.1:0-1240 GCF_014287995.1 Agathobaculum faecis
CCTCCCTTTGAGGTGGGACACACAGATGTTGAGTTGTACGAACTGTCCGAACTGCTGTGGGAACTGGACGGCGAAAATCGCATACTGATGGAGACTGCGGGGAACTGCCATTTGCCGGTTGCCAGCCTCCTTTACCATTCCGAGTTTTACGGTTCCGTGGTGAACGCCATGCTGATGCATGGCTACGGGAGTAACAGTCTACGGCGGGCCAAGACCGACAAGAAAGACGCGATCAAGCTGGCCAATTACGGTCTTGACCACTGGCTGGCGATGCCCAGTACATCCCAGAGGATGAGATACGGCTCATGCTGAAAACCACATACCGACAGTACCAGCAATGTGCCAAGGTGCAGACCATGCTCAAAAACAACCGGATTTCCTTGCTCGCCACCGCTTTCCCTGATGCGAACCGCCTGTTTATCAGCCCTGTCAGGGCGAATGGCAGCGAGAAATGGATAGGCTTTGTAGCTGCTTTCCCGCATTGTGAGTGTGTCTGTGGGTTAACCGAAAAGGCTTTTACAGCCAAGTACCAGAGGTGGTGCAACAAACACGGTTACAACTTCAGCCAGGATAAGGCGCTGGACAGTTATACCTCCGCCTGTGGACATTTCAGTATTATGCCCAAGGCCAATACGACCAAGCTCCTGATAGAGCAGGCGGTGTTCCAACTCTGGGCTGTATCCACTGCACTGGCTGCGCTCAGAAATGCAGTCCCTGGCGGCATCGCTGCCGGAGTACTCCATTGTGATGGGGATGTTCGGTGTTGTGATCCGGCTCTCGGCCCCAGCTTATGGCAGAGATCGGCGCTGTGCGCCGTTTCCACTCCAAGAAAGCGTTGGTGGCCTTCGTGGGCATCGACGCCCCTCCGTACCAGTCCGGCCAGATGGAAGCCCGTAGCCGCAGCATCTCCAAACGGGGTTCCTCCGCTCTGCGCAGAACATTGTTCCTGGTGATGAGCGTGATTTTCCAGCGTTCCTCCGCCGATGAGCCGGTGTACCAATTCATGGATAAGAAACGTGCTGAGGGAAAGCCCTATCGTGTTTACATGATGGCCTCCGCCAACAAATTCCTGCGCATTTACTACGCCACTGTGAAAAAGCATCTGGATAGTCTCGAAGCCTGATCTTATCCTGAACCTGTCCATTCTGGGCCAGAGTCAAAATTTCCGGTGGCTTGGTTTTCTGTGTCCTTTTTGCCGCACCTAAAAATAGCGGTTCATTTCAATTCGGTTCTTGACATT
>NZ_JACOPL010000060.1:0-1215 GCF_014287995.1 Agathobaculum faecis
GTTTTACCTGTATCGTTGTATGAAAAAATAGTATCAGGTGAAATTACGCTTCATGATTGGATGAAAAACGCCAAGCGGCTGGGGCTGGATGCGGCAGATATCAGTACAGTTATGCTGAAAGAACACACGCCAGTTTATCTGAACCGTGTAAACAGGTTGATTGATGAAATCGGTATTCCGATAGCGATGGCATCCGCCTACCCAGACTTCACACATCCGGACGCTTTGCAGCGCGAACGCGAACTGGAATACTTGAGGCGGGATATCGCAATGTGTTCAGAACTGAGGTTGCAATATGTTCGCGTGCTGGCGGGACAAGCTCATCTGGAAACTAGCCGCGAAGAAGGCATTCGTTGGGCAGTAGAAATGCTGCGCCGCGCCGCGGTTACGGCCGCTAAATTTGGCGTAACACTGGTTTATGAAAATCATTTCAAGCCAACGGTATGGGAGTATGCCGATTTCAGCTTTCCAATCGATATTTTCCTCGAAATTGCCCTGAAAATTAAAGGAAGCGGTGTAAAACTGAATTTTGACACTGGCAATGTGACGGCACTGGGCTTGGACCCAATTCCCATTCTAAAAAAAATATATCCCGATGTGGCGACAGTCCATATTTCAGATATGGCAGAGTTGGGTAAATTTGCTCCGGTTGTTATCGGTACTGGCGTGACCCCGAACAAAGAGATATTGGCGTATCTGAAACAGCAAGGCTTTAATGGGTTGGTCTGCATAGAAGAAGCAAGCGGAACAGGATATGATGGTATCCGTAAGGCCGTAGAATTTGTTCGAAGCGCATGGGAGGAGGCGTTATGAAAGCGTTAGTAGTAATAGAAAACGGATTGGCCGAGATGCGCGAAGTGAAAACACCGGACTATGGAGCGGATGAGGTGTTGGTTCGCGTAAAGGCCTGCGCAATCTGCGGTAGTGATGTTCATGGCTATGACGGGTCGAGTGGTCGCCGTCAACCACCGATCATTATGGGGCACGAGGCAGCTGGAATGATCGAATGTATTGGAGAGCGTGTGACACGGTACAAACCGGGCGACCGAGTCACGTTTGATTCAACAGAGTACTGTGGTTCATGTTATTATTGCCGTAAAGGCATGGTGAATCTGTGCATGCATCGTCGCGTACTCGGCGTCCATTGCGCGGAATATAGCCGCGACGGTGCTATGGCGCAATATATTGCAGTGCCAGAAAGGATTCTATATCATA
>NZ_JACOPL010000061.1:0-1170 GCF_014287995.1 Agathobaculum faecis
TGGTCTGCGCGTCCAGCGTTGCGGTCAGGTAGCTGTTCTGGTTGGCCTGCGAAGCCGCCAGCTTGAGCGCCTGATTCTCGGACTGCAGCGAATCGATCTTGGACTGTACCATGAAGTCCATCAGGCCGCGGTAGTTCGCGTTCTGGTTGTCGATGATGTCACGGGTCGAGTTCTGGATCGTGTTGCGGGTGTCGCAAGCCTGCGTCGCCATGTCATAGCGCACGCCCTGGATCGCGTTCTGGGTCTGGCAGCAGCAGTCCTGCAGGTTGTAGCCGAGCTGGCACAGGGACTTGTCCACACCGTTAAAGCCCTGCAGCATCGCAACATTGGTGCTGTTAAAGCCGCCGGTAACCGCATTGTTCAATGCATAGACAGAATCGCAAATGCCCTGCTGGATTGCGGAAATGCCGCGTTCCAGGCCGTTGAATGCAATCGCCTCGTTTACATCAGCGCGGGTCGCAATGCCCTGCAGGCCAGGATCAGTGGACGCGCCGCCGCCGAAGCCGCCGAAGCCAAAGCCGCCGCGGCCCCAGCCGAAAATCATAGCAAAGAGGATAATGGCCCACCAGCCATCACCGCCCCACATGCCGCTTCCAGAATTATTATTGCTGTCCTGGCCTAATGCATAGCCCAAAGCCATCGAATCATCAGACATAAATTTAATCTCCTTTTCGTGTATTTACATCGGGGCCGTACGCTCCCCTGATGTTCAATGGGAAGCGGTTTTTTATCAGGAACCGAGTAAACCGAAAAAGAGACAGATTTTCAGAAGTATCTCTGCCTTATTTGAAAAGCTGGTTTGCCTGCCGCATGAACTGCTGCGGGTCCAGACCCGCCTCTTTCAGCATGTTCATTGCCGCCTGCTGGGGATTGCCGCCCTGCATGATCTGCCGCATCTGCGGATTGCTCTGCGCCATCTGCTGTAGCGCCTGTTGCGGGGTCATGCCGCTGTTTTTCATCTGCATGATCTGGGCGACCATCGGGTTATTTGCCGTCAGCCCCTGCATGAGCATTTGACCCATGTTCATTTGTCGTCCCTCCTAACTGGTCGCACAAGGCGTTAAACCGCCTTGCGAGTTCGTCAAAGTCAGACTTCTTCACATATTCCGAAAGGTTAATGTCCTGCTGCGGAGCCGCCTGCTCCTGCACGCGCTGGTAGGCTGCGAAATC
>NZ_JACOPL010000062.1:0-1144 GCF_014287995.1 Agathobaculum faecis
AGAAAAAAGAAGAAAAGAGAAAGGGTCAATCAATAAAGAGGCCGCGTCTGGGGAGCTCATGCACGCTCTTCCAGCCGTCGCTGAGGGGCTCGCGGAGGCAGGGCTCGATCTCCTCGTAAGGACGGAGGGAGAATTTGCGGGGATCGGGTACCTTGCCCGCGGGATAAGCTTCCAGGATGTCCTCGACCATGCAGTTCAGGTATTCACAGATCGCGGCAATCGGACGTTTTGCCTTTCTTGCTTCACCTCTTGACGGGTAGCCCACAACACCCTCAGGGGTACCGAAGCGCTCAATTACACGGTGGCCTTCCGCCTCGGACCACTTGTTCGGACGGTGGAATGAGTCCACGGAGCCATCATAGAAGCCTTCGTCCAGCATCCCCATTGACTTCGCCTGCGCGTCCACCACACAGCCCATATCCACCATGCCCGGGAACATGAGCAGCGCCGCAGAGGTTTCCGCTTCGTCCGCATGCACAAACGGCGTGCTGACGAAGTCCGGCCGCTCATCGCCCAGCGGATACCAAAATTCACGAATCGCACGATGCCACTCAACGACCGTTGCGAATGCCGGAAGCTCAAAGCGCTTAAAGAATTCCTGAATCGCGGACTCGAGCATCCAGTCCATGCCGTGGTTGTTGACAAGGATGATCTTGCGGAAACCATCGTCCCACAAGCCGACCATTACGTTAATCAGCGTATCAACGATGGACTTCTCGCTCGTCATGACCGTGCCGGGCATACCGCAGTGATGGTAGGGATGGCCGCCGTAGTTGATCGGTGGAAGCGCCAACGCGACCTCGTGGCCCGCCTTAGCCGTCTTGCGTCGCACCGCCTCGCAGATCGAGGTACACATAAACGTGTCCAGGCCGGAGTTGTTATGGATGCCGTGATTCTCGGTGCAGCCGATTGGCACCAGGACGATATCGTTCTTATGGCGTTTCTCAATCACCATCTTGCGCGGCGAGGTCTGGATATAGCAGCCCGGCTTTCCGATCTCACTGTCGGACGGGATGCCGTAATCATCCAGAATGGCCTGGATCTCCTCCTCCGAGGCGTCCCACAGCCGTTTCTTCAGCCGTCCTACCTTGTTATCCTCAAAAAATATGTTCGGATACGCTGTCGTTAAGTACTTCTCTTGCAT
>NZ_JACOPL010000063.1:0-1013 GCF_014287995.1 Agathobaculum faecis
CACAAGGCGTTAAACCGCCTTGCGAGTTCGTCAAAGTCAGACTTCTTCACATATTCCGAAAGGTTAATGTCCTGCTGCGGAGCCGCCTGCTCCTGCACGCGCTGGTAGGCTGCGAAATCTGCGCTGCCCGTCTGGAAATTAAGCTGCTTTGTATAAACGAATCCGTGCGAAATATCCGGCATGATCGTCAGCGCCCCGCCGAAATCCGTCTGTACTGCTCTTGCTTCATCCAGCGAAGCTACCGGCCGGACGATCGGTGCCGGAGGCTGCTGCGGCATGGGCTGCTGCATCATCGGCTGCTGGTATGGCATCTGCTGCATCCCCTGATTGGGCAGATATGTTTGATAAGGATACGCCATTACCCCAGCACCTCCGTCACATGCTCACTGATGGAGCGTTTTTCGCTTTCCTTGTAGTTGATATAATCCATTAAATCCTTGAGCTTCCCCGTGGAAGTAAAATCGTCCACAATGCGCCTTGCACATTCCGGCGCATATCCAAGCCGCTCAAGGCGCTCCTCGTAAGCTACCATTCCAATCACGTCCCTTCATTTCAGGAAGCGGCGACCGGCGACGTGGAACCGGCCGCCTGTTCGCCTCCTTTAATCTAATGATAATAGAAACCGCATTTTCGCGGGGGAACTTAAGTTTTGTTTATGTGAAAGTTTGGGAAAATCTGAAAAATAGCAAAAAAATAAGCCCCGAGGCATGACCCCGAGGCTTTCATTAATCCATATCAAGTTTGTTTGCTATGTAGATCAGTCGTTCATAAATGGCAGGCATACGATGCGATACTGCGGAACGGTCATATCCAATTTCGGCAGCAATATCCATCTGTGTATAATGGTCTATCAGCGTCCTGCGGGCTATGACCGTATTCTCGAAGCCCAGCGCAGCCTCGTCTATCACGGTCAACCGCTGGCTCTTCGTCAGCCGTTCCAGTTCTTCCGGCACCTTTGCACGTCCTGCCATGTTGCACCTCTATTCAGCCATATAAATGCGCTCGGTCGTTAA
>NZ_JACOPL010000064.1:0-997 GCF_014287995.1 Agathobaculum faecis
CACAAGGCGTTAAACCGCCTTGCGAGTTCGTCAAAGTCAGACTTCTTCACATATTCCGAAAGGTTAATGTCCTGCTGCGGAGCCGCCTGCTCCTGCACGCGCTGGTAGGCTGCGAAATCCGCGCTGCCCGTCTGAAAATTAAGCTGCTTTGTATAAATGAATCCGTGCGAAATATCCGGCATGATCGTCAGCGCCCCGCCGAAATCCGTCTGTACTGCTCTTGCTTCATCCAGCGAAGCTACCGGCCGGACAATCGGTGCCGGAGGCTGTTGCGGCATGGGCTGCTGCATCATCGGCTGCTGATATGGCATTTGCTGCATTCCCTGATTGGGCAGATATGTTTGATAAGGATACGCCATCAACCCAGCACCTCCGTTACATGTTCGTTGATAGAACGTTTTTCGCTCTCTTTATAGTTGATATAATCCGCTAAATCCTTGAGCTTCCCTGTGGAAGTAAAATCGTCCACAATGCGCCTTGCACATTCCGGCGCATATCCAAGCCGCTCAAGGCGCTGCTCGTAAGCTACCATTCCAATCACGTCCTCTCTTTGGAAAACGGCGCTCGGCGACGTGAACCGAGCGTTTTTCCGTTCTCCATGATTTAATTGTAGGACAAACCGTGATTTGATGTGTGCGCTTGTGTGGCGTTTGTGTGCGGTTGTGTGCGGTTGTGTGCAAAAGCAAACCCCGTGGGTTCTCCCACGGGGCTAAGCCATATGCAGTATTCGGGCAACGTCGATCAGGCGTGCAAAGATATCCCTGGAGCGCCGCGAAACAACGGACCTGTCGTACCCGATTTCAGCGGCAATGTCCGCCTGCGGGTAGTGGTCTATCAGCGTCCTGCGGGCTATGACCGTATTCTCGAAACCCAGCGCGGCCTCGTCTATCACGGTCAACCGCTGGCTCTTCGTCAGCCGTTCCAGTTCTTCCGGCACCTTTGCACGTCCTGCCATGTTGCACCTCTATTCAGCCATATAAATGCGCTCGGTCGTTAA
>NZ_JACOPL010000065.1:0-860 GCF_014287995.1 Agathobaculum faecis
CGCATCCGCGGGCAGTTCCAGCCCCTGTATGATCCGGCCCAGGAGCCGTTGTCAGAGGGGGTGCTGGGGCTGGACCAGTTCGTGGCGCAGACGGCAGGGTACCACCTGTACGGCGCCCAACTCGCCGCCGCGGAAGCGCTGCGGCGCAGGCTGCAGACCGCCAGGTTCGGTCTGCTCATCGCGGAATGCGGCAGCGGACAGTCTAAGGTCGGCAGCCTCGCCTTGCAGGCATACTTCCTGCAAAAGCACAGGAAGTGCCTGCATATCGTCCTCTGTCCCTCCCACATGACAGGCAAATGGGTGCGCGAGCTGGAGGAGGCCATCCCAAACGCGCGTGCCGCCATCGTGCGGACGCCGGCGGACATGGACGCCCTCTACGCGGGGTATGCCCGCGGCGGCCGCACCGTGTTTGCAGTCCTGTCCAAGGAAAACGCGCTGGACGGCTATATGCGCCGCCCAGCGGCCAGATGGGACGCAAGGCGGCAGGGCTTTACCTGCCCGGACTGCGGCAGTGTGGTCCAGATGGAATTCATGGACTGCGGTAAGCGGACATTGACAGACGCCACGCCGGAATACTTCCGGACAGAGACCCGCGCCAACCGCAAGTGCGAAGGCTGCGGCGCTGTCCTCTGGACAGCCACCACCGCGGAGGAACAGAGCGAATGGGTGCGCATCAGCCATCTGGGCTATGTCCACCGCCGTTTTGCGTACCTTGCGCGGGACGCCTGCAAAACGGCGGCAGCGAAAAAGCAGCTTGCCGCCCTGCTGCGCGAGCCGGACCGTTTCATGGCCGCCCGCGGCGCGTGCCGCCGCTTCCCGCTCAGCACCTATATCAAAAACCGGTACAGAGGGAAGATAGA
>NZ_JACOPL010000066.1:0-860 GCF_014287995.1 Agathobaculum faecis
CGCATCCGCGGGCAGTTCCAGCCCCTGTATGATCCGGCCCAGGAGCCGTTGTCAGAGGGGGTGCTGGGGCTGGACCAGTTCGTGGCGCAGACGGCAGGGTACCACCTGTACGGCGCCCAGCTTGCCGCCGCGGAAGCGCTTCGGCGCAGGCTGCAGACCGCCAGGTTCGGCCTGCTCATCGCAGAATGCGGGTCAGGAAAGTCTAAGGTCGGCAGCCTCGCCTTGCAGGCATACTTCCTGCAAAAGCACAGGAAGTGCCTGCATATCGTCCTCTGCCCCTCCCACATGACAGGCAAATGGGTGCGCGAGCTGGAGGAGGCCATCCCAAACGCGCGTGCTGCCATCGTGCGGACGCCGGCGGACATGGACGCCCTCTACGCGGGGTATGCCCGCGGCGGCCGCACCGTGTTTGCAGTCCTGTCCAGGGAAAGCGCGCGGGACGGCTATATGCGCCGCCCAGCGGCCAGATGGGACGCAAGGCGGCAGGGCTTTACCTGCCCGGACTGCGGCAGCGTGATCCAGATGGAATTCATGGACTGCGGTAAGCGGACATTGACAGACGCTACGCCGGAATACTTCCGGACAGAGACCCGCGCCAACCGCAAGTGCGAAGGCTGCGGCGCTGTCCTCTGGACAGCCACAACCGCGGAGGAACAGAGCGAATGGGTGCGCATCAGCCATCTGGGCTATGTCCACCGCCGTTTTGCGTACCTTGCGCGGGACGCCTGCAAAACAGCGGCGGCGAAAAAGCAGCTTGCCGCCCTGCTGCGCGAGCCGGACCGTTTCATGGCCGCCCGCGGCGCGTGCCGCCGCTTCCCGCTCAGCACCTATATCAAAAACCGGTACAGAGGGAAGATAGA
>NZ_JACOPL010000067.1:0-855 GCF_014287995.1 Agathobaculum faecis
ATCGCCGGTGCTGTAAAGCTGTTGTTTTTCCACCACGCCACTACTGCGGCGATCACAGTCCATAGCGTCGTCACAATGGTTTCCACCTGCGCGTCCTCAATTGGCAGCACAGCGATACCGCACATACTAAGTACCTGATTGATCAGCGCAAGCGCCAAAATGATGGTTCTCGCCAAGGTTCCCGATGTGATTTTCATGTGTCATAACCCCTTTCGCAGTCGCACTCTATAATTTTTACATACATTCCAACGCGTTCCATCAGCTTTGCAATGGTCCCGTTCCCTCCCAGCGCATTATACTGTTTGTACAACAGTGACAGATTGTCCATTTCATCCGCTGTGATCTGCTCGGCCTTTAAGTAGTGGAGGCATTCAAATAAAAGCCTGTCATGCAGGATTGCTAAAATCGAAGCTGTAATCGTGTCCTGCCACGCCTTATGCCGCCTTGCCCGCTTTCGCAGCAGCTTGGCCACACCCAGTATCGCAGCCCCCACCGCTGAAAGCTGCGCCCAGTATTCTTTGATAAGTTCCATCGGTAAGTGGGGCGGTTGTATCCCCGTCCCCCCTCTCATTTCATCATCTCGCGGATAATATTCAGGATGCTCTTGTGGAGACGCGCCTGCGAGCAGGCCAGCTCTTCGCGCGTAGGAAAATCCCGCGGCCGGAACTTCCCGTCTGCATCCCCTTCCATAATGCCGTACTCGTTACAATACCTTACATTTTCCTTTGCCCATTCGGAAATCTGATTTTCGTCCTTATACATCGTCTCACCCCCCTCTTTCGTCTGGTACTTCCAGACGTTGATCTCTGACGGCTCCGGCAGGATAACCATACCGTGTCCGGTTTTGCTGTCGAA
>NZ_JACOPL010000068.1:0-843 GCF_014287995.1 Agathobaculum faecis
TTGGAGTTTAACATCAGGCCAAGACACTCTCATTCTAACAGCTTTGGCAACGGCGCGGAAAAAGACACGGCTGGCTGCCGTGCCTTGAACCGTAAATCTATTGTAATAGGAGTTTATGCAAATCCGGTACTCGCTGAATACTTCCAGCGTAATATGTTTACTTTAGAGTAGATACTTTGTCCCATATGCGGCAGAAAAACACATAATATCAATTAGGGAGGATACCGTATTGAAAAACTTTCCTTTTTACTGGTCGAAGCGTAAACAGGAAACGCTCATCGACGCAAAGGATTTGTAAATAACCATCATTCAAAGGCAGAAACACTAATCAACCTATATATGCCGCCGTTATGGATAACATCATAAACGGTGGTTTTCCTAAGTCTATTACAAATGTTACCAGTACCGAGCCAACATTGCAACAGCCTGCGGAGAAGATAAAAACATTTCATCTTTCCAAAACAGATAAGCCGTGCTATATTAAAGGAGAAATCAGGTCAGAGTAATTCGTGTCAGAGTAACCCGCCCAGGAGGCAGTCTGCCTGTCTGGACCGAACACCATCTCCGTACTTGATTCATCACCTGACTAGACCATACAGAAATCCACTATCGGATACTGTATGGTCTTTTTTTGCGCCAAAGAGAAAGGAAGATCAATATGCAATGACAGAAAAGCTGATGAAAGCCATCTACAGTGACCCAGCCCAGACAATCACCCTTACAGCCTGGGCGGATACCGTTGCCGTGGACCCGCGGGACAATTTGCTCATCGCGGTCCGGCTGGGCGGTTATCCGGAAGTGACAGCCGGCCTTGTCAACGCGGTCAGCGGCGGAGGCACGCTG
>NZ_JACOPL010000069.1:0-788 GCF_014287995.1 Agathobaculum faecis
GGTATCGCTGTGCTGCCAATTGAGGACGCGCAGGTGGAAACCATTGTGACGACGCTATGGACTGTGATCGCCGCAGTAGTGGCGTGGTGGAAAAACAACAGCTTTACAGCACCGGCGATCGAGGCAGATAAAGCGCTTAGAGAATCGAGAAAAGCAAAATAAAAGCCGCCCGATGGCGGCAAATTGACACAGGGCGGCGTGCGATGGTATAATATGTCGGGCGCTGTCGTTCCCAGCGGCGGGCGGTTGGCCACTCTCCTGTAAAAGGGAGGTGGTGCTTATGGGCATAAAGCTCTTCCGAGTTTTGATATGTGCAATCTTATTGCTACATATTTTGACCATAAATGCAAAGTAACCGCCCTCACGACCAAATGAAGCGGTTACTTTAACTGTGTAATTGGGTCAGCCGTCTGCCGACAGCGCCTCTTTATGTTCATATTATACCACAAGCCCCGCCTGTGTCAAGGTGGGGCTTTTTGTTTTGAAATTGAGGTGAATCATTTGGGGAAAGCAAGCGGTATTTTGAGGGTTGCCGCCGCAGAGGTCGGCTATCTGGAGAAAGCGAGCAATGCGGGCCTTGACAGCAAGACCGCAAACGCAGGCTCGAATAACTGGACGAAATACGGCAAGTGGTACGGCCTGAACGGACCGGAAGCCTACTGGTGCCATATGTTTATAAGCTGGTGCGCGGCACAGTCCGGTAATGCCGGAATCATCCCGCGCACGGCAAGCTGCTACAACGGCAAGGACTGGTTCGCGGAGCGCGGGCGCTTCCACCTGCGGGCGGC
>NZ_JACOPL010000070.1:0-787 GCF_014287995.1 Agathobaculum faecis
CCTGGGCGGATACCGTTGCCGTGGACCCGCGGGACAATTTGCTCATCGCGGTCCGGCTGGGCGGTTATCCGGAAGTGACAGCCGGCCTTGTCAACGCGGTCAGCGGCGGAGGCACGCTGTCCGTGCAGCTGGATGGGGAAACCCTGGTATGCACCCCCCAACAGGGGCGGTACAGCAAGGAGGTATCCAGAGACGGTACATATGCCGTGGCTGCCCTGCTCTGGGACAACCAGAGCGCGCGGAAGCAGGGCGAAAAGCAACAGACGGAAGAAATGGAGGGAAAGGAACAAAAGGAGAAAACAGATAAAGCGCAGGAGGCGAGGGTGTATTACCTCGCCTGCCCCGTACGGGACAAAACCGCCCTGTATCATGAGATCGACAAAGTAAGCACCATCCCCATGCTGCCGGAATTCAGGGACTACATGATAAACGAGCTCCAGGCAAGGGATATGCTGGCGCCGTGCCGTGTGTACACAACAGGGGAGCCCTTTGCCATATGGCGGCTCACCTGCACGCCGGACGATCAGAATATCGCGGACGTACTTACAGACGGCTTGAAAGCAGGGGTTATCCGTATCCCCAGCACATGGCCCTGCCAGCCGGACGCGTTTACAGAGATCAACGGCGTAGCCGGCTACCTGCGGGCGTTCGGTTCCGTGATCGCGTCCCGCATCCGCGGGCAGTTCCAGCCCCTGTATGATCCGGCCCAGGAGCCGTTGTCAGAGGGGGTGCTGGGGCTGGACCAGTTCGTGGCGCAGACGGCAGGGTACCACCTGTACGGCGCCCA
>NZ_JACOPL010000071.1:0-766 GCF_014287995.1 Agathobaculum faecis
TGTCCGGCGGGTAGTCATGGATGGACGCCGGCCGCAGCTTGCCGTAATCGGTAAATTCCGGCGGCGTTATCTTGTACAGCAGCATCGGGTACTGGCCGCGCAGCAGGACGATGCACCTGTCGTTGCCCAGCCGCAGCACCTCGTCCGGCTGCATGAGCGCGCGCTGGGTGTTGCTGCGCGTCATGGAATACGGCCGGATGTTGTTCTGCAAGGGGGAGAACAGCGGCGTCTGCGGCTGTTGGTTATTAGTCACGCGGATGGTCGTCATGCCGCATTTCTCCGAAATGAATTTGGCGCTCGTCAGGTCGTTCACCCCCAGGCAGATGGTAGCGTCGCAGCAGGCCGCCATCTCCTCCCACTCGTGCCGCGGGTACATGTCCGCCAGCTGGGAGATGGACTGCACCAGCACCTGGCAGCTCATGCCGAACGACCGGGTGAACGCGATGGAGCGCTTGAAATCCCCCAGCCTGCCGATGGACGGGAATTCGTCCAGCAGGAAGTTTACCCGCACCGGCAGCTTCCCGTCCTTCGTCTCCTTCCGCGCGTATGCCTCCAGACGGGAGAACAGCATGGTGAAGAACAGCGAGGACAGGAAGGTGTAGGTGCTGTCCTGCGCGGACAGGATACAGAAATAGGCGCAGGGCTTCTGTCCTGGCAGGGTGAGGTCTATCGTGCTGTCCGAAGTCAGGCTGTCCACCAGCGCATCGTGGAACACGTTCAGCCGGTTGCCGAGACCGATCACGATGTTGCCGCGCAGATTCTCCTT
>NZ_JACOPL010000072.1:0-735 GCF_014287995.1 Agathobaculum faecis
CGCACGGCCTCCTGAACCGGAGCCGGAACCGACGCAGGCAGAACAGCTCCGCGCGGACGTGGACTTTATCGCGGCTATGACGGGGGTGGAGCTATGACAGTATTTGAAATGGCGCGGCACTATTATCCCAAGCTGTGGGACATTGGCCGGATAGACCAGCTTTACACGGCGGGGAAGCTCTCGAATGAAGAGTACGAACAGATTACGGGTAAGCAGTACGGGACGGGAAAATGGGAGGTATAACGTGGCTACTGAAACAACAAATCTGCACACTGAAAACAACTACATCCGCAAGTTTACGGGTGTGGACAGGTTCCATAACGCGGGATATTTTGGGGAACGCGTCACGGCGGCTACCGGAGAGAACTGGAGCATCAAAAACTATGATCCGGATGATCTGGTCCTTATCCCGTTTGGGGATGGGTACGGCTGGGGTAATTTCTCGGGAGGGCATGGCAGCAAGACAGCGGCAACATTCTTTCAGGCTGCGCCAAAGGCACGGTTAGTCCAGCTTTCCAAAATCAGCAGGGCGAGGACAGGTAAAGACTGCTACTGCGGATTAGAGGATGATTGCCTGCCATATATCGAAGAATATGGTATTACCTCTGTATTCTGTTCGTTTGACATGATCTGCGACAAATACCTTGCCCAGAAATACCAGACGGTGATCGATGGGCTTGGGACATTTAACATGTTTGTCGCGGCGGGTAATGATTCTTCCACGGATTATGTGGA
>NZ_JACOPL010000073.1:0-726 GCF_014287995.1 Agathobaculum faecis
CCCGACGACGACAGCGGAAACAAGCGCGTGTGCATCTGCTTTTCCGATACTGGCGACGGCAACAAGGGCAAGGCGGTTATTGCGACGGTTGACAGCGCGAATGCGGTGACGTTTGGGGATGTGGTGACGTTCTCTGGCGGCACCATTTATGCAACAAGCTGTGCGGCAGATAAAACAGGCAATATTCTTGTTGGGTATATCCGTAATCAAGATACAGCAAGCAAAATTGCAATATTCGCTGTACTTAACGCAGAACTAAACCCGATAAGCAACGAGTTAAATAACGATACGGGTAATATAGTTTCAGTGCAGGCGATCGTTTATGATGATGATAAATTTGCCTGTGTAATAGATAACCGTGCGAAATTGTTTGAATTTTCTGACGGAGTTTTAGGCCTTGTTACGGCATACAACTATAATGCAAATTCTCCCGATTGTTTGAGTGCTGCTGCTATCGAAAAGTCAAAAATACTTATTGCATTCGCAAACAGGTCTAATTCCTCCTACGGCACCACCACCATCCTTGAAATCTCCGGTAACCGAATTGCAGGCTCGTTCCTGAACAACTCCAAAGACGCAATAGCCCTTGAATCCGGTGAGGGTGGCAACACCATCAAACTCGGCTTTGGCGGGTACTGCGCATGTGAGGGCATAACCGCAGGACAGACGATCGATTCAGAGGGCATAACGGCGTATAGCCCGCTGGATGGGTGGCTGGAAATCAAA
>NZ_JACOPL010000074.1:0-716 GCF_014287995.1 Agathobaculum faecis
ACACCATCAAACTCGGCTTTGGCGGGTACTGCGCATGTGAGGGCATAACCGCAGGACAGACGATCGATTCAGAGGGCATAACGGCGTATAGCCCGCTGGATGGGTGGCTGGAAATCAAAGACCCGTGGGCGAGAGGGTATGTTACGGGAGAGTATACAGGCGACGGTACTTATGGCGCGGATAATCCTACGGTGATTGATGTGGGATTTCGGCCGGAATGTTTAATTATTGGAGCCGAATCTGCCAATAGTGCAACCGGAGCAGTTTTTGTCTTGCTTAATGGCGTGAATCTTTCGTATTCTTTGCCTAATGGTGGAGCAGTGAATGTGTCAGTTAATGAATCACAAATTTTGTTTTATGGTAATTCCGCATCAGGACAGATGAATGCCAGTGGTTCTGTTTACCGCTATATCGCATGGAGGTAACGCCAATGCTAATTATCAACACGGAAACCAGACAGATGCGCACCCTCCATTATGGACAAGCGCCGGACGGGTGGATTCCGGTTCCGGTCAGCCTGGAGCCCCGCGCCCGCGCTTACTGCCCATACTGCGAGCTGATCATTGAGGACGGCGCGCTGGTGGATATTACGCCGACCGCACGGCCTCCTGAACCGGAGCCGGAACCGACGCAGGCAGAACAGCTCCGCGCGGACGTGGACTTTATCGCGGCTATGACGGGGGTGGAGCTATGACAGTATTTGAAATGGCGCGGCA
>NZ_JACOPL010000075.1:0-711 GCF_014287995.1 Agathobaculum faecis
CCCGACGACGACAGCGGAAACAAGCGCGTGTGCATCTGCTTTTCCGATACTGGCGACGGCAACAAGGGCAAGGCGGTTATTGCGACGGTTGACAGCGCGAATGCGGTGACGTTTGGGGAGGTGGTGACGTTCAATGAAGCATCAACAACTGATATTCATTGTACATACTCATTAGATGGATGGGTATATGTTTTATTTATCGATTCCGCAACACAAATGATTGCATTTAATCCTGAATTGCTGACAGAAAAAACGGAAAAGAAACAGATTGCAGGAAGCATCCCGAATCTCGTAGAGATTTGCGCGGTTGGTCATTCTGTTGTTGGAATTTACAGCTCATATGCACAAACAATATATCGAACCGGAAATGTTTTAAATATTGGTGCGCAATATAATTGGAATAATTCGTATCAAGGTTTATTCCCATCTGCATCAATTACAGAAAACAATCGGTTTATCATTGCTTACGCTGATGGAGGCAACTCCTCCTACGGCACCACCACCATCCTTGAAATCTCCGGCAATCGGATCGCAGGCTCGTTCTTGAACAACTCCAAAGACGCAATAGCCCTTGAATCCGGTGAGGGCGGCGACACCATCAAACTCGGCTTTGGCGGGTACTGCGCATGTGAGGGCATAACCGCAGGACAGACGATCGATTCAGAGGGCATAACGGCGTATAGCCCGCTGGATGGGTGGCTGGAAATCAAA
>NZ_JACOPL010000076.1:0-680 GCF_014287995.1 Agathobaculum faecis
CGTATACAATAGCTTGTGAGATTGCCAGTCCCTCTGCTTGTTTTTCCGGCGTATACTGTCGGTCAAACATAGTGATATGCTTTATATTTGTCCCAGAAATGTCCATCAGGTGTCCTCCTTCCCGTGCCTTTTCCCCATTCTGTAGGCCTCAACCATGCCATACAGAAATACAAGCCCCATTAGATCATCAACCACACGAGGCTGTATTTCTCCATAAACGATGAGTTCAAGTGCCTGCCATATTATTGCGGTTGCAAATTCAAACAGTATGAGAGCAAATGATATTTCAGCTATTTGATTTATTTTCATGCTTCTCCCTCTGGCGGGCGGCGGTAGGCGAATCCCACACAATTTGAAAAATCAAATTTGTATGCGCCATTAAAAACCGTCTCATTTTCGCTGTCCACTAATGCCCACTGATCCTCCCAGCCGTATTCTATCGGCTGCATAAATACCAGAAATACCGGCTGTCCGTCCATCTCCCGCAGCTGCTCCAGCGTCAGCGGCTCGTTCGGCGGGGTGAGGGTGGGCGCTTGAACCACTCTCTGCATCACCCGCCGTAGGATAGATTTTTCCTTTTCATCTTCGGTGTCATTGTACCAAGACACGAGATCATTGTTTAGTGTATATGCATCAATCGCCCTTGCCATCTTTCAGCACTTCCATTCTTTCTTTAGTTG
>NZ_JACOPL010000077.1:0-663 GCF_014287995.1 Agathobaculum faecis
GCCTCGTCTATCACGGTCAACCGCTGGCTCTTCGTCAGCCGTTCCAGTTCTTCCGGCACCTTTGCACGTCCTGCCATGTTGCACCTCTATTCAGCCATATAAATGCGCTCGGTCGTTAATGACCAGATTGCGCATTAGATCAAAGGAAAGCTCGAGGTTTCCGTCCTCGTCGCCCTGTAGATAGCCTTTCTGCACGAGCTTTTCAATGGTCGGCCGTGCCCATGCTGGGCACTCCTCCACGCTGTTGTACTGCTCCGCTTCTTTCGTCTTTTCAATGATCTGCTTTACCTGTGCTTCGGTCATATCTGGTTCCTCCTGTTCATATTTTGGATTGCCGTAGCCGTATATGCTGGGATACCCCAGCGGGTAGGATTTGCGTGCCACACCGCCGCCGTTCGCTACCACGCCGGACGCGCCCGAGGTATTCCCCTCGATGGTGTAGACATAGCCGTTTTCCACCTTCTCCACGATACCTACATGCCCGCCTCCGTTCGGATACTGGCGGGTGGAGAAATATACGACATCGCCCGCTCTCGGCGTGTAAGCCGCCCGCAGGTGGAAGCGCCCGCGCTCCGCGAACCAGTCCTTGCCGTTGTAGCAGCTTGCCGTGCGCGGGATGATTCCGGCATTACCGGACTGTGCCGCGCACCAGCTTATAAACAT
>NZ_JACOPL010000078.1:0-646 GCF_014287995.1 Agathobaculum faecis
CCTTTGACGCGGACAGTGGGATCACGGATATCTGGACGGTAAACCCGTTCCTCAACCTGATCGCCCCGTTTACCCCCACCGGTATTTTTGTCACCGCCTCACTGGTCACGATGGCCTGCCTGCTGACGCGCAAGGGGTATAACTGGATATCCGGCTATCATCCGGTAAAGGACAGGCGCGGGTTCGATATCCTGCCGGACGGCACACACGGCTCGAGCCGGTTCATGATGCGGGAAGAGATGGAGCGGGTACTGGATGTGGGCAGGCTGGACAGCCTTTCCGGCACGGTCTACGGCAAGCATAAGGACGACCCGCTGGACAGCGATGCTTATGCGGACTATGTCGCGTCCAGCAAAAAGGCCGGCCTCGCCGGCAGCCTGCTGGTCGTGGGCGCGCCGGGTACCGGCAAGAGCTGGGGGTTCGTCCGGCCGTTCGTATTCCAGTGCGTGAAGCGGCGCGAGAGCATCGTCCTGACCGATCCCAAAAATGAACTTTATGAAAGCATGGCCGGCTACTTGACCGATCAGGGTTACGAAGTGCGGGTGTTTAACCTGCTGGATATGGAGCACTCGGACCGCTGGGACCCGATCGGCGAGGCGGACCACGACCCGCGGCTCATACCGGTCATCGCCTCCACCATCATCGC
>NZ_JACOPL010000079.1:0-625 GCF_014287995.1 Agathobaculum faecis
GAAGCCTCGTCGCAGATTCCGTTCACCGCCTGCCGCAGCTCCTCCGGACTGCTGTCGAACCGCGCTTTCAGCTCGTTTGCCGGCAGGCTCGGCTGGTCGGGCAGGTCGGTGATTTTGTGTGCGAATTGCGTGATCTTGTGGTCAGAAAAAGACATGGTTTCCTCCTTTTTGTCGGTGCCGCCCGCGCGCGTTCCTTGGACAGCGCGCGCGGGCGCGCGTGGGGCGGAGCCGCCCCGTCTGGTTTTTCATGCGGGGAAAGTAAGCAACCGTTATAATAGCCCAAAAAACGGAAAGCGCAAGGGCAAGTATTTGCCCTTGCGCTTTTTCCCGTTTCTGCTATTCTGATAGACGCTTACTTTCCCGTGCCGGTGCAAACGGCGGGCGGGGAACCCCTCACGCGCGCGCCCGCGTGGTCAGAGGAACGCGTGCGAGGGGGAGCTCCGGCCGCCCCAAACAAAAGGAGGTTTTTCATGTCATTCAGCGATCATAAAATCACAGCGTTCCAGCACAAAATCACCGACCTGCCCGACCAGCCGAGCCTGCCGGCAAACGAGCTGAAAGCGCGGTTCGACAGCAGTCCGGAGGAGCTGCGGCAGGCAGTGAACGGAATCTGCGACGAGGCTTC
>NZ_JACOPL010000080.1:0-605 GCF_014287995.1 Agathobaculum faecis
GCACGGTTAGTCCAGCTTTCCAAAATCAGCAGGGCGAGGACAGGGAAGGACTGCTACTGCGGACTGGAGGATGATTGCCTGCCATATATCGAAGAATACGGCATTACCTCTGTGTTCTGTTCGTTTGACATGATCTGCGACAAATACCTTGCCCAGAAATACCAGACGGTGATCGATGGGCTGGGGACATTTAACATGTTTGTCGCGGCGGGTAATGATTCTTCCACGGATTATGTGGAGCTGGCGCAGTGCGATGCCGTGACGACCGTTGGAGCGTACTACATCCAGAATAACAAAGCCATTCCAGAGGACTTTTCCTCTACGACGGAATATCTTGATTTTGCCGCGCCGGACAGGCAGGTTGTGAAATTCGCAAAAGAAACCGGCGTGACTACATATGGCAAACAGACCGGAACGTCTTTCTCGGCTCCGTGGCTCTGCGGTATGGCGTGCCTGGTCAATGACTTTTTTATCGACAAAACAGGGAAGCCGCTGACCCACGAGGCAATGATGCGCTTTTTCAGGGACCATTGTGTGGATATTGGGGCGGAGGGCTTCGACAGCAAAACCGGACACGGTATGGTTATCCTGCCGGAGCCGTCAGA
>NZ_JACOPL010000081.1:0-576 GCF_014287995.1 Agathobaculum faecis
AGAACAGCTCCGCGCGGACGTGGACTTTATCGCGGCTATGACGGGGGTGGAGCTATGACAGTATTTGAAATGGCGCGGCATTATTACCCCAAGCTGTGGGACATTGGCCGGATAGACCAGCTTTACACGGCGGGGAAGCTCTCGGATGAAGAGTACGAACAGATTACGGGTAAGCAGTACGGGACAGGAAAAGGGGAGGTATAACGTGGCTACTGAAACAACAAAGCTGCACACTGAAAACAACTACATCCGCAAGTTTACGGGTGTGGACAGGTTCCATAACGCGGGATACTTTGGGGAGCGCGTCACGGCGGCTACCGGAGAGAACTGGAGCATCAAAAACTATAATCCGGATGATCTGGTCCTTATCCCGTTTGGAGATGGCTACGGCTGGGGTAATTTCTCGGGAGGACATGGCAGCAAGACAGCGGCAACATTCTTTCAGGTTGCGCCCAGATCACGGTTAGTCCAGCTTTCCAAAATCAGCAGGGCGAGGACAGGGAAGGACTGCTACTGCGGACTGGAGGATGATTGCCTGCCATATATCGAAGAATACGGCATTACCTCTGTGTTCTG
>NZ_JACOPL010000082.1:0-576 GCF_014287995.1 Agathobaculum faecis
TAGCCGTTAATCCAGCCGTAGCTTACCGCCGTCTGCACAGCCCCGCGATACCATGCGTCCGCAGGCACATCAGGGAACGTAAGCGCCTTGTCGGTGCTGGCCCTGGCGAAACGGGCCGCAATAGCCGCAAACTCAGAGCGGGTGATGGGCTGCTCCGGCCGGAACGTACCGTCCTCATAGCCAGTGATGATACCCTTGGCCGCCAATGTCACAACCGCCTCGTGATACCACGCATCCGCAGCCACGTCGGGGAACGACGGGCTTTGGCTGTGGCTCTGGTCCAGCAGCAGGCGGTAGAACGCCTGCGCCACCTCGGCGCGGGTGATGTTGTTTGCCGGGCCGAAGTTTCCGGTTTCATAGCCTACCATGTAAGCTATGTGCTCTCTGGTGTTCAGCATGGAGGAAACGCCGGTGCCGTCAGGGTCGGCCACACTGGGAATCTCCGGCTTTTGCTCAAACTGCACCTTGACCGTGACCGCCGAGCTGGGCATTTTGAAGGTGTATTTGCCGTTGCCCTTGTCGGTCAGCGCGATTTCCTTTCCGGTCTTGTCGGCTGTTGCGGTGATGCTCTCCACC
>NZ_JACOPL010000083.1:0-545 GCF_014287995.1 Agathobaculum faecis
AAGAAAGCGATGCTGTACTGCGCGGTTTGCACCTGTATGCAAAACTGGCGAACCGCCGTCCGCATGGAAAATTCGGGACGGTCTATTGCTTGACAAACTATGATACCACGATGCAAGAAAACCTGTACCGCATATATACCTTGCGGGATATGGGATATGACCCCTATGTGATGATATACGATAAGCCGAATGCGCCGCATGAAGTACGGCTTTTGCAGCGCTGGTGCAATAACCGGAAGATATTTCGGACGCAGCCGGATTTCGAGAGATATGATCCGAAAAGAAAGTAGAGACCGCATAGATTTGAGGAGGCTTAGAAATGACACGGGAAGAAGCAAGGGAATGGTTCGCCTCTGATGGATGTAATGTGGGTACAATGGCACCCAGACTATCACTCTACGACCCACTACATCCCGCTTCACAGACCAACTAAAGAAAGAATGGAAGTGCTGAAAGATGGCAAGGGCGATTGATGCATATACACTAAACAATGATCTCGTGTCTTGGTACAATGACACCGAAGATGAAAAGGAAAAATCTATCCT
>NZ_JACOPL010000084.1:0-521 GCF_014287995.1 Agathobaculum faecis
TCCGGCAGGTCCTTGCCCATATCCATGAGCGAGAGGAACACGCCGTTCTCCAGCAGGAAGCGGCTGTACACCAGCGGCGAAACGCCCGGCTTCTGACGGGAGCGTTTTTTCCGCTTCGCGGTGCGCCGGTTGCTGTTGTACCCGCCTTCCGTTACTTCGTAAGTGTCCTCTGTCACGCCGTATTCCCGCGCAAACTGCGCGGGGGCGGCATAGCTTTGCCCATCCTGCTCCATACGGTATGCACACATGCGGTAGAGCAGATAGAAGATACCGGAGGCATAGCCGTTGATGAGGGTTGCCGTCATGCCGATGCATTTTTTCGCGGCGGCGAACAGCTCGCCCATCGCGTCCCCCTGGCCGCTGTCCGCGGAAAACTGGTGCAGTTCATCCGCTATCAGGCCGTCTATCTTCCCTCTGTACCGGTTTTTGATATAGGTGCTGAGCGGGAAGCGGCGGCACGCGCCGCGGGCGGCCATGAAACGGTCCGGCTCGCGCAGCAGGGCGGCAAGCTGCTTTTTCGC